>NZ_DATBKY010000104.1:0-48444 GCF_036555685.1 Actinophytocola sp. | reverse complement strand
CACCCCGAACAAGGTCACCACCACCGTGGCGATGGACTTCGGGCGCGTCTCCCTGGACAGCGACCTGATCCTGTACCTGTTCGGTACGCCGGGTCAGCACCGCTTCTGGTTCATGTGGGACGACCTCGTGCGCGGCGCGATCGGCGCCGTGGTGCTCGTCGACACCCGCCGCCTGGCGGACGCCTTCGCGTCGATCGACTTCTTCGAGGACCGCCAGCTGCCCTACGTCGTGGCGATCAACTGCTTCGACCAGGTGCTGCACCACCGGATCGAGGCCGTGCGCGACGCGCTCACCATCGATCCGACGGTCCCGATCGTCACCTGCGACGCACGCAACCGCGAGTCCACCACGGAAACTCTCATCAAGCTGGTCGAGCACGCGATGCACCAGCGGATGTCCGCCCGCGCCGGCTGATCGTCGGCGTGGTCCCCTGATCCACCTACCTGGAGAATGTCTTGTCCCGCATACGGTTTCGACCTCTTGTCCTCCTCACCGTCCTCGCGTTCGTGCTCTCCGCCTGCGGCGAGGTCAAAGGCGAGGAGGGCGGTCCCGACAGTGGCCCGATCAAGATCGGGTACGTGAGCCCGGAGACCGGAGCGCTCGCGTCGTTCGGGGAGAGCGACAACTTCGTGGTCGAACAGGTCAGGGAGCACTTCAAGTCCGTCGGCGGAATCACCGTCGCCGGGAAGCAGCGTCCCGTCGAGATCCTCGTGCGGGACACCCAGTCCGACTCCAAGCGGGCCGCGGACGTCGCCGCCGACCTGATCCTGAACGAACACGTCGACCTGATTCTCACCGGGCACACTCCAGACACCGCCAATCCCGTCGCGGACCAGGGCGAGGCCAACGGCGTCCCGGTCATCTCGACGCTCGCCCCCTGGCAGCCGTACTTCTTCGGGCGGAAGGGCAATCCGGACAAGCCCTTCAAGTGGACGTACCACTTCTTCTTCGGGCTGGAGGACCTCGAGACCGTCTACACGGACATGTGGAACGAGATCGACACCAACAAGAAGGTTGGCGAGCTGTTCCCGAACGACCCCGACGGCAAAGCCTTCAGTGACGCCAAGACCGGCTTCCCGGCCGTCGCCGCCAAGAACAACTACAAGGTCGTCGACGCGGGTCGGTACGCAAACGGCACCCAGGACTTCTCCGCGCAGATTTCCACCTTCAAGGAGCAGGGGGTGGACATCCTCGCCGGGGTCCCGATCCCGCCGGACTTCACGACGTTCTGGAAGCAGGCCGCCCAGCAGGGCTTCCGCCCGAAGTTCGTCACCATCGGCAAGGCCTTGCTGACCCCGTCCAACATCAACGCGCTCGGCGACCTCGGGAACAACCTCGGCATGGAGATCTGGTGGTCTCCGTCGCACCCCTACAGCAGCTCGCTCACCGGCCAGACCGCGCAGCAGCTCGCCGACGCGTACACGGCGAAGACCGGCAGGCAGTGGACCCAGTTCGTCGGCTTCGTCCACGCGCTCTTCGAGGTCGCGGCAACGACCCTGTCTCGGTCTGACGGGACGAAGGAAGGCTTCATCAAGACCCTGTCCCACCTGAAGACCGACACCGTGGTCGGACCGCTGGACTGGACGAGCGGTCCGGTGCCCAACGTCGCGAAGACCCCGCTGGTCGGCGGCCAGTGGCGGCAGAACGTCGACAAGTCGTACTCGTTGGTCGTCGTCAGCAACAAGCAGAATCCCGAGATCCCGTTGGGCGGTAAGGTCGAGCCACTTCGGTGAGAACACCATTGCTGGACGTGGTCGGTCTGGGCAAACGTTTCGGTAGTGTCGTCGTGGCCGAGGACGTGTCCTTTTCCGTGGCCGGCGGCGAGGTTCTCGGTGTGGTGGGACCCAACGGCGCCGGGAAGTCCACCCTGCTCGACCTGATCAGCGGCGTCCTCGCCCCTGACCGGGGCGGCATCCGGCTGGGTGGGCACGACGTGACCCGGCAGGGCGCGGCGGCCCGCGCCCGCGCCGGGATCGGCCGTACGTACCAGATCCCTCGGCCGTTCGCGAAGATGACCGTGTTCGAGAACGCGCTGGTCGGCGCCACGTTCGCCGGCCGGCGCCGCAGGGAGGCGGCCGCTTTCGCCCTGGCCGCTCTGCGGCGGACCGGGCTGCTGGCACACGCCAACGCACCTGCCGGGACGCTGCGACTGCTCGACCGCAAACGGCTCGAACTGGCCCGGGCGCTCGCCAGCCGGCCCGCCCTGATGCTGCTCGACGAGATCGCGGGCGGGTTGGCCGAGCACGAGGTCCCCGAACTCATCGACATCGTGCGGGAACTGCGGGACGAGGGCATCGCCGTGATCTGGATCGAGCACGTCGTCCACGCGCTGCTGTCGGGTGTCGACCGGCTGATGTGCCTGTCGGAGGGGCGCGTGCTCGCGATGGGCGGCCCGCACGAGGTGATGACCAGCCTGCCGGTGCGCGAGGTGTACCTCGGCACCGACCCGGACCTGGAAGTGGCTCGGTGACCGGCCAGGCGCCGGGTGGGGCTCTGCTGGACCTCGCCGGTGTCGACGTGCACTACGGCGACCTCCAGGCGATCTTCGGCGTCAGCCTCGCGGTGGCCGAGGGCGAGACCGTGGCGGTGCTCGGCGCCAACGGCGCGGGCAAGTCGACGTTGCTCAAGGCCATCACCGGGATGCTGCCCATCACCGCCGGCGACGTTCGCTACGACGGCAGGTCCCTGCGCGGCGCCCCCGCGCACCGGCGGGCCGGCATGGGCATCGCTCTCGTGCCCGAGGGACGCCGGCTCTTCGCCTCCCTCACCGTCGAGGAGAACCTGCTCGTCGGAGGTCACCGAGCGCGGCCGGGGCCCTGGAACCGGCGGTCCGTGTACGAGCTGTTCCCCTTGCTCCGCCCCCTGCGGAAGCGACCGGCGAGCGTGCTCTCCGGTGGTGAGCAGCAGGCGGTGGCCATCGGCCGGGCGCTGATGAGCAACCCGCGGCTGCTGCTGCTCGACGAGGTCTCTCTCGGGCTGGCTCCGATCGTCGTCAAGCAGCTCTACGCGGCGTTGCCGGCCATCACCGCGTCGGGCGCCACCGTCCTGGTCGTGGAGCAGGACATGCACCAGGCGATGGCCGTCGCCGACCGGGTGCACTGTCTGCTCGAGGGCCGCACGGCCCTCGAGGCGCCCGTCTCGGAGGTCACCGGGGACCAGGTCGCGAACGCGTACTTCGGAATGCTCCCGAGCGTCGTGTCATGACATTGGTCAACGCGGTCGTGCAAGGAGTCTTGCTGGGCGGGATGTACGCGCTGTTCGCCACCGGGCTCTCGCTCATGTTCGGGGTGATGCGCATCGTCAACCTCGCGCACGGCGACTTCGCGGTGTTCGGCGCCTTCTTCGCCCTGGTCCTCGTCGACTCCGCGTCGCTCTCCCCGTTGGTCACGCTGCTCATCGTCGTTCCCGGTATGGCCGCGTTCGGGTACCTGCTGCAGCGCGGCCTGCTGCAGCGCGCCGTGGTGGCGAGCCCGCTGCCCGCGCTGCTCGTCACCTTCGGGTTGTCGATCGTGGTGCAGAACCTGTTGCTGGAGCTCTTCTCCGCCGACCAGCGCCGGCTGCAGATCGGCAGCTTCGAGACCGGCAGCTTCCAGCTCACGTACGACCTCGCGATCGGCTACTTTCCCGCGGTGGTGTTCGCGATCGCGGTGGCGCTGCTGGTCGGGCTGTCGCTGTTCCTGCGCCGTACCCAGCTCGGCCGGCTGATGCGCGCCACCAGCGACGACCAGGAGACGGCACGGTTGATGGGCGTGGACAACCGGAACATGTACGCCCTCGCCGCCGCGATCGCGTTCGCCACGGTCGGGCTGGCCGGCGTCCTGAACGGCGTGCAGACGAACTTCAGTCCGGCGTCGGGCCCGACCCTGCTCATCTTCGCGTTCGAGGCGGTGATCATCGGCGGGCTCGGGAGCCTGTGGGGCACCCTGCTCGGCGGAATCGTGCTCGGCGTGGCGCAAAACGTCGGCGCCTGGATCGAGCCCGCGCAGCAGGTGCTGGCCGGGCACCTCGTCTTCCTCCTGGTGCTGGCGCTCCGCCCGCGGGGGCTGCTCGCGAAGGGAGCCCCGGCATGACCGAGCTCGTGACCATTCGGCGGGCCACCACGTCGACCAGAGTGGGTGGCGGGCTTCTCGCGCTGGGCGTCGTCGCGCTGGCGATGCTGCCCTACGTCATCGTGCCCAGCCAGGTCTTCCGGTTCATCGACCTGCTGGTGTTCGTCGTGCTGGCGACCATGTGGAACCTGCTCGCCGGGTACGGCGGCATGGTCTCCGTCGGGCAGCAGGCGTACATCGGAATCGGCGCGTACGGCCTTGTCTACCTCGCCGACCAGCTGGGCGTCGACGCGTTCCTCGCGGTACCCCTCGTCGCCGTCGTCGCCGCCGCGGTCGCCATCCCGGTGTCCTTTCTCGCGTTCCGGTTGGTGGGCGGGTACTTCGCGATCGGCACCTGGGTGATCGCCGAGGTCGTCCGGCTGCTCACGGTGCAGGTGGACGACCTGGGAGCAGGTGCGGGCACCTCACTCCGCAGCCTCAGTGACATCGACCGCGACCTGCGCATCGCCTACACGTACTGGTTCGCGCTCGGCCTCGCGACCGTCGCGGTGGTCGCCACGTACCTGCTGATCCGCTCCCGCCTGGGGATCGCACTGACGGCGATTCGCGACGAGCCGACCGCCGCGGCGAGCAACGGCGTCGAGGTCACCCGCGTGAAGCGGATCGTGTTCGTGGTCAGTGCCGCGGGCTGCGGCGCGGCCGGTGCGATCCTCGCGCTCAGTTCCCTCGGGGTGCAGCCGGACAGTATCTACAGTGTCCAATGGACGGCCTACATGATCTTCATGGTCATCATCGGCGGTGTCGGCACCCTCGAAGGCCCGATCGTCGGGGCGGTCCTGTTCTACGTGCTCCGCGAATGGCTCGCGCAGTTCGGCGTCATCTACCTCGTCGTGCTCGGCGCCGTCGCCATCGCCATCACGTTGTTCGTTCCGCAGGGCCTGTGGGGTGCGGTCAGCCGCGGCCGGCTCCGCCTGTTCGCCGTCGGCCACACCGTGCGGCTGCCTGCCGAGCCGAGTCCCACACCGCCCGCGCGCCGGACGTAGTCGTAGAACAGCCCGGCGGTCTTCGCGTGTGGACGGTCCGGAACGCCCGCGCCGCACGAATGCGGGCGCCGCCCGGATGTGTGGCGACGCCCGCTCGTATCACCGGGAGGTCTGCGCGACGAGCGCGCGATCCCGCGCTACTTGTACGCGATACCGGCGCTTACCGGACCGGCGAGCGGAAGGACCTCGACCTCCTTGAAGCCCACCTCCTTGCACCACGAGGCCAAGTCCGCGCCCGTGAAGTCGAACGCATCGCCGAACTCGAGCAACATGTTGAGCGACATGAGGAGGCCGAACGCGTTCTCGCGGCGGGCGTCGTCGATGATGTTCTCGATGACGATGTAGGCCCCGCCCTCCGGCAGCGCGTCGTAGGCCGCCTTGATCAGCTGCTTCTTCCGCTCGAGGTTCCAGTCGTGGAGGATCATCCCCATCGTGACGACGTCGGCCTGGGGAAGGGGGTCGACGAGGAAGTCGCCAGCCGCCGTCTGCACCCGGTCGCTCACTCCGGCTGCTTCGATCGTTCGGTTGGCGATCGGCTCGACGGCCGGCAGGTCGAAGGTGGTGCACTTCATGTGGGGGTGCCGGTTGGCGACGATGATCGAGAGCTGGCCGGTCGCGCCGCCCACGTCGCAGAGGCTTCCGTACCGGGAGAAGTCGAACTTCTCCGCCAGCGCGTTGAACGGCCCCGCGGAGAGCCCGGTCATCGCGTTCATGAACTGCTCGAGCCTGGCCTCGTCGTTGTAGAGCTCGTGGAACAGCGGCTTGCCGTTGTGCTTGACCTCGTTCTGCGGCTTGGCGGTCTGCAGAGCTTCGGTGAGGTCGGCCCAGAACGGGTACAGCCGCGCGTTGGACATCTCGAGCATCCCGCCGACGTAGGCGGGGCTCGCCTTGTCGAGGAAGACCGCGCCCGCCTCGGTGTTGCGGTAGACGGCATCGGGTCCGTCACCGTCGCGGTCGAGTAGCTGGAGGGCGACGAGCGCATCGGGGAAGTCGGGCACCGCGTTTTCGTGCAGCCCGAGCGCCTCGGTCAGCTCCGCGGCGGTCATTCCATCGCCCAGCTTGGTGAACAGCTCGAGCTCGACCGCGGACAGGAGCGTTTTCGACGCCCAGAAGCCCATACCGATTTGCATGATGTGTGAAGGGTCAAGTTGCCCCGACATCCCTTATACCTCCTACGGATTCCTGCTTCTGTGTCGCAGCGCCCGACAGTACCGAGAGGGGCGGCCCGGAACAACAGCCGAGAGGCGCACACTTCACTCGCCGTGGTTCACCCATGGAGACGGCTCGCACTGTCCTGGTGGCCCAACGTATCCAGATCGGCAGGCCGACCGGGGGCCGGTGGGTGCTTCGCGGGGACTGGGCGAAGCACGCACGCGTGGCCTGGTTACTTGGTTCCGACGATCAACCCGTGCGGAGTCCAGCCTTCGGTCCAGTCGATGCGCTCCACCGAATGGAAGCCGGCATCGCGCATGCAGCGCTCGTGCACCGACCACGGGTAGATCATCCCGCCCTCAGCGGGAAGCGCGGCGAAGTAGACGCTGTCCAGCGCGGCGACCACGGGGCCGTCACCCTCGTCGTTGGACATCGAGTTGAACACCGCCACTCGACCACCCTTCGGCAACACGTCGTATGCCTTGCGCAGCAGCTTGGTGTTCTCCTCCGGCGTCCAGATCACGAGCTGGTGTGCGAACAACACGCAGTCGAACCCGGTCGGGAACGGGTCGGCGAACATGTCGCCGGCGAGGACGGAGACCCGCTCGGACAGGCCGGCTTCGCGGATCGTCTTCTCGGCGATCACCTGGGTCGCGGGAATCTCGAACACCGTGACCTCGAGGTGCGAGTTCGCCTTGGCGAGCGCGATGGAGTTGACCGCGTCACCACCTCCGCAGTCGAGCAGCCGCTTGGTCTGGCTGAGATCGAGGTTGGCGACCAGGTGCGGGTTGGCCATCTCCGACCACGACCGCATGTAGCGGTAGAACACCTGCTCCATGTGCGGGTTCTCGGACAGCCGGTGGTAGAGGTCCCTGCCGGAGCCGCGAACCCGGCGGAGTCCGGCGTTCTTGTTGGTACGCAACGACTCCGTGAAGTCCAGCTGCCCCTCGTAGACCACGTACTGCTCAAGGGCGACGACGTCCTTGAACCGCTTCCAGTCAGGGGTGGCCAGCAACGTCGACAGCACCTGCGCCAGCCGATACCTGCCATCTTCCTTCTCCAGCAGCCCGAGCGAGGTGCAGCCGAGCAGCAGGATGTCGGTGGCGCGTTCAGCGAGGCCGAGCCCGGTGCGAATCTCCTCCTTGGTCAGCGGGCCCCCTTCGAGCAACTCGAACAGGTTCAGCTCAGAAGCCGCGTTGAGGTACTGGAACGCCGCGTGTCCGAACAGGATCCAGGACAGCCCGTCCATGTCGAGCGGCCGCGCGGTCGGTCCGGCCTCGGTGACCGCAATGGCGCTGTCGTGCGATGGATTCACGTGTGCTCCTTGCATCGAGTGGTGATCAACGACGGTTGGCCCGTCGCCACGCTGCGACCGTTGGAGGTGCTGGTGCCGCGTCGGTTCAGCCTGCCGCGAGCAGCACCACGACGACGGCGAGCTGGTCGAGCGTGTTGCTGGGCCCCGGTGGCCGGCAGGTCCCCGATGGCGACGCCATGATCACCGATCGGGAGATCGGCAAGAAAAGCCGAGTGGTGCCGAAGACACCCGGATACCAGCGGAGAATCAAGCGAGACCGAAGCCAGGGAATTGATCATGAGGTCGTCGTGCCGGCAGCACGTCGCTTCATCGAGGTAGGTGGTCATCACGCGTACCCCGGTGACGAAGAGCGCGTTGCCTCGCGCAGATCGACGGTCACCGTCATCTCCCCGACTGGCGATTTCGGTTTTCCGGTCCCGCTGCTCCAATTCGGACAGCCCGATAGTATCCATTCGAACGTGTCGGTCCTGGTCGAAAAGCGCATGGGTATTGCGAATTTGCGCAACGGAGGAGTGGACAGGTGAAGTCGACCGAAGGCGGCTTACGCCGAACAGCCGAACCGGCCGTCACTCAGGACTGGCCGGCGGTACTGGTCACCACGCGGACGGCGGCCCGAGCGTCGCGGTGGTGAACGCCGGCATCGTGCCGCACGCGACCACCGGCTTGCCGGTGGTCGCGCTCGTTCTCACGGCGGCGCGGCCCGACACCGGCCGCTCACGTCCTGGCGGCGACCGGGTTCCTGCGGTACTGGCTCGGCGATACGCCGTACTTCGCTCGGAACAGCCGGCTGACCTGGGACGCGTCGGCCAGGCCCCACCGCTTTCCGATCATGGCGATGGTGAGGTGGGCGAGGCGCGGGTCGCTCAGGTCGGCGCGTATCCGGTGCAGCCGTTCGTCGCGGATCCATTTTGCCGGACTTGTGCCGTGTTCGGCGAAAAGCAGCTGCAGGGAGCGCAACGAGATGCTGTGCCGCCGGGCGAGCATGGCCGAGTCGAGCTCGCTGTCGGCGAGACATTCCCGCGCGGTTCGGCAGATGTTCGCGATGAGTGTCCGTCTGTCGGGTCGCGGATCGCCGGCGGCACGCAGCTGTTCGGCGCCCAGCGTGGCGCCGAGACCGACGACGGTGGACTGCAGCGGCGCGAGAGACACCTTGTCGAACACCGTGAGGTGCTGTCCGAGCGCGGCCAGCGTTTGCCTGGCCAGCGCACCGATTCCGGTCAGGCTCGACCAGGAGTTGGTCTCGAGGCCGCGAGTGGAGTCCGATGTCAGGCCGAGCGACTGGTGTTGGGCGCGAACCGTGACCATCCGAAAGGGCTCCGGCATCGTGAGCGTGTACGGCCGGCTGCTGTCGAAGGTGACGATCTCGCCGGGCGGCACCGCTACCTGGCGGTCGTCCTGGCTCACCACGGCGAAGCCACGCAGCGGCGTCGTGACGTAGACATGGCCCGGCTCGCCGCCGGTCGCGCGCGGCTGCCGCACGACGGTGTGCGGGTCGGCCGAGATCACCGAGACATGCAGGTCGACGAGCGTGGCGGTGACGATGCGACCGCAGGCGAAACCATCGGAGTCATGGAGAACCTGCAACGTCCCACAAGTCTCCTGCGTATGGTGTTCCCACTGGTCGAATCCGTTGGCCGGTGAGGTCGTCGCCGTACTGACGACCTCTACCGCTGCCGGCTCGATCACCGCACGAGACATCTGGGTTCTCCTATGGATACGAGAACTACTCGTGAGTACTCACAGAGCTATGTCGACACTAGCAGTCATCAGACGGCTACGGATCGGCCATTCGTACGGAAAAGTACAGGCATCTTACGTTAGGCTAACTAATTTGACTTCGCGCAGGCCGGGTTGCGCCGATTCGCAAGATGCGTGCGCGAATGCGCAAGGAGGGATCGCGAACCCGCAGGTAGTCTCCCCGACAGCGCTGAGCACGGTCCACCACCCGCGCGGGTGAGGCGGCCCGCGACCTGGATCAGCTCGACGCGGATGGTGGCGCCGCGCGCCACTGCGTGAGGGGCTGAGGCTTTGTGTCGACAGCCCGGGTTGGTGTCTGTGTGGTGGCTGCCGACTGCGGCCAGGCGACGGCGTTGACTTCGAACGCGCTGGAGGGCAGATGGTGCAGCCGCGGGCGCCGCGACATGGAACGAACGCACCTGAGAGATGACCTTTCGATCATGGGTTTCCGGAGCGACAACCGCGAGCTTCCCAGTCCAAAGGGGAATTTCACGACCAACGGCACATTACGGGTCGCGATCTCGGCGGTGGATCCACGGTGAGCGTTCTCGGTCATGCCGCGATGTGTCCTTCACCGGTCCCGTTCTACGGCGACCACTTGGCGCAGTCCACACAGGCCGCGCGGCGGACACCGCTGCGCCGCGAGGCCGAACCCGAACCGGTCCGCGAACGGACCGAGTCCGCCGGGCTTGTCGGTGAACGGAGCCCAAAGCCGGCGAACGCCTCTGACTCCCGCCGCCGCAGGCGCGCGGGGCGGCATCGCCCTCGAAATCCCCGGGGGCGTCGATCAACAAAGGAAAGTTCACCCGGGCGCCGGCCCTGCCGGCGCCACCGGTCTTCAGGGAGGACGACGCCATGCAGCCAGGTAAGGCAGCGCTCCGCCGCGGCCCGCGAGTACTGATCGTCGGCGCGGGGCCGATCGGGATGACAGCGGCCCTCGAGTTGGCGCGCCATGGCGTTTCGTCGGTGGTACTGGAGCAGCTGCCTGCGCTCCGTCCCGACGGCTCGCGAGCGGTCGTGCTCGCGCGCCACACCCTGGAGACCTTCTCGCGCCTCGGCTGCACGGAGATCCTCGATCGCGGCATCCGTCTCGAGGGCTCGCGTACGTACTACCGCACCCGGGAGATCGGGCGCATGGACTTCCCGCTGGAAGAAGGAACTCCCAGGCTCCTGAACCTGCAGCAGGTTTACACCGAGCGCATCCTGCTGGATCGCATCTCCGCTTCGCCGCACGCCGCGGTCGAGTTCGGGGCCGAGGTCACCGGGATCGATCAGAGCGATCGTGGAGTTCGCGTCACGACGACCCGCGGGACGTTCGATGCCGAGTACGTGATCGCCACCGATGGCGCCCACAGCACCGTGCGCGAGCTGCTGGGCATGCCGTTCGAGGGGACGACGTGCAGCGGTCAGTTCCTTCTCGCGGACGTCCGGGTCGATATTCCCGGGCCCAAACGCCGGTCGTTCTGGTTCGACCCGCCGAGCAATCGGGGGTACCACATCTGGCTGCACCCCCAGCCGGACGGCGTATGGCGCATGGACTATCACGTGCCCGTGGGAACCGACTACAAGGAGGAGGAGGCGTCCGGGAAGCTCGACCGCCGCATCCGGGCGCTGCTCGCGGAGGACCAGGACTACGAGGTGGTGTGCCTCAGCAACTGGCGGTTCCATCAGAAGATCGTCGGAAACTTCCGCGCCGGCCGCGTGTTCCTGGCCGGCGACGCCGCGCATCTGATGGCGCCCTTCGGGGCACGGGGGCTCAACTCCGGTGTCGAGGACGTGGTGAACCTGACCTGGAAGCTGGCGCTCGTGCTGGCAGGCGAGGCGCCGGACGCTCTGCTCGACACCTACGACGAGGAGCGCCGCGGCGCCGCCCTCGTGAACCTCCGGATGACGCAGAGCACCGCCGACTTCATCATGCCGCCGACGCCCCTGCAGCGCGCATGGAAGGCGCTGGCACTCCGCGCCGCTGTCTACAGCTCGCGGGCGCGCCGCTATGTCAACGACGTCCGCTTCACCACGCAGGGCGACTATCACCGTGGTGGCCATCCGCTGGTCGGGCGCCCGGCGGCGCAGCGCCCACAAGCGGACCACGGACCGCGGCTGGTCGCGCTGGTGGCGACGTCCGGCCAGGAAGGCTTCGACCGGCTGGTGGACGAGTTGGCCGACCTGCCGGTCGAGCCGGTCCACTGCCCGCCGGGTGATCCGGTGTCCGCCGCGCTGGGTATCGAGGGCTCGGCTGTCGTTCTGCGCCCGGATGGCTACGTGGACGCCGTCGTCGAGCCACAACCCGAACGCCTGCGTGCCGCGGTCGCGGCCGCACTCGGAAACCCCAGCCTGAGCGACCTCGCTCAACAGACGTGAACACCATGGAGCCGAAAGAGACGCCCGGCGAGCGGCTGCGTGCGCGCGTCGCCGCCGGGGCGCTGGTGGTGCCGGGCGTGTACGACGCCCTGTCGGCGCTCATCGCCAAGCGGGCCGGCTTCGAGGCCCTGTTCCTGTCCGGCGCCAGCGTCAGCGCCACCCAGCTCGGTCTGCGTGACCTGGGCCTGCTCGGTCACACCGAGATGCGGGACGCGGTCACGCGAGTGGGCACGGCATCCGGTCTCCCGGTGATCGCGGACGCGGATACCGGCTACGGTGGGCCGCTCAACCTGCGCCGTGCGGTGAGCGAGCTCGAGGGTGCCGGCGCCGCGGGCATCCTCCTGGAGGACAAGGCGTGGCCGCCACGCCCCGGCCAGGAACCGATCGTGTCGGTGGCGGAGCATGCCGAGCGGATCCGGGTCGCCTGCCAGGCGCGGCGTCGCGGCCTGTTCGTCATCGCGCGCACGGACGCCTGCCCGGTCGAGGGGGTGGGCAAGGCGATCGAGCGCGCTCGCGTGTACGCGCAGGCCGGCGCCGACGCCCTGTGGGTGGAGGCGCCGTCGAGCAGGGACGAGCTGGCGCGGGTCGCGGACGAGCTCGCCGGGCACGCGCTCGTCGTCAACATCGTCGAGCGCGGGGTGACGCCACACCTGACCCGCTCGGAGCTGGTGGAGCTGGGCTTCGGGGTGATCGTCTCTCCGGTGACCGGCCTCCTCGCGGCCGCGCACGCGATCACCGAGGCCTTCGAGGAGTTGGCGGGCGAGTCCACGGCGGCGGTGGTCGATCGGCTGCTCACGTTCACCCAGATGGAGGAGTTCATGGCCTCGCACGACGCCGAGGCGCGGTGACCCTCGACCTCACCCCACACCGGCACACCAGGAGGATCCCGCGCCGGCCGGGTAACGTCGAGCGGCACGGCTCCCACAGCGGGCCCGCCCGCGGCACGCGCACGGCGATCAGCATGCCGACCGGCGGCCGCGGCAGTGGCGGCCGCGCTGGCCAGACCGTCCGAGCCGCGCGGTCGCATGAGGCATGATGGCGGAAACTCACACAACCGCGGACGACTGTGGAGGACACCGCGATGAGCATTCGACGAGCCGCCGCCGCGCTGCTGCTCAGCGGGGTGGCGGTGGTGGCCACGGCGCCCCCCGCGTTCGCGCGCGCCGAGCCGGTCGGGAGCTCGTCCCCCCAACTGATCGGGAGCTCACCCAGAGAGGGCGCATCACTCGCCGCGCCTCAGCTGATCATGCTCGCGTTCGACAGGCCCGTGACGCTCTCCGCGAACCCGATCAAGGTCACCGGCGTGAACGGCACGTCGTGGACCGTGGGAAAGGCCAAGGTCACCGGGCCGGTGGTGACCGCCCCGGTGCGGCAACGCGGACCGCTCGGCCCCTACACGATCGCCTACCAGATGATCTCCGGCGACGGCGACCCGGTCACCGGCACCGTCTCGTTCACGCTCATCAGCGCCGACACCAACTCGGCGGCGAAGCCGCCGTCGAATGGCACGCCGAAGTCGCCGAGTTCCGCATCGTCCACGGCGTACCCCGCGGCGCCCCATGGGGGGTCCCATGTGTTGCCCGGTGTGGTGTTGCCCGGTGCGGAGCCGAACCCGGTGTCCACAAGCGACTCGGGCGGGATTCCCGCCTGGGTGTGGATTGTCGGCGTGGTCGTGGTGCTGGCCATCGGGCTGCTGGAGGCGTTCCGGGTAGGCCGGACAGGCGGTCCGCAGGTCGTCGATCGTGTGAAGCCGCGTGCTCGCCGGAACCCACCGCCGGTCGTAGCCGACGGCCAGGACGAAGCTGATGGGCAGGGCGGCTCGGGAGATGGACCGGACAGCTGACGGCCGGCTTGCGCAGCACTGCGTCTCGAGCCACCACGCCGTGGCGGCGGGTGACGCTGCGGGCCTGCGCGGCGGTACGGCTTCTCGAGGGCGGGTAACGGCGGTATCCGAGTCACCGACAAGGTAGCCGGAAGAGTTGTTCCTGCCCTGTGCTCATTTCACTGAGGGAAGCGCGTTGGTGGTAACTGAAACGGACGTGGCTCGGTTACGTGGCAAGCACGAGTCGTATCTGACTGATCATTACGTCGGCTTGCACAACATGGTGGTCAGCGTGGCGCTCGCCGTAGCGGGCGTAGCTGCCGCCAGTTTGCTGGGACTGCCCTCGCCGTTTCACGCCTTCGCGGTATTGCTCTGGATGATGCTGGGCACGAGTCTCCTCGCCATTGCTGTTGCTTACGCCGGCACGGTGACCGGAGCGCCGTTTCTTCCCGCGCGGCTGCCCGCGATGCCAGATCTCATGCTTCCGTTGCTGCTCGCGGTAACCGAGTTCTTTCTGTTCGGCGTGCTCGCGCATCAGGTGAGTGCCGTGGCCAGCCCGCAGGCCACGGTAACTTCCTGGTACGTGGTGTCTTCTTGTTTTGGTGTCTTCGCCGCGCTCTCCATTCTCCGTGCGCGCAGCGTCATCAACGGAGGATGGTATTCGGATGAGCTTCGGAGCACGGTTGTTTGGTATAGTAGGCGGTTGTCGCGCGATGCGGCTGCCGCTTTGTCTACCGCCGTTGTGAGTATTCTTCCAATCGTCTTCCTGTCCGCTGCTCGTAGCGTGCCCGCGACACTCGACTACATTGTGGTATCGGTACTCGCGGGCCAGTATTGTCTCGGTTTTGGCTCGCACTCCAGCACGCGCAAAGGCCTGATGCGGGCACTACAGGGCCATTGACGGCTAGCGGGACAGCTTGGTGTAGTCGCGGGTCAGCCAGTGCTCGGGACGCATGAGGATGCGGACCATGCGTTCGGTGGCGCCGGGGGCGCTTTCGATATAGGCGTCGGCGCCCTCGGAGCCCAGGTAGCGGCTGGCGAGGGCCCAGCGTTGCTCGACGGTGACGGTGTCCTCGATCGCGGTGATCGGGCCCTCGGCTGACGCGTACTGATAGGGGAGTGCGGTGCCCTGGACGCACAGGGTGATCCGGCCGGCACGCCGGAACAGCGCGGTCTTGCGGCTGTCCCGCTCGGTGATCAGGCTGACCTCGCCGCCGGGGTGGTAGCCGTACCAGACCGGGACGGCCAGCGGCGCGCGGCCGCCCTCGCCGGCCACCGCCACGACCGCGACGTGCACCTGGGCCAGGAAGGCCTGGCGTTCCTCAACCGTCATCGCCAACGACACGCGGTCCACGCTAGTGCAGAGATCTCGCCCAAGGGCAGGATGTGGTCGTGCGGCGGCTGCACCCTCCGTGGGGTGATCGGGGTCAGCGGCCGGCGTAGAGGGCCTCGACGTCGGCGGTGTATCGCTCGGCCACGACGTTGCGCTTTATCTTGAGGGTGGGGGTGAGTTCTCCGCCGGCCTCGGTGAAGTCGCGAGGCAGGATCCGGAAGGTCTTGACCTGTTCCGCTCTCGATACCGCCCGGTTGGCCCGGTTGATGGCGGAGTCGATCTCGCTGCGCAGGTCGGGGTTGTCTCGCTGCTCGGTGAGCGGGGCCCCGGCCTGGCCGTGGGTGGAACGCCAGCGGTTCCAGGCGTCCGGGTCGATGGTGACCAGAGCAGCCACGTACGGGCGGCCGTCACCGACGAGCATGCATTGGCTGACCAGCGGGTGCTCCCGGATGGCCTCCTCGATGGGCGCGGGCGTGACGTTCTTGCCCGCTGCGGTGATGAGAACCTCCTTCATGCGGCCCGTGATCCGAATGAACCCGTCGGGGTCGAGGCTGCCGAGGTCACCGGTGCGCAACCAGCCGTCAGCGGTGAATGTCGCGCGGGTGGCGTCCGGGTTGTTCCAGTAGCCCGGGAAGACCACGTCGCCGCGCGCCTGTATCTCGCCGTCGTCGGCGATGCGAATCTCCACCCCGGGCAGGGGGCGGCCGACGGTGCCGACGCGTTGCGCCGCCGGCAGGTTCACCGTCAGCGCCGGTGAGGTCTCGGTCAGTCCGTAGCCCTCCAGGACGGTGATCCCCGCGCCGCGGAAGAAGTGTCCCAGGCGCGCGCCCAGCGGCGCTCCGCCGACGATCGCCGTCCGGCACCGCCCGCCGAGCGCCGCCCGAAGCTTGCGGTACGCCACCAGGTCGCATGCGGCGTGGGCCAGCCGCAACAGCACGTTCGGTCCGCGCGGGGTATCGAGGGCATGGCTGTAGCGCACGGCCACCCGGTCGGCAACGGTGAACAGCCACCCGCGGCGCGCCGCGGCGGCCAGCTGCCGGGCCTGGCTGTGCATCTTCTCGAATACTCGCGGCACGGCGAGGATGAACGTCGGCCGGTGCCTGCGCAGCTGCACCATCACGTCGGCGATGTCGGCGCTGTGCACCATGGTCGCCCGCGCCTGCACCATTCCCACTTGGATCAGGCGGGCGAACGCATGCGCGAGGGGCAGGGTCACGGGATTTGTACCGGGTGGTTTTCGCCGGACTCATCCGTCGCTCGGGGCTCGCTCGCCGCCGGGCCGGTGCGGAAGCGCCAGACCCTGATAGTCGGCTGAGAATCCCGGCGAAGGCGACACTTCCGACCTGATCGGCATCGTTGAGCGGGGTAGAGCGGCCGACGCCGCCGCTGCGGAGGAGTTCGCCATGAGCATCATCGGAACGCTGCTCGGATTCGTGCTGACCGTCTTCATCCTGTTGTTGATCGCGCGAATGGTGCTGGATTGGGCGGGACTGCTGTCCAGCGGCTCGCCGTGGGTGCGCCGTGCCCGCGTGATCGCCAATGCGGGCACGGAACCGGTGATCGCACCGGTGCGACGGGTGCTGCGACCGGTGCGAGCCGGCGGGCTGTCGATCGACCTGGCGTTCACCGCGGTGTTCGTCCTGGCGCTGATCCTGCGCGGGGTCGCCTTCACCCTGTAGCTCCGCGCTACTCGCCGTCGGCCACCCACACCCGACCGGGGGGACTTCGCGGTGCGCGGCCGGCGGGGCGATCTACGCCGGCACGAGGAGCACCCAGGCGGGCCCGCGGGCGAGCGGGAGGTCGAGGCCGGCGACCGTGTGGAACCGCGTGGGTGCCCGCGGGCGCGGCCGTGACCAGGTGCCGGTGAACCGGCGGCCGTCGCGCAGCACGAACGCCCGGCCGTGACCGA
This sequence comes from Actinophytocola sp., assembly GCF_036555685.1. Lineage (GTDB taxonomy): Bacteria > Actinomycetota > Actinomycetes > Mycobacteriales > Pseudonocardiaceae > Actinophytocola. Next base: position 31,722 of record NZ_DATBKY010000104.1, on the reverse strand, counting down.
CGGTGGCGGCGACCGGGGAGACGGCACCGCGGGCGTCCTCGATCCGCTCGCGCGCGGTCAGCTTGACCCGCTGGATCACCACGGTGGCCGCGGTGACCCGCCCGGACTCGGTGGAGATCAGCGGCCTGCCATCCAGCGACACGAGCCAGCGGTGGCGGTGGGCGGACCAGGTGAACGTGTAGTGGGCGGCCCGGAAACCGACGTCCTGCCGCGAGGTCGGCCGGCCACCACCGGGCGCGGTGCCCATCGCCAGCGGCGGCCATGCCGGGGCCCGCGCGCCCCGCGGCAGGTTCGCCGGCCGCACGTACATGTTGTGCGGCGCGGGCCGGGCACCGTTGCGGTGGAACGCCGAACGCGCCCGTACGGGTGGGGCGTTGACGAGGTGGGCCCGGTGCAGGGACGGCAGCAGCTCGGGCGCCGCGCCGGAGTAGGCGAGTACCGGCCGGCCGTACTGGGCGAGGAGCTGGATGTCGGTTCGCCGGGCGCTGCGGACCGGACCGACCACCCGCGGCGGGCGACCGGCGTAGATCGCCAACAGCCTGGTCAGCCCGCCCTCGACCGGCTCGACGTAGACCACGTCCGCCGAGCCGACACCGGTCTGTGGACGCGCGTCCGCCACGTTGTCGATCTTGATAGCCAGGACCGGCGTGCCCCGCGGCACCGGCGCCGGTCGCGGCGTGGGCGTCGTGGGTGGTGCGGCGGACGTGGTCGTCGTGGGTGGTGGTGCGGACCGGCGGGCGGCGGGCTTCGGCTCGTCGCTTCCGTCGAACGCGACGAGGATCCCGGCCACCGCGATGAGGGCCACCGCCGCGGCCACGGCCCAGGCAGTGCGTGCTCGCCGGCTCACGATCACCATCGTCCCGGCTTCCGCTCTCGACCGCACAACGTGGCGGTAGCGATTGGTGATTTTCCGGCAGCGCCCTGGCGCCGTCCGTCTTCGGCGTGGCGGCCGGGCCGGATACGAACGGGCCCGGGCATCCCGGCCCTTATTAGGATCCGGCGGACATGGACACAGATGCGCTGGCCGACCGGCTGTTCCGGAATGCGACAGGGACGCTTGAGCTGTATGCGGTCTATCTCGGTGAACGGCTGGGGCTCTACCGCGCGCTCGCCGGCGGGGAGGCGGTGACCTCCGGCGAGCTGGCCGCGCGCGCCGGGGTCGCCGAGCGGTATGTGCGGGAGTGGCTCGAGCACCAGGCGGCGACCGAGATGGTCGAGGTCGAGGACCCGCGAGCCGACGCGCTCACGCGGCGCTATCGGTTGCCGGCAGAGCACGGTGCGGTACTCGTCGACGCGGACGACCTGCGGTACGGCACCCCGGTGAGCATCGACCTGGTGCGGATCGCACGCGGGCTCGCGGCGCTGGTCGACGCCTACCGGAACGGTGGTGCGCCACCGCCGATCCCGTGGGAACCGGAGGGGCGGGCGGACCTGAACCGCGCACGGTTCATCAACCTGCTCGGTTCCCACTGGCTCCCGGCGGTGCCCGAGGTCGACGCCCGGCTGCGGGCAGACCCGCCGGCGAGGGTCGCCGACCTCGCGTGCGGCATGGGCTGGTCGAGCATCGCGCTGGCACAGGCCTACCCGAAGATCGTCGTCGACGGCCTCGACCTCGACGAGGACGCCATCGCCGCCGCGCGGCACAGCGCCGAGCAGGCCGGTGTCGCCGACCGGGTGCACTACGCGGCCACCGACGCCGCGCTGCTCCCGTCGGCGAACCGGTACGACCTGGTGACGATCTTCGAGGCGCTGCACGACATGAGCCGGCCGGTGGCCACGCTCCGCACCGCGCGGGACCTGCTGACCGACACCGGCACGGTGCTCGTCGCGGACACCCGGAGCGCTGAGGAGTTCACCGCGCCGGCATCGGAGCGTGAGCGCTACGAGTACGGCTGGAGCGTGGTCAGCTGCCTTCCGGGCGCGATGGGCGACCCCGACACCGCGGCAACGGGCACAGTCATGCGCCCGGCCACGCTGCGCCGCTACGCCACCGAGGCCGGCTTCGCCGAAGTACGGGAACTGCCGATCGACACCGACTACTGGCGCTTCTACCAACTGGTTCGGTAACCAAGTCCGCCCGAGGGCGTGGCATGGCTCGCCAACGCCGACCGGATCCCGGGTTGGCGCGCCGGTGCCTGTCAATCCACTTGAGACAGACAGGCCGCCGGTCGACAGCCGTCATCCCGTGGGAGACGGCAGTTCCGGAGCCTCCGGGATGTGGAAGAGCTCGACGAAGGTGCTGAGCCGGCTGGGATCGCCCTTCGGCTCGATCAGGCCGAGCCACAGCGCGTCGGTCGGGGTGACCTCGGCGGCCATCAGGTGCTTGAGCACCGGCGTATCGATGATCAGGTCGGCGTCGGGGAGCTCGCCCTCCTCGACAGTGAGGGCGCCGTCGTCGACCCGGGCGCCGACCACCATCTCACCGAACCGTACTTCGAAACTCGCCCGCACGTTGCGTGCGCGCTCCGGCCGGAAGGTCGAGCGCAGCGCCAGGATCGCCATGTCCCGGGAGAAGAGGTCGCCGGGGCGCGGGTCGCCGAGCGACCGCGCCCCCCACCGGCCCAGCTGGAGCAGGATCGGCTCGAGGTCCTTGCCGTAGTCGGTCAGCTCGTAGCCGACCTCGGCGTCGGGGCCCGGGTCGCTCCGCCGGACCACACCGGCCGCCTCGAGCTCGCCCAGCCGCGCGTCCAGGTCGTCGGCGGTCATCCGGGGCAGCGTCTCCGCCAGGTCGGTGAGTCGCTTCGGCCCCAGCAGCAGGTCCCGGACGATGATCGCCGCCCACGGTGTGCCGATGATCTCGAATGCCCGCGCGATACCGCAGAACTGTTTGAAGGACGGGCCGGTCATGTCTGGTTCCTTTCTGCTCGAGTCGTCATCCGGCATCGTCAGCCCGCCGCCCGGAGCGAGGCCGCGACCGCGTCGGCCATGCGGTCCAGGATTTCGCGCAGCAGCGGCGTCGGGGTGGCGAAGTTGAGCCGCACGAAGCCGTCGCCGCCGGGGTTGTAGCTGCTGCCGGGATTGAGCTCGACCTGGGCCTGCTCCCGGAAGTACGCCGCGGGATCCGGGCCGCAGTCCAGCCCCCGGCAGTCGAGCCAGGACAGGTACGTCGCCTCCGGCATGTGGTGGCGAACCTGCGGCAGGCCCTCGGCGACGGCCTTGGCGACGATCCGCCGGTTGGTGTCGAGGTAGTCGATGACGTTGTCCAGCCAGCCGGTCGCCTCGGTCCAGGCGGCGAGGCTCGCCAGCATGCCGAGAACGTTGACGTTCGGCCCCGGGGGCTGCGCGGCCAGCTTCTGGCGCAGCGTCGCGTCGCCGACGTGCCCGACCACACAGCGAAGGCCGGCCAGGTTGAACGCCTTGCTCGCCGCGTACATGGTCACCGTCCGGGCTTCGAGGGCCGGATCGAGCGAGGCGAACGGCACGTGGCGGTGCGGTGCGTAGGTGAGGTCCGCGTGCAGATCGTCGGAGATCACGAGCAGGTCGTGCCGCTCGGCGACCTCGGCGAGCGCCAGCAGTTCCGGCCGGGTGAACACCCGGCCGGTGGGGTTGTGCGGGTTGACGAGGACCAGCACCCGGCAGTCGCCCTCGGCGATGCGCCGGGCGCAGTCGTCGGCGTCGAACACCCAGCCGTCCCTGGTGTCGACCATCGGCAGAGGCACCAGCCGCAGGCCGAGCCGCTCGATCGTCCTGGCGAACGGCCCGAAGCCCGGGGTGTGCACGGCGACACCGTCACCGGGCGTGGTGCTCAGCTCCAGCATCGCGCGCATCGCGTACGTGGCGTCGGTGAACTCCCGGACGTGATCCGGTTCGGGCCACCAGCCGTAGCGTTCCTTCATGCGGTAGGCGAACGCCGCGCGCAGCGGGCTCGCGCCATCGGGCCAGTCCGGGTAACCGAAGTCGCCGATTTCGATATACCGCCGCAACGACGCCACGACCGGTTCCGCGACCGGGAAATCCATGTCGGCGATCCATGCCGGCAGCACGCCGGGACCGGGAACACGCCACTTCGCTCCCGGGCGGAACCGGAGGACGTTCTCGTCGAGTTCGTCGAAGACCACGTAGCTGGGCCGGTGCTGCCTGCCGACGCCGTCGTTGCCCCGGACCTTCGTCATCGTCCCTCACCACCAATGCGCGATCACCAATGCGCGCGCACGCCAAGCACACCGCATCGGCGGATATTCGTCTTCTCCGGACATGCTCAGACCGGGACGGCACGAAGATCGTCGAGCGGGGATCGTCGACCGGGATCGCCGCCGGGGATCATCGCGGACTACATCTCGGCATTTTGGGAGATGCCGGTGTGGTGGACGGCGATAATAGTGAGCTGCGATCGCGGGAGCGCTCGGCTGACATTGTCGATGGCGGGGGTACTGGAGATCCGGCCGGGACAATCGGTGCCGCAGCGTCTTCCTCGTACCTTGGCTTTCATCGACATAGGGGTGCATGATGGCGCAGGCAGTGCGGTGGCATGGCGCGCACGAGTTTTCCCAGTTGCTGTCCCGATCGGCTGACGAGGGCAAGCCGGTCCTGCTGGACCTTCATTCGCCCGAATGCTCGGGGTGCGGCAATCACGATCAGAGCATCTATTCGAATCCGGCGATAGCAGAGCAGATCGAGAAGTACACATTGCCCGTGCGGGTGGAGACGACCAATCCGGACCGGACGAGCACGGATATCATCAACAACCACATCTTTATCTGGTCGCCGACGATTCAGCTGCTGGCCCCGGATGGCACGCGGTATCACGAGTGGAACGGCGCGCCGCGGCGGACGAGGCTGTCGGTGGGGTACCAGTCGGTGTTCCATGACACGGCGGGCTGGTTGACGCCGGAGCTGTTCGAGGCGCAGTTGCTGGTGGCGCGGGGGAAGGCGGCGCTGCGGAAGCAGAAGTACCGCGAGGCCATGGGGTTGTTCGCGGCGACGGTCGAGCAGCACCCCAACGACAAGATCGCGGTGGCCGAGGCGGCGCGGTGGCTCGGGGTGGCGAAGTCGGGTGGCGCGATCCCGGACTCGTTCGACGGGCAGCTGCTGACCACGGTGAGCCCCCTGGCGCGGGCCGTCGAGCGGCTGGCCCAGGTGGTGGCGAAGCTGCCCGACTCGGTGCTGATGCGCGACTGGATCGGCAGGCCGGGGCCGGGGGACTGGCACTGGTACTCCGACTGTCTGCGTGAGGTTGTGCTGCAGGCGTATCAGGAGCTGTGCGACTTCGGTGTGGAGGCCGAGCGGGAGCGGGCCCTGCACGGGCCGGTGCAGACGAGCACGCACCGGTTGCTGGCGCAGCACCGGTTCGCGTACCGGGAGTTCCAGTCGCTGTTCGTCGGGGTGCCGGACGCGGTGCTGGACGAGACCCCGTTGCCGTGGGAGCGGTCGATCCGGGAGAACCTGGCACACGTGATTCTGGCCGAGTGGTGGGCGTACCGGCCGCAGATCCTGCACGCGCTCGACCGTGGACGCCAGGGGCTGGACCCGGAGGTCATGCCGGCGACCGACACCGTCGCCCAGCATGGTGAGCCGGTGGGCACGCACGAGACGCTGGGCGAGCTGTTGACGAGGTACGAGCGGCTGCACACGCAGAACACCCTGGACTACTCGGGGATCACCGAGGACGAGCTGGGGATCCGGTCGGCGTGGTGGGAGAACGGGCCGGTGGACCTGCGGTTCCGGTTGAAGCGGTACGTGTGGCACCCGCGGGATCACGCGGTGACGATCGACAAGATCCTGGACGCGTTGGGGCACCGGCGGACGGCGACGCAGCGGTTCGCGTCGCGCCTGTTCAGCGGGCTGGGCACGGCCGAGGGGCCGCTGATCGGCGCGGACGGGCTGCTGGCGAGCAGGTATGCGGACCTGACGGACACGCTCGAGGAGCGGGCCAACGAGGCCGAGAAGCTGCTGGGTGAGGTGCGGGCGGAAGCTGGGACCGAATGAGCGCCGGAGGGAGGTATCTCCTGACGGGGGCGGCTCCCACGCCGAACGGGCGGCTGCATCTCGGGCACGTGGGAGCCCAGTTCCTGAAGCTCGACGTGTTGAAGCGGCACGCGCGGCGAGCCGGTGCGGATGCCACGCTGCTGTTCAGTGTGGACGCCTTCGACAACCCGATCACCTACGCCGCGCGGCAGGCGGGGCTGCGCGAGGAGGAGATCTGCCGGGTCTACTACGACGGTCTCGAGCGGGATCTCGAACACGTCGCCGTCGACTACGACGTCTTCCTCGACACCTCCGTCGGCGAAGGGCGGGATCTGATCGAGAAGACCGCCATGGAGCTCGACGCGGTGCTGGCCGGGCGAAAGGTGGCGGTGACCGAGAAGATCCCGTACAGCCGGCGCGCGGGCAGCCCGGTCACCGGGCGGTTCCTGATCGGTGAGTGTCCGGCGTGCGGCCGGAAGATGCATGGGTACTCGTGCGACCCCTGCGGGCTTTACCTGTCGGCCGACGACATCCGCAACGCGCGGGCGGCAGATCCGGCGGACGTCCTCGACTGGCGTGAGGTCACGAACTACTTCATCCGGACGAGCAGCCGCGAGGTGCGGGAGTATCTGGCTGGGGTCGTGCTCCCCGATGTCGTGCGCGGCCGGGTCGACAACATCGCCGCCGCGCTCCTTGCCGATGAGCACTTCCTCGCCAGGTGGACGGCGTCGGAGCCGTGGGGCATCGGCACCGGCGTCCCCGGCCAGGTGTATTTCAACCGGATGCTGATCACGCTGGCCGAGCAGGTCGCGTTCGGCGAGATCACCAAGGAGAAGCTGGGGCTTCACCAGAATCCGTTCGAAGAGGGTTCCGACGTGGTGACGGTCCTCGCCTACGGCACGGACAACCTGGGCGGCTTCCTCGTCGAGAACTCCGCGCTGGCGCTGGCCACCGAGCGGTACCGGCCGTTCGATCACCACCTGGTGAGCGAGTTCTACACGCTCGACGGGCAGAAGCAGTCGACGAGCCGGCCGCATTGCATCTGGGTGGAGGATGCGGCCGCCCTGGACGGGTTCAGCCGCGACGGGCTGCGGGCGTACATGGCGTCGATCGCCACCCCGGATGTCGAGGTCGACGTGTCCCTTTCGGACCTGGCCGCGTTCATGAAGTCCTTGACGGCCCAGGCCGACCGGGTCGTGGCGACCGCAAGGTCTACTGTGGACAGGACGGTCGACGGGGTGGTGGTCGGCCGTGCCGAGGAGGCACTGGACAGCCAGGCGAAGGCGCTCGAGCTCGACCACATCGATCTGCCGAAGGTCTGGCAGAGCACCGAGCGGTGGCTCGACCAGGCGGTGACGCCCGGTGCCGGCCAGCACACGAGCCTCGCCTGCTTCGCGGTCATCGCCGCTGCGGTCGTGCCGGACGTCGCCGCCACGGTGTGGCGCTCGCTCGGCCATGCGGGCGAGCCGGATCGCGCGGCGCTACGGAAGCTGGTCTCCGATGGGAACTGAGCACCGGACACCCGTGCTGTACCTGGGCTGGTGGAACGAGGCGGCGGACTCGCTCGCCCGGCACGACTGCGACACCACGTTCGTGGTCGGCGCGCACGATGCGGAAGCTCCGGCCAAGCACGGGTTCACCGGCCGGGTGGTCGTCGTCCCGGACGCGACGCGGGTCGACGACGTGGTCGCCGGCCTCATGCGGGCCGGCATCGACGTCGCCGAGTTCGATGTCGTGTCCACGGAGTACGAGGAGTGCATCGTCCCGGCTGCCGTAGTCGCGAACGCCTACGGCAAGGCGGGCTTCCCGGTGCCGGCGGCTGTGGCGCTGCGCGACAAGTTCGTCCAAAAGGGACTGGTCAGGGATGCCGGGCTGGCTGTGGCTCGCTGCCACACCGTCGTCGACATCGCCGAGCTCGACCTGGCCGCGACGCGCGCTCCCTTTGTGGTGAAGCCACTTGCCGGCGCGGGCACGGCGCTGACCTACGGCGTACGTGACCAGGCGTCGCTCGACCGCGCGCGGACGGCCATCACCGAGTCCGGCAAGGACGGACCGTGGCTGGTCGAGGAGTTCGTGGACGGAGCCGAGCTGCACGTCGACGGTGTCGTGCGGGACGGCGCGGTCACGTTCCTCGCCGTGTCCCGGTATCTGCAGAACGTCATCGAGATCCGGCACGGCGCGTTGGTCGGTTCGGTCGTCGTCGAGCCCGGGACGAGCCCGGCGCTCTACGCCCGGGCGCACGCGCTGACCTCGGCCGCGCTCAAGGCTTTCGGACACGCCGACGGGGTGTTCCACCTGGAGGCGTTCGAGCAGAGCGACCAGCTCGTGTTCAGCGAGTGCGCGGGACGTATCGGTGGCGGGATGGTGTGGGAGACGACCCGCGCCAAGTTCGCGGTCGACCTGTACGACGAGTGGGCGCGCGCGGTCCTGGGCCGGCCGTCCGGGCTCGAACCGGACCGGGCCCATGACCCGCGTCCGCACGGCTGGGTGCAGCTGCCGGCTCGCCCGGGCCGGGTGGTGTCCGCCCCCGGGCTGGAGGATCTCCTGCGGCAGCCGGGTGTGGTGGCCGCACAGGTGTCGGTGACGCCCGGCCAGATCGTTCCGGACTCGACGGCGGCGTCGCACTTCCGCGCGGCGCGGGTGGTCATGACCGGCGAGACCGAGGCCGCGCTGTCCGACGACATGCGGCGATTCGCCGGCTGGTTCGCCGAGCAGGTGGTAGTCGAGCAACCTTAGGGGCCCAGGTATACCGGCGGCGAGGTGCGCGCAGAGCGTGTCACCTCGCCGCCGTCGTTATCGGTTGTCGTTGTCGTCGTTGTCGTCGTCGTTGGCGTCCGGCACGCGTCGATGGTGGCCGCGCCACGGGCGACGGCTCAGGCCGCTTCCTGCTCCGGTTCCGGTTGTCCCTCCGGCTGCGCCGGCCGCCGTTCCCGGTCCAGGATCTCCGGGCGGATCGTCAGCGACACAAGCCATCCCGTGCACAGAATCGCGGTGAGCGCGAGGTATGCGCCCATGATCCCCATCAGCTCGGCGAAAACGCCGGCGAGGAATGCGCCGATCGGGACGGATCCCCAGGCCATCATGCGGTACATCGCGTTGACCCTGCCCAGCAGGCCGGCCGGGACGACCTCCTGCCGGTAGGACACCGCGACGATGCCCCAGGCGATCTCGAGGACACCGAAGCCGAGCTGGCCGGCCGCCGATGGCCAGAAGTCCGTGGTCAATGCGATCAACAACATCGGTGCCGGCAGCGCGAGCAGCACGGACCGCAGCACGAAGGTCTCGGAGGTCCGGCCGAGTATCCGGGGGACGATGGCGGCGCCGAGGAAGGTGCCCAGCGCGAACGCGGTGAGCAGCAGGCCGTAGGTCCAGGTCGGCGTCCGCAGCCGCTGCTCGACGTACAGCACCAGAATGGCCGCGCTGCCGGCCATCGCGAGGTTGATCAGCGCGGTGGTCATGGCGAGCGTGAAGAGCGCTCGGGAGCGGCGGATATGCGTCCAGCCGGCCAGCACGGCGACGGCTTCGCCCGGCCTGACCCGCGTCCTGGTTCCGCTGAGCAGCTTGCGCAGGCTCGCGGCCGCGAGCGAGTACTTCGTGGCGATGGCGATCAATGGCGCGGCCGGGTGCACACCCATCAACGCGCTCGCCACCGGTGCCCCGGCCAGGTTGAGCCCGGCGTTCTCGATGAGCTGGATGCGCGCGTTCGCCGCCGGCAGTTGTTCCTGCGGCACGATGCTCGGCAGGAGTGTCTGCGTGCTGTTGTCCGCCACGACCTCGAGCACCCCGGCGGCGAACGCGACCACCGCGAGGGCGACCAGGAACGCGTTTGCCGGGAGCAGCAGGAGAATGGCCAGGGCGAGGAAGATGCCCACCCTGATGGTGTTCGACCCGAGGAGCAGCCGGTCCGCGCCCCGGCGATCGATCAGCACCCCGACGTGGATGGACGTCAGCAGCCACGGCAGGCTCCGCGCCGCCGCGATCGACCCGATGACCAGCGGCGAAGAGGTGAAGGCCGCGGCGAGAAGCGGAAACGCGACCAACGACATGCCGTCGGCGAAGTTGGCGCACACGGCGGAGAGCTGCAGGCGTTTGAACGCGCTGGTCAAGATGCGTCACCCTTCTTGCCGGCATTCGCTGCTCAGTCTGCCGCGACCGGCCCACCGGCACTTCTTTCTGCGTGCCGGGTTTGACTCCACCCTGGGACGGCGCTGCCCGGCGCCGCCGGCGCCGGGCAGCGTGGTCATGGCCATGTCAGGGCGCGTAGAACCAGCCGTTCTGCACCCAGCCGTGCCGGTTGATGTGGCCGTAGGCGAAGCCGTAGACCCAGCTCCCGCTGACCTGCTCGACCTGGAAGCTCTGGCCCTGGGTCAGCTCGCCCATCCAGGCGCCTCCGGGCGCCGTGCGGACCGCGAGCGTTTGCGCGCAGACCACCTGGCGGTACCCCACGACGGCATTGCTGCAGGCGGCTACGGTCACGTCCGCCTGCGCGGACGAAGGAGCGACGACCACCGCGGCGGCGAGGGCGAGCGCGCTGAGGCCGGCGGTCAGGAGCCGGCGGGCTACCACGATCCCCACCCGCCCAGACACTCGTAGCGGACGTAACCCCAGTCGTTGGGTCCGAAGTCGAACGTCGCGGCCCAGCCGTTGTAGACCGGATGCGCGCCACGGGTGTGGCCGACCTTGTCCCCGTAGTAGAGCGTGCGCTTGAAGTCGACCGGTCCGGTCGAGGAGTTGTAGTTGCCGTAGAAGCTGGCGCTCTGGCACACGATGATCGCATGCTCGGGCACGACGCAGCAGGCGCTGGCGGTCGGGGTCTCGACGAACGTGAACATCGCCGTAGCCATGATCGTCGCGAGCAACAGGGCGATGGCGCTCAGTGGGCCCCGGCGTCGTCGCGACGGGCTGGCATGTGGTCGGCTCATATTGACTCCTTTCCGGTACGGTGAGTAATTATCCCACTACTTATTCAATTCGTACTGACGTTTACGAACACGATCCTGTTACGGCAGGGCGAGACAGTCCCGCCAACCAAGGGCACGCCTCTGGCGGAGATCGCCGGGAGGCGGGACTGACCGGGGTCGACCAGGTTCGATCAGCCGGCCTTGGGCTCGGCCGAGCTTGCCGATCTTGCCGACGGATGGGCGATCCTCGGCGTCGCACCGATCGAGCCGGAGAGTCTTGGTTTGCCGCCCGGCCGCGAGTAGGTTGTTGCCGACCTCGCGACGGGCCAATGTGGAGGGCGCAGTGGAAAACCAGTCGCCGAGCCAGCGGAATTACGTGTTACGGGCGCTGGAACGCTTCGCTGAATACGGTGACCGGGAAGCGATCGTCGGCCGGGGTCGCCGATTGACCTACGCGGACCTCGCGGCCGGCGTGCTGTCGGTCGCCGCGGCTCTGCGGGCGAACGGAGTCCGGTCCGGCATGGCGGTCGGGGTGCTCGTCGCGCACCCGCCGGAGGCGCCCACCCTCCAGCTCGCGATGCACCTTATCGGCAGCCGTTCGGTGTGGATCGATCCCGCCGCGCTGCGCCGGGAGGTCGACGACTACCTGCGCCTGGTGCCGCCGGACGTGCTGATCTACGACCCGAGCACGCACGAGGAGCAGGCCGCGCAGCTCGGTGCCCGGCTCGGCGTGCCGCTGCTGTGCCTCGGCGCCGGCGGGCAGGGACCGAACCTCCTCACGCCGCAGCCGGACGCGCCGAGCATCGCCGATCTCCTCGGCGCGGACGAGCCGCAGTCGGTGTTCCAGACCAGCGGCACGACCGGGGTGCCGAAATCCGTGCATCATCGGCAGGCTCTCTACCGGCAACTGGACGTCCTCGCCCAGGAACTGCTCGACGCGGGGGAGCGGAACGTCCACCACCTCACCCAGACCCCGCTGTGGCATCCGGCCGGCCAGATCTCCGCGCTGCTCTACCTGTTCAGCGGCGGGCTGCTGGTGATCATGGAGAAGTTCGACGTCGGAGAATTCTGCGCCACCATCGAGCGGGAACGGGTGAGCTCGGTGTTCATCTCGCCGCCGATGCTCTACCAGCTGCTCGATCATCCCGCCCTGGACGGCGCGGACCTGAGCAGCCTGAACCTGCTCTCCGTCGGCAGTTCCGCGGCCGCGCCGGACCGGCTGCGCCAAGGCGTCGCGCGGTTCGGTCCGATCCTGCGCATCACCTACGGGCTCAGCGAATGCCCGTTCATCTCGGCTCTGCCCGGCGTCGGCGACGAGCCCGAGCACCCGCAACGCCTTCGCTCGTGCGGCAAGCCGTACGGCGACGTGCGGGTGGAGATCCGCGGCGAGACCGGCAGCGTGCTCGGCACCGGTCAGGTCGGCGAGGTGTGGGTGGCCAGCCGGATGAACTTCGCCGGCTACTGGGGTCAGCCGGAGCTGACCGCCGAGACCCTCGTCGACGGCTGGCTCCGCACCCGCGACCTCGGGTACGTCGACGCCGACGGATACCTCCACCTCGTCGGCCGCGTGCAGGACACGATCATCACCGGGCCCGGTTCCCGGTGCATCTACCCCAGGCCGATCGAGGACGTGCTCGTCACCCACCCGAAGGTGCGCGCCGCGGCGGTCATCGGCGTGCCGGACACCGAGCTCGGCGAGGCGGTGCACGCGTTCGTGGTGCCGGATCCGGATGCGACGGTCACCGCCGGCGAGCTCACCGAGCTGGTGCGCCAGGAGCTGACCCCGGTGTGGGTGCCACACCGTATCCAGTTCGTCGACTCCCTCCCGCTGACCGGTATCGGCAAGGTCAACACGAAGGCGTTGCGGGCCAGGTACGCCGCCGAGCACGGCGCGGCGGCCGACCCGATCGGCACCTCGGTGTGAGGCCGCGCGTCGGGTTCATCGCACTGTTCGTCGCGGAGATCGTCTCCGCGCTCGGCAACCGTATGTCCATTGTGGCCATTCCCTGGCTGGTGCTGGTGACCACCGGGAGCCCGGCCAGGATGGGGCTGGTCGCGGTCGGCCAGTTGCTGCCCTACCTGCTGGCCGGGGTGCTCGCGACCCCGCTCGCCGACCGGTTCGGGCTGCGGACCGCGTCGATCGCCACCGATGTCGGCAGCGCGCTGGCGATGGCGGCGATCGCCGCTATCCCGGGGATCGGGTTTCCCGCGATCGTCGGTTTGGCGGCGGTCGCGGGCGCGTTGCGCGGCGTCGGCGATCGGGCCAAGCATGTGCTGCTGCGCCCGCTGGCGGAGGCCGCCGGCGCACGGATGGTGCGGGTGACCGCCGCGTACGAAGGGTCGGCCCGCGGCGCGATGCTGGTCGGCGCCCCGCTCGGCGGGTTGCTGATCTACTGGTTCGGCGCGCAGGGCGCGATCTGGGTGGACGCCGTGTCGTTCGGCGTGTGTGCGGCGATCGTCGCCGCGCTGGTGCGGCCGCCGGCGGGACCGGACGTGGCACCCGTGGCGGAGCCGTACCTGCGGGCGCTGCGCGGGGGCGCCCGCTACCTGCGGCACGATCGGGTGTTGCTCGGCCTGCTGGCGATGGTCTTCCTCGCCAACGTCTTCGCTCAGGCCGGCACGGCGGTGTTCGTGCCGATCTGGGTGTCCGATGTGGTCGGCACCCCCGCCTTGCTCGGCACGGTCCTCGGCGCGTTCGCCGGCGGCGCGGTGCTGGGCAGCATCCTGTTCACGGCGCTCGCGCCCGCACTCCCGCAACGAGCGACGTTCGTGATCGCGCTCGCCGTCGGCGGATCCCCGCAACTCCTGGTGCTGCTCAGCCACAACCTGCCGCTGGTGCTCGTGGTGACGTTCTGCTGTGGCGTGGCGATGGCATCGCTCAACCCGATTCTCGGTGCGCTCCAATACGAACGGATCCCCACCGACCTGCAGACCAGGGTCTTCGGGTTGGCGACCGCCATCTGCTACGCCGGCCTGCCGGTCGGCGGCGTCCTCGGCGGCCTCGCGGTCGCCGCTCTCGGTCTCGACCCCGCGATCCTGCTCGCCGGCTGCCTCTACCTCGCGGTGACCCTCGTGCCGCTGCTCCGCCTGCGCACGCGCGACCGCGCGACGCCCACCCGGGCACCCGCCTGAGGCAGCCTCGACATCCCGGACACCCGACGTCTCCTCGTGATGACGAGGGGCACGGGTCAGGGCTGCCTGCTGTCACACCAGGCGCGGATCACCGCCTCGAGATCGGCGCGGCCGTTCTCCAGCTCGTCGACGTCGGCGAAGCGCATCGTGCGGGTGAGCTTGCCGTCGCCGACGAGTCGCGGATGGTCGCCGGGAATCTCGGCGCCACGGTGGAACAGCAGGCTCACGAAGCGCTTCGACGGGTTGAAGCTCGCGATGTTGCCCCGGTAGGCGAACGTGGGCGTCTTCCACTTGATGGACTCGGTGACGCGGTCGTCGGCGCCGAGGATGATGTCACGGGCCCGCCGCATCGTGGCGTCCATCGGATGTTCGGCTTCGTCGAACCAGCGGTCCACGTCTGGGTTTCGGTACATGCGTCATGACCTCGTGTCCGGTTCGGACGAGCCTACGCGGTCAGTGCTCAGTTCGCCTCCAGGCAGTTGCGCAGCCTGTGCAGGTCGCCGGTGATGCTGGCGCGGACCTGGCGGGCCAGCAGCGGGGTGGCCCACCAGAAGAACCGGCCCGGCGTGCCGGTGGCGTGGATGGCCACCGTCGTGCCGTCCGGGTGTCCGGTGAGCTCGTAGCGGACCGTCATCGGGAAGGGGCGGTCGACCTTCATCTCCAGGAGGCGGTCGGGTTCGTGCCTGGTGACGACGTAGCCGTAGGTGAAGGCGCGGCCGAGGAACTTCGCGGTGCGCTCGACGGTCGCGCCCGTCACGAGCGGGCCGGGCCGCGCCGGCGTGCTCGACGTTATGCCGCCGGTCCAGCGCAGGTCGTTGGCGGGATCGAACATGAACTCGGCGACCTCACCGGGGGCGCGGTGCACGAGCACGCACGGTTTGACGTCGACTGCCATGAGCCGTGCTCCCTCTTGTCGAGTCAGGCCGGCGTGGGGAAGAACGGCTGCGCGGTGCCGGTGGCGTGGTAGGCGACGAGCCGGTCGAGGATCGAGGACCAGGTGTGCGCGGTCTGGCCGAGGTCGGTCTCCGGGTAGCCCTCGCCGAAGCCGTAGTGCCGGAACAGCACGCCGGTCCCCGTCTCGGCGCGGGCCGGGGCGCCGAGCTCCCACTCCCAGGTCGAGCCGTCCCAGAACGGGAAGCCGGACGTGACGTGCATGCGGACCAGCTTGCCCGGCTCGGTGCTCACCTCGACCTCGAGGTCGACCGGCGCCGCCGCGAAGCCGAACCGGGCGCGGTCGGGCGTGACGTCGCAGTCGGCGGTCCAGAACGCGCGCTGGCCCTCGGTGGTGGACAGGGTCGCGAACACGGCCGCCGGATCGGCGGGCACGTCGACGGCGAGGGTGATGGATCGGGTCATCGGGTTCTCCTCCTTATTTAGAACTTTCTAAATTAAGATAGGTCTACACTACGACCGGGCCGCTGGGCAAGGGAGGTCGATCGTGGATCCGTTGCGAGTCATCGCCGCGCCGCGCCGGCTGCGCATCCTCCAGCTGGTCTGGGACCGGGAGCTCGCCGCCCGGGAGATCGCCGCCGAGTTCGACGTGACCTGGTCGGCGATCAGCCAGCACCTGACCGTGCTCAAGGAAGCGGGGTTCGTCCGCGAGCGGCGGGAGGGCACCAGCCGGTACTACCGAGCCGACCAGGCGGCACTGGGCTCGCTGCGGTCGGTTGTCGAGGAGCACTGGCGCGGGGGGCTGGGGCGGGTCAAGGATCTGGCCGAGAACGAGCAGAAGCGCAAGGACCGAACATGACGGACTCCGCTGCCCTCGAGGTCAGCGTCTTCATCGCGGCGACTCCCGAGACGGTGTTCCCGTACTTCGTGGACCCGGGGCGCTACGCCCAGTGGATGGGCAGCGTCGCGGAGCTCGAGCCGATGCCGGGCGGCCGGTACCGCGTCAGCCTGCGCGGCGGTGTGCAGGCGTCCGGCCGGTTCGTCGAGATCGACGCGCCGCGGCGGGTCGTCTTCACCTGGGGCTGGACCCACGACCACGCCGTCGCGCCCGGATCGACCCGCGTCGAGGTGACCCTGGCCGAGGAGGAGGGCGGCACGCGGGTTCTGCTGCGCCACCACGGCCTGCCCGACGACGAGCAGCAGGTGCACCACCGCAAGGGCTGGGAGCTCTACCTGGACCGGCTCGGTGTGGTGGTCGGCGGTGGCGACCCCGGACCGGACCCGAACGCGTGAGGAGAGCGCGATGAGGATGCCCAAGCCGACCGAGGCCGACAAGGAGCGGTTCACCGCCCTGGTGCCCGACGACTCGCGGGTGGAGGTGAAGCCGATGTTCGGCAACCTCGGCGCGTTCGTCAACGGCAACATGTTCATGGGCCTGTTCGGCGCCGACGTCGGCGTGAAGCTTCCCGACGGCGACCTCGCGGAACTGCTCGCACAGCCGGGTGCGGGACCGTTCGGGCCCGCCGAACGTCCGATGGGCGGCTACGCGACGCTGCCGGCCGGCCTGTCCGCCGCGGATTGTCAGCAGTGGACGCTGAAGGCACTGACATACGTCGGTGCCCTGCCGCCCAAGGTCAGGAAGAAGCCGGCGCGAGGTGTCGATCCGGGCCGGGCCCGTTCGTAGTAGGGCAGGCGAGAGGTACTCGCCCGGAAGGAGCGTCGTCATGGCTCAGTACCTGCTGTCCGTACACACCAGTCCCGACACGACCGGCAACGCCATGACACCCGACCGGATCGCCGAGATGCAGGCGATGGAGCAGGAGATGAAGGAGACCGGGGCGTGGCTGTTCTCCGGCCGGCTGACCGGTCCCGAGGTGGCCACCGTGGTCCGCGCGACCGAGGGCGAGACGCTGACCACGGACGGGCCGTTCGTGGAGTCCAAGGAGCATCTCGGCGGCTTCTACGTCGTCGAGGCCGACGACCTGGACGACGCGCTGCGCTGGGCGGCCCGCACCTCGGCGATCATCGGGCAGCCCATCGAGGTACGCCCGTTCTGGGACACCAGCGCGTGACAGGTCCGGCGGAGGCCGCGATCGGCCGGGTCTTCCGCGCGGAGTCCGGCCGGTCGGTGGCCACCCTGGTCCGCGTCTTCGGGCAGCTGGACCTCGCCGAGGACGCCGTCCAGGACGCGTTCGAGCTCGCCCTGACGGTGTGGGCGCGCGACGGGCTGCCGCCGAACCCGGGTGGCTGGATCACCACGACCGCGCGGCGCTGCGCGATCGACCGGTTGCGTCGTGACGTCCGCGGTCGTCAGCTGCTCGGCGAGGTCGCGCTACTCGAGCACGAACCGGCGCGAGAGGGGGTGGGCGCGGTGCCCGACGACCGGCTGCGGCTGATCTTCACGTGCTGTCATCCGGCTCTTGCTCCCGAGGCGCGGGTGGCGCTCACGTTGCGGCTGCTCGGTGGGCTGCGCACCGACGAGGTGGCCCGCGCGTTCCTCGTCGCCGAGCCGACGATGGCCCAGCGGCTGGTGCGCGCGAAGCGGAAGGTCCGGCTGGCCCGCATCCCGTACCGGGTGCCGGGGGCGACCGAGCTGCCCGGGCGGTTACGTGCGGTGCTCGCCGTGCTCTACCTGATCTACAACGCGGGTGCGGAGCCAGGTGCCCCGCCTTCCACCGCTGAGCTTCGCGCCGAGGCGATCCGCCTCGCCCGCCTGCTCACCGGCCTACTGCCCGACGAGCCCGAGGTGACCGGCCTGCTCGCGTTGCTGCTGCTCACCGAGGCCCGCTTCGCCACCCGCACCGGAGGCGACGGCACCCTCGTGCTCCTCCGGGACCAAGACCGGTCTGCCTGGGACAGTGAGCTCATCGCCGAGGGCCGCCGGCTCGTCCGCGCCTGCCTGCGCCGCGACGAGCCCGGGCCGTACCAGCTGCAGGCCGCGATCAACGCCGTGCACACCGACGCGGACTCCGTGGCGACGACCGACTGGCACCAGATCCTCGCGCTGTACGACCAGCTCCTCGCGGTGGCTCCCACCCCGGTCGTGGCACTCAACCGCGCGGTCGTGGTCGGTGAGGTACACGGCCCCCAGGCGGCCCTCGACCTCCTCGACCGCCTCGACCTGGCGGGCTATCACGCCTTCCACGCCACCCGCGCCGATCTGCTCCACCGCCTCGGCCGAACCGGCGAGGCGGCCGTCGCGTACGAGGAAGCGGCGAACCTGGCGACCAGCCCGGCCGAGCGCCGCCACCTGGCGGCGAGGTCACGAGAAGCCGGCCCGGGAACACGTTGAGCATCGGCCTTTGTGGACCTGCCGGGGCGGCTACGGGGACTCCGCCGGCCGCCTGCGTGGCAGGCCGCGGATCGGGATCTCCGTGACTGGGCGGCCGGGTTCGGGTCCCCGGTGACCCTCGAGCCGGCCGTAGCGTGTGGCGAGCGGGGCCGCGGTGAGCCCGTGCGCGACGACGCTCAGCAGGACGGTCCGCGCGACGACGGCGACGGCTTCGTCGGCCGGCGTGCCGAGCTCCTCGAGGGCGAGCAGGGCGAACAAGAGTGAGGCGAGGCCGCGTGGACCGAACCAGCCGACGAACAGGACCGTGCCGCGGTCCAAGGCCGGAGCCCAGCGTGGCCAGCGCGACGGGACCATGCGCACGACGGTGAGGCTGAGCACGGCGTAGAGCACGGTCGGCAGGTCGAGCCGGTCGAACCGGGCCGCGGTGGTGCTCGGCGCGCATGGTTCGCGGCGCCCGCGTCAGGTCTCGAGCGCCGCTTTTCTCATCAGGGTCCTTCGACCGAGTCCGGTGCCGTGGTCGCGGCCTCGCTGGTGGGCGGTGGCGTGGTTGTCGGGACGCTCGGCGTCGGCTCCTCGGCGTTGTCCGTCGTCGTCGGTGGTGCCGGTGGTGCCGTTGTCGTGTTGTCCGCCGCCGGCGCCACCGCCTCGGAGGTCGGTGCCGCCGGTGCCTCCCCGCGGGATGTCGGTGTCGTGGTGGTCGAACGCGTCTGGTCGGCCTTGACGGGCTCTCCGGCCGGCGCCACCGGGGCGGGACCCGAGGTCCGCGTGGTGTGGCTGTGCTCGTTCCCTTCCGCCGGGGTCCGGTCCTGGGCCGGCGTCACGCTGTTGTGGCCACCCAGGAGCCAGAGGCCCACCGCGGCCAGCGCGACGACGAGGACTCCCGCTGCCGCCATCGCCTTGTGCGAACGGCCGGTGGCAGCGGGCTTGGTCCGTGGCGGGGCGGGCTGCGGGCGGACCAGCTCGGTGGGCGCGGCGATGAGGGCGGCGTCCACGTCCGCTGCTTCCTCGGCGTCCGCTGTGGTCGCGACGACAGGGGCCGGCACCTGCTCGTCCGAGGCCGCGCGCCGGGCGGCGGCGTCGAGGAGGTCGTGCGCCTGCGCCGCGGTGGGCCGGGCTTGCGGGTCGGCCGCGAGCAGGGCGAGCAGTACGTCGGTGAGCGGGCCGGACCGCCGCGGCGGGTTGATCTCGCCGCCGGCCACCGCGTGTAGCAGAGCGAGAACGTTCGGGGCCTTGCCGAACGGGGGTGCGCCCTCGACCGCGGTGTAGAGCGTCGCGCCCAGCGAGAAGACGTCCGAGGCCGGCGTGGGGGCACCGCCGTGCGCCACCTCGGGCGCCAGGTACGCGGGGGTGCCGGCGACCAGGCCCGTCTTGGTCATCGCGGCGTCGTCGGCGGCCTGGGAGATGCCGAAGTCGGTCAGCTTCACCGAGCCGTCCTCGCCGAGGAGGACGTTTCCCGGCGTGATGTCGCGGTGCACGATGCCGGCGTCGTGCGCGGCGGCGAGCGCGGTGGCTACGTGGGCGCCGATGGCGGCCGCGTCACCCGGCGCCAGCGGCCCGTCCTCGGCGATGGCCGTCGCCATGCTGCGCGACGGTACGTACTCCATGACGAGGTTGGGCACGCCGTCCTCGTCGACCACGTCGAACACCGTGATCGCGTTGGGATGCTGCAGCCGTGCGGCGATGCGGCCCTCACGCAGGCAGCGAGCCAGGGCCTCAGCGGCCTTGTCTTGCGGGAGATCGGGCCGCAGCAGCAGCTTCTTGATCGCGACCGACCGGTGCAGCCGCTCGTCGTGGCCCTGCCAGACGACGCCCATCGCGCCCGTCCCGATCCGCCGGATCAGCCGGTAACGCCCAGCGAGCAGCTGCCCCTCCTCGGTCATGTCGTGGCCTTCCGACCTGGCACGCCGGGGCGTCGAGCCTTCCGGCATCCCCAGCTCGCACCGACCGTGTGATGCGTGCGCGCCTGAGCCCCGGATGCCACAACGACCTCGCTCTCGCTCGGTGCCTTTGTCGACAAGGGTTGCTGTTTCGCCGGGGTGCTAAACATGGCGTTGGAACATGACGGTGGAACATGACGGTGGAACATCACGGCGGAACATGACGACGGGTGATGAGTTGCGAGCGCAGAGCCCTGTCGGATCGGGCCTCCGTGTGTTCGTCGTGGGGATGAGCGGGCGAGCGAGTCGGTCGGCAGCGCGTGGTCGCCCTGCACGGCGGGGCTCGACCGCGGGCTGGAGGTCTCGCCGAACCGCGGGGCGGGCGTCAGCGCGTGTGGGGACGCAGGCGGTCAGCTCGGACCGGCCGTCGTGCGCAGCCAGCCCTGCCGCGGCGTGCCGACCAGCTCGACGCGGATGAGCGGCGAATACATCGTCGCGTCGATCCCGTCGTAGTGATGGACGATGATCACCTCGTAGAGATGCTGAGACACCGCGAGGACGGTTGATGAGCTCGCATGCTTGAGTGCGGCTTTGAGCTCCGGTGCGTCGAGCAGGCGGCAGGTCAGATCGACCGCTTCGCCGAATGGTCCTTGCTCGTCATGGTGGACCTCGCCGGCGTGCACCGCCATCCTCAGCCGGAGGACCAGTTCGGGATTGTCCCTGTTGTGTCGCTCGACGAGATCTTCCAGCGTCGGGACGAGGACCGTGAACAGAGTCAGCTTCGGTATGTGGTCGGCCGGCTTGATGAGTATCAGGACACCATCGCCTCGGTCGACGAGGCGGTCGCAGTCGTCCGGAGATATTCCGCTCGTGCGCAAGGCCTCCCCCAGCAGGTGATAGAGAACGCGGCGCAGCCGTGCTTTCACGGGGTCGGGCTTGGCTGTCGAGTTCTCGATGTCGACGACGAACAGCGCCCGGTGGACCGGGCTTGCCGGCGGTATTCCCGCATCCGACTGATTCGCGGCGGCCCGGTATGCCGCGCCGGCCAGGACCGGCATTGTGGCGTCGTGTTCGTATCGTCCTGTGTGCCACGGGACCGCCGACAGCTGGAATTTCGTGCGGGCGTATCCGATGATGAGAAAGATGATGACGCCACTTGCCGGGACGAGCGCGGCGAATTCAGCCAACGCAGCCATGCGCATATCTCCTCCGCGCAGCGAAGAAGGAGCGCCTGTGCCTCCACGGCCAATCCGGAGACGAAGCCTCCGCGATCACCGAACCAGGAACAGACGACCTCGGTCGTCAGGGAGTGTCGCACAAAACGCTGCCTCGACAAAAGCGCGGACCTCCGGACGAATCCGGGATGACGGTTGTCTTTCGGTCCGGAACTGCACGCCGACAGCCTCTCCCCGCCACCATGCCTGCCGGTATCAGGCGAAGGCAGCCGCCAGCCGGGTGATCACCCGGCCGCGACCGAGCCGATCAGTTGGTCAGCTGCTGGAGTTTGGCCGTTATCGCGCTGGCCTGTTGTTCCGCGCCGAACATTTGCCAGATGTTGAGTGCGTGCGTCAGGTAGACGCGTGCCGCGGGGTGGTCCTGGTGTTCGGAATTCAGCTCGCCGAGAAGTTGCCAGCAGGTTGCCTCCTCCATGCGGTCGCCGTACCGCTTGAACAGTTCGGCGGCACGGGTCAGGGCGGTCGAGGCCTGCGCTTTCTCCTGCCGGGTCGCGTGTGCGCGGCCCATGCGCAGGAGCGTGTAGGCCATGCACCGTTCGTCGTGCAGCGTGTCGAAGATCGTCAGGGCGCGGCGGAGGTGCTCGAGTGCCTCCGCCGTTTCGCCGCGTTTCCAGTGCAGTTGGCTCATTTCGCGGAGTACGACCGCTTCGCGGTGGATGTCGCCCAGTTGCCGGGACAGCTCGAGCGCCTCGTGGAACCGCGTCTGCGCTTCGTCCAGTTGGTGCTGTGCGAGGTGGATCGCGGCGACGCCGTTGCGTAGCTGGGCTTCGATGTGCCGGTCACCGGTCACGGTCACCAGGTCGAGCGCGTTCATGGCGTGCGCGAGGGCCTGGTCGAAGTCACCGAGAACGTGTTCGATGGTGGCGAGGCTGGCGGTGGCGAGTGCTTCTCCGCGCTTGTCGCCGATCTGGCGGTACAGCTGCAAGGACCGCTGCAGGTTCGGGCGGGCGCTGTCGAAGTCGTCGCGGTAGACCTGCACCTGCGCGAGCCCGTTCAGCAGGACGGCCTCGCCGCGTTCGTTGCCCGCGCCGCGGTTGGGTCCGAGTGCTATGTGGTGGCTGCGTTGCCACTCGTGGTGCAGGCTGCGCAGGTCGTAGTAGGGGACCAGCGTGGCGGCGAGCTCCCATGCCAGCTCGTCCATGTCCCACTCGGCGGCCAGGGCCACGGCGCCCTGCAGGGTGGCGCGTTCGGCGTCGAACCACGCCAGGGGATCCGCGGCGACCCGTGGGACGAGGTCGGGCGGTAGTGGCCGGCGGGGTGCGCCGCCCGGAGTCGGCCGGAAGAGGCTGGGCGGCAGGAGCTTCGACGCGTGTTCCGCGAGGTGCAGCCAGGTCGCGAGGAGCCGCTCGACGGCTGCCCGGCGCGAGTCCCGCGGATAGCCGCCGGTGGCCTCGACGGCATAGGTGCGCAGCAGGTCGTGCAGCCGGTACCGGGGCTGGCCGATCGCGTCGGTGCCCGTCACCTGGATCAGGTTGGCGTCCAGCAGGGCGTCGAGGACCTCGTCGGCGTCGTGCCGGTCGAGCAACGGGTTCAGCACCCAGGCCGGCACCGGCTGCGCACCGAGCAGGCCCAGGAACGCGAACGCCTCGACCGCCACGTCGGGCAGCATCTGCAGGCTCAGGTCGAAGCTCGCGCGCACGCCCAGCTCCCCGATGCGCAGCTCGTTCAGCCGCCGCGACTCGTCCTCCAGGCGTTCCCGCATGACCCGTAACGGCCACCGGGTGCGGCCCGCGAGCTTGCCGCCGGAGATCCGGATCGCCAGCGGCAGATATCCGCAGGATCGCAGGATCGCGTCGGCGTCGTCGGCTTCCGCGGCCACGCGTTGCTCACCCACGATGGCGGTGAACAGCTCGCGGGCCGCGGCCGGTCCCAGCATGTCCAGCTCGATGTGCCGCGCACCGACGAGGTCGGTCACCTGCCGGCGAGTGGTGATCACCACCGCGCAGCTGCCCGTGGACGGCAGCAGCGGGCGCACCTGGCCCGTGTGCGCGGCGTCGTCGAGCACGAGCAGGATGCGGCGGCCCGCCAGCATCGAGCGGTACAGCGACGCGCGCGCGGAAAGATCGTCGGGAATACCCCTCCCGCTCACGCCGAGCGCCGCGAGCATCTCGGCGAGCAGCTCGGCGGGGTCTCTCGGCCGCGTGGTCGTTCCGGCCAGGTCCAGGTAGAGCTGCCCGTCCGGGAACTGCTCGTTCGCGGTGTGGGCGGAGTGCACCGCCAGGCTCGACTTGCCGACCCCCGGCCCGCCGACCACGACCGCCACCGGCGGCGGCCCGCTGTCCGACCGCGCGGCCAGCGTCTCGAGCACGGTCGACAGTGCCTCGGTGCGGTCGGTGAAGTCCGGCACGTCGGGCGGGAGCTGGTGCACCGGCAACACCAGGCCGGCCGGGACCGCGTCCCGGGTGCCGGCGACGAGGAGCGCGGGATCGGCGCGCAGGATCTGCTCGTACAGCTGCTGCACGTCCCGGCTCGGGTCCACGCCGAGCTCGTCGGCCAGCAGCGTGCGCAGTTCGCCGTACGCGGTGAGCGCATCGGCCTGCCGGCCCTGCCGGTACAGGGCGAGCATCTGCAGTTGGCGAAGCCGCTCCCGGAACGGGTGCCGGGGGACCAGGTCGGCCAGCTCGGCCACCACCGCGCCGTGCTCGCCGCGCAGCAACCGGACCTCGGCCAGGTCCTCCGTCGCGTCTGTCCGCGCCTCGGCGAGGCGTGCGGTCGTGGCCTGCACCGTCGGCGTGGCCGGCACGTCCTCGAACGCGTCTCCGCGCCACAGCGCCAGCGCGTCGTTCAGGTCGCGCGCCGCCGCGTCCACGTCACCGGCACGCAGCGCCGACCGGCCGCGATCGGCCAACGTGGTGAACCGGCCCAGGTCGCTGTCCTCGGGGCCCACCCGCAGCCGGTAGCCGGGCGCCTGCGTCACCAGCAGCTGTCCGCGCCCGGCGCCGAGCAGCCGGCGCAGCCGGGCCACGTAGCCGTGAATCTGGTTCTCCACCGTCTTCGGCGGGCTGTCTCCCCACAGCTCCGCGGCGAGGTGGTCGCCGGACACCACCCGGTCCGCCTCGATGAGCAGCACGGCCAGCAGGGTTCGCCACTTGGCCGCCCCGATCCGGCGCCATCCTGTGGTGTCGAGGAACTCCATCGGGCCGAGGACCCGGAACCGCATGCCCACCCCCAGGACCGGTCGGGTCCGGTGGAGGCATGCCCCACCCACCCGCAGTACAGGTTACCTACAGAACGGCTACATACCCCGGCGTGACTCTCGTGATCACGGGCGCGCAACAGGCGCTCGAACTCACGAGAGGACCACAGGGGTGCGAAAGATCATCTTAGTGCCGCTCGTCGCGACCGCGGCGGCCACTATCGGTGTGCTCGGCACGGTTTCCTCGGCCGCCGCCGAGGAGCACATGCCCGTGCCGCAGTCGGCGACCGTCCGCGTCGAGGGCGCCGACGGGTTGTCCGTCGACGCCAAGGCGGACAAGCAGACCATCGACGTCATCGAGAACGACGCGAGCGCCGCCGTGGCCGCGGCGAACGTGTGCGGCGCGGGCTACACGATCTCCACCGGTGCGTGGCGCCTGCCCTCCACGACCACGGACTACGGCAGCCTCTACACCTGGACGAACGGCAAGACGAGCGGGCCGAGCTACTACGACAAGCCGATCTGCGCGGTCTTCTTCAACGACACCGGCGTCAGCCGCTACATGGGGGTGCGGCTGAAGTCGAACTACACGGCCGACCCGGCCAAGGAAGACTTCGGCACCTACTCCTCGTACGCCGGCCCGGTCTACCAGAACCGTGGTTACTGCGGCACGGCCTACGCCTACATGGAGAACAGCAGCGGCACGGTGCTGGTCGACTCCATCCACACGGTGGGCGCCTGCAACTAGGCCCCGTCCCCTTTCGTCGAGTCCCGCACCCGCTGCGGTGCGGGACTCGACGTCCGCGCACCGACTGGTGCCCCTTCCCACCGACAACCGAGAAGGAACAATGAGACACAGCAAGCGAATGTTCGCTGTGGTGGCAGGGGCAGCCGCCACGGCGCTCGCACTGACCCTCGTCCAGCCGGCCGCGGCCGCCCCCGCCCCGCCCACGAACACGCGGGAGAAGGCCTCGGGCATGCCGTCCGCGATTCCCGTCGCGGACCGCGCCCGCACCCTGGGCTCCAGCTACCACACGTCGACCGACACCGCGTTCACCACCAGCGGCGATGCCACCGGTTTCCACCTGCTGGCCGCCGACGAGGCGGCCGGGTACGAGTGGCGGACGGCCGCCACGCTCCGCGAGGACGGCTTCGACGCCGACACCTGGATCGGCAACGCCTGCCTGACCGCCTCCGGCGACCACGCGGCCGTCGCGTACGCGCCGCGCACGTTCACCAACCGGCCCGAGCTGATGGCACGCGGCGCGTTCGCCGCCGTCGTCGACCTCACCTCCGGCAAGGTCACCAAACTGCCCTTCACCGCGTCGCTCGCCTACTTCAGCCCCGGCTGCGGCAACGGCGAGACGGCCGTGTTCACGCAGCTGTCCCACGAGGGCGACAAGGTCCAGCGCACCCGGCTGCTGACCGTCGACACGCGCACCGGCAAGCAGGGCAAGCCGATCACGCGTCCCGGCGAGGTCACCTCCGCCATCCCCACGGAGAACGGCATCGTCGCCGCCCACGGCAACGAGCTCGTCCGCATCGATGACGGCGGCGAAGCGGAGCTGGCGGTGACCCGCCACGCGCCGTTCCAGCTCACCGCCGACGCCGCCGGCGGCGTCGCCTTCATCGACCGCGAGGCCGACAAGGAGTCGTCCGAGAAGACGGCGAGCTGGGCGCAGTACCTCACCCCGGCCGGCGTCCGCGGCGGGAAGAAGACCACCGCGGTCACCGTGGCCGCCGGAAAACTGACCGACTGGGACCTGACGCGCACCCCCGCGGGAAGGGTGTTCATCACCGGAACGGCCGCCAGCAAGGGCGAACCGCCCGAGACCGTCGCCAACCCCGGCCACCTGCCCATGGGCGCCCGCATGTCCAGCCTCGGGCACGCCGCCGTCACCACCACCTGGGCGGACGGCAGGACGAGCCCGACCACTCCGGACGACGCGGCCCGGACCGCGCGCACCACCCTGCGCGTGCTGGCCACCGGCAGATCCGTCACCCTGGACGCCAAGCCGGCGGCCACCGGCGAGAACGTCCACACCGGCACGAAGCCGTCACCCGCTCTCGTGGTCCAGCCGGAGAACTCCGCCAGGAAGGCCGGCATCCTGGCGTCCGCGAGCGGCCCCAGCGAGGGCACCGACGAGCGGTACTGCGCGGTCGCCCGCAACGACGTGAAGAAGCAGGCGTTCCAGCCGACCCCACGCCAGGTCGAATGGGCCGTGGACCAGGCCGTCGTCGGTGAGCTGCGCTTCGACCGTCCGGCGAACTGGAAGAACACCGGCATGGACGGCTACAGCCCCAACGGGCTGTTCCCGCCGGTCGTGCTGGCCGGCGACCCCAACGGCACCCTCGACAACGAGGACCCCGACGTCACCGACCGGTGGCACATCCCATCGCAGGTGATGCTCGGCATCACCGCGCAGGAGTCCAACATGTGGCAGGCCACCCGCTTCGCCGTCCCCGGCGTGACGGCCAACAGCCTCATCGGCAACTACTACGGCACCCAGTACGCCTCCGACGGAACCCAGGCCGACCCCTGGCGCATCAACTTCTCCGAGGCGGACTGCGGCTACGGCATCACCCAGGCCACCGACGGCATGCGCCTGGCGGGCAAGGAGAAGCCGGGCGAGACCGCCCTGCCCGCGGGCACGCAGGAGGCCGTCGCGCTGGACTACGCCACCAACATCGCCTACGGCGTGCAGATCCTCTCCCACAAGTGGAACGACACGTACTACGCCGGGATGAAGATCAACGGCGGCCATCCACAGTGGATCGAGAACTGGTTCTTCGCGCTGTGGGCCTACAACTCCGGCTTCTACAACACGCCGGACTCCGCGGGCCACAAGGGACTGGGCTGGACCAACAACCCGGCCAACCCGCTGTGGAAGGCCAACCGCACCTTGTTCCTCGAGGACGAGGCCGGCGGTGACGACTACAGCGACGCGGCACACCCGCAGGACTGGCCGTACGAGGAGAAGGTCATGGGCTGGGCCGCACGCCCCATCTCGGCCATGTTCGGGCCCGGCGACTTCAAGCCCGGCTACCTTCCCGCGTGGTGGAACAGCAACGCCGAACGCACGGCGGTCAAGCCACCGATCGACCTGTTCTGCGACAGCAGCAACTCCTGCGATCCGTCCAAGATCGGCGACGACGACTCCAACGATCCCGGCATGGGCGCCTGCACCCTCGACTCCGGCGACAGCGACACCAACCCGCACTGGTTGCATTGCTGGTGGGACAAGTCGGCCCAGTGGAAGAACTGCGAGGAGCAGGCCGAGTGCGGCCACCAGGTGCACCGCTTCAACACCAGCTACCCGGAGCAGGCCGACGCCAACTCCTACCCGCCGCGCTGCTCGACCGGTCTCCCGTCGAACGCGCTGATCGTCGACGACATCCCGGACGGGACGACGCCGGCGGGCGCCGGCTCGCGAGGATGCGGCGCGGCGCAGTCGGACGGCACGTTCACGCTGACGTACCAGCCTTCCGAGATCGTCGACTCCGATACCGGGCAGACCATCACCACCTACCCCGGCAAGATCGACACCCATCAGATCGGTGCCGGCTACGGCAACCACTTCTGGTTCACCCACACCCGCTCGCCGGAGTCCTACCCGCCGCCGGGCGACCGGATGAAGGTCACCGGCACGTGGAAGCTGGGCAGCAAGATCACCGCGTTCGGCGGCCAGGCCGAGGTGTTCGCGCACATCCCGGACCACGGCGCGCAGACGAGCGCGGCCGACTACCGGATCGAGACGGCGTTCGGCACCGTCACCAAGAAGATCTCCCAGGCGGACAACCAGTCCAACAAGTGGGTGTCGCTGGGCGCCTACCGGTTCAACGACACGACACCACAGGTGAGCCTGGACAACTTCAACGGCGGCGACGGCACCGCGGACATCGCCTTCGACGCCGTCGCGTTCGTGCCCGGCGACCATGACGGCCTGAACGACATCACGTTCCCCGAGGCGGACCCGAACGCACCCGACGTCGACTTCGTCGCCGTGCAGAAGCCGAAGGAGGTCAGCTCTCCGGCGCCGCTCAGCGGCAGGGAGTCGTGCTCGACCGGCGGTGACGGCATCACCCTGTGCGCCTCGTACCGGCCGTTCAAGGGCAAGGACGCGAAGCCCTCGTCGGCCGCCCCCGCGGCGGGCCCGGTCGGGTGGTGCAAGGACGTCAGCGGCGCCGCCATGCAGTCGCGGACGCAGGGTTGCCTGCGCGGGCTCCTCCCGCTCAGCGCGACACGCGACGGCGTTCCCGTCGGCAACGCGACCATCAAGGTCATCCAGGAGATCAACCTCAACCCCACGTCGAACCAGTTCACCACGTGGACCGAGCTGTCCCTGGTCAACATGACGGGCATCAGCTCCACCACGATGACGTCGTTCCTGGAGGACTGCTGGCCGACCACCGGCTGCACCGAGAGCAACGGCGCCTGGACCGGCAGCACCACGTGGACGGCGGGCGACACGCACGTCGCCACGCGCACCAACACCTACACCTGGAACAAGATCACCAGCGGTGAGCAGGTCCTCGACTTCACCTGGAACACGAGCTGGTCCACGCCGGACGCCACGACCGAGGCCCTTCCGGAGTGGAAGAACAACGGGTTCGACGTCCGGTGCGACAACAAGGTCGGCGGCAACACCGGCTGCGTGTTCCCGAAGTACACCCCGACGCTGCAGCTCAACACCGAGAAGTACCCCGCCGCGGCCTCGTACTACTGGGTGCTCATGGAGAAGCTGGCATCGCACCCGGGCAGCGAGAAGTACGACAAGCCACTGCACCGCCTCGCCGACGACGCCAAGGCCGACGAGAACCGGGGCAAGATGTGCGATCGTGCCGTGGCCGAATGGCATCCCAACCCCAACGCGGACGGGCAAAGCTGCGACGAGTACCCGTTCGCGAAATCCCGCGAGAGCGGCGGGATGACGCTCACCTCGGGCAAGTACTGCGCCCAGCTGTACGCGGACAAGCAGGCCGACGGCTCGTGGATGCTCGAGATCGACAACAACTACCCGTATCCGAGCTGGAACGAGATCTGCGGCCGGGCCGCGGTTCCGGCCCAGCAGAACACGGACGCGGGCGGCGACCTCGGCCGGTTCACCAAGGAGGTCCGGCTCCTGGACAGCAACGCGTATTACGTCCAGACCGGATTCGAGCTCTGCGACATCGCCTCCGTCTGCAACATCACCTGACGTCGCGAGGCTCGTGACGCCACGGCGGCCCCCGGTGCGGAACCCGGCTCGACTCCGCACCGGGGGTCCCTGCCATGTGCTCGACGCCGGTGGTGCCAGGGACGAGGTCATGGGCAAGACGTGAATTTCTCCCTTCTGCCGTCCATGCCCGAATTGTTAACTTGGCATTTCGTACATTACGGATCGTGCAAAGGGAGCTGCGAAAAGTGACTGACACTACTGACCAGGTCGCCGAAGGAATCACCGCGCCGAGCCCGGAAGACATCGGTGTCAACTACGACCAGTTCGCCGACCTGCACGAACTGATCGCCAGCGACATCAGCCTGCACATCGGCCTGTGGTCCCCGCCCGGCGACCGCGAGCCCGCGTCCACGCTCCTCGACCTGTCCAACAGGGCGCAGGAGCAGCAGACCGACTACCACCTCGAGACCCTCGGGGTGCAGGCCGGCGACCACCTGCTGGACATCGGCTGCGGCGCCGGCGCGCCGGCGGTCCGGATCGCCCAGCGCAGCGGCGCGCGGGTCACCGGGATCAACGTCAGCCAGGTCCAGCTCGACAAGGCCGTCGAGCGGGCCAAGTCGGCGGACGTCGCCGACCGCGTGTCCTTCGGCTACGGCAACGCCATGGCCCTGGACTTCGCGGACGAGTCGTTCGACGCCGCCATGGCGATCGAGGTGTTCGCGCACCTGTCCGACCGCCGGCAGGGTTTCGCCGAGGCCGCCCGCGTGCTCCGGCCGGGTGGCCACTTCCTGGTCACCGAGTTCACCCTCCGCGGGACCCCGTCCGAAGAGCTGCTCACCGCGTACCTGCAGACCTGGCACTGCATGCCGCCGACCACGCCGGCGAAGACGATGGAGCTGGCGGCCGACGCCGGGTTCGAGCTGGTCAAGGTCGACAACATGACGCAGAACTGCGCGTTCAGCGGCGAGGTGATGGGGCTGCTCTACGCCGACCGGCACGACGAGATCGTCGACCGGTACGGGCCGGAGCTCGTCGGTGAGATGGACTACGTGATGCCGTTGGTCCGCACCTTCTTCCGCGAGCACCTCGGCTGCTACATGTTCCTGCTGCGCAAGCCCGCGAAGTAGTGCCGGCCGCGTGAACCGCCGCCGGCTCCCGGGCACCCGAGCCCGGGACCGGCGGGCGCCGTGCGGCACCGCGCACCCGCGTCGGGCGGCACTCGCACCTCGCTCGGGCGAGGCGTCGCGGCGGCGGCGCTTCGCCCCGGTCTTTGAGATCCTCAGGCCAGCGGGGACGGTTCGTACGCGGAGGTGATCCACGAGTTGAGCCACACTGCCTGGGATCTTCACCTTGGACGCCGGTGGCCGGAAGGCTCGGCGTGATCAAGGTTCTGCTGGCCGAGGACATGCACATGGTCCGGGGGGCGCTGGTCGCTCTGCTCGCGTACGAGCCCGACATCAAGGTCGTCGCGGAGGTGGCGTCGGGCACCGCGATCGTGCCGGCCGTGCTCGAGCACCGGCCGGACGTCGCCGTCATCGACATCGACCTGCCCGGCATGGACGGGCTCACGGCCGCCGCGGAGGTGCACGAGCGGGTGCCGAGCTGCCGCACGCTGATCCTGACCAGCCTCGGCCGACCCGGCACGCTGCGCCGAGCGCTCAGCGCCCGGGTCAACGGGTTCCTGCTCAAGGACGCGCCCGCCGACAAGCTGGCGAAGGCCGTCCGGGAGGTGTCGGTCGGCCTGCGGGTGGTCGACGCCGAGCTCGCCCTCGCGGCATGGGACTCCGAGGCGTGCCCGCTCACCAGCCGGGAGCTGGAGGTGCTGCGGCTGACCGAGCAGGGGGCCGATCCGGGGGACATCGCCGGCCGCCTGTGCCTGTCGGCCGGAACGGTGCGCAACTACCTGACGTCCGTGGTGTCCAAGCTCAACGCGCGGAACCGTGTCGATGCGATCCGAATCGCCAAGGACGCTGGCTGGTTGTAGCCGAGCCGCCGCCGCCCTCGTGCGCCAGCGGCATGCTCGCGTGCAGGCGGAACCTGTCGCCCGGCAACCGTTCCACGCAGATCTCGCCGTGCATGGCGGCCACGCGCTCGGAGAGGTTCGTGATCCCGTTGCCGCTGCCCTTCGCGGCGTTCGCGGGGGCCCCGTCGTCGGCCCCGTCGTCGGGCCCGTCGTTGACCCCGTCGTTGATGAT
>NZ_DATBKY010000103.1:0-19251 GCF_036555685.1 Actinophytocola sp. | reverse complement strand
CGAGCTGATCACCGCGGTGCAGGCCGAGCACGAGCGCGGCGGCACCAACGGCGGGGCCGACCTCACCGCGTGGTGGGCACAGGTCAACACCTGGCGCGAGACGTTCCCGGCCGGGTACGAGTGGCCGTCGGACGGCACGTTGTCGCCGCAGTACGTGATCGAGCGGATCGGCCAGCTCGTCGGCCCGGACGCGATCTACACCGCGGGCGTCGGCCAGCACCAGATGTGGGCCGCGCAGTTCATCTCCTACGAGAAGCCGCGCACCTGGCTCAACAGCGGCGGGCTGGGCACCATGGGCTACGCCGTCCCGGCGGCCATGGGCGCCAAGTACGGCTGCCCCGAGACCACGGTGTGGGCGATCGACGGCGACGGCTGCTTCCAGATGACCAACCAGGAGCTGGCCACCTGCGCGATCGAGGGCATCCCGGTCAAGATCGCGGTCATCAACAACGGCAACCTCGGCATGGTCCGGCAGTGGCAGAACCTCTTCTACTCCGAGCGCTACTCGCAGACCGACCTCGGCACGCACAAGCACCGGATCCCGGACTTCACCCTCCTCGCGGAGGCGCTGGGCTGCGCCGGGCTACGCTGCGAGTCCAAAGAGGACGTCGACCGGATCATCCACCGCGCGATGGAGATCAACGACCGGCCGGTGGTGGTCGACTTCGTGGTCGGCAAGGACGCCCAGGTGTGGCCGATGGTCGCCGCGGGCACCGGCAACGACCAGATCATGGCCGCGCGCGGCATCCGCCCGCTGTTCGACGAGGACTGAGAAATGAGCACGATCAGCCAGCTCGCCAGCCGTACTTCTCGCCGGAACGCCGCCAACACTTCGAATTCCGGGGAGGCGGCGTGAGCACACACACTCTTTCGGTTCTGGTCGAGAACAAGCCCGGTGTACTCGCCCGCGTGGCCGGCCTGTTCTCCCGGCGTGGCTTCAACATCGAGTCGCTCGCGGTCGGCCCGACCGAGCACGCCGACGTCTCCCGGATGACGATCGTGGTCGCGGTCGACGAGCTACCGCTCGAGCAGGTGACCAAGCAGCTCAACAAGCTGGTGAACGTCATCAAGATCGTCGAGCTGGACCCGGGCGTCTCCGTGCAGCGTGAGCTGCTGCTGGTCAAGGTCCGGGCCGACGCCACCGTGCGGACCCAGGTCCTCGAGACGGTGCAGCTGTTCCGGGCCAAGGTCGTCGACGTGTCGCCGGAGGCGCTGACGGTCGAGGCCACCGGCACCGCCGACAAGCTCGAGGCGCTCCTGCGCATGCTCGAGCCGTACGGGGTGCGGGAGATGGTGCAGTCCGGGATGGTCGCCATCGGCCGCGGCCCGCGCTCGATCACCGCCACGGGCGTCAGGTGAGTTTCGAATACCCAGGAAGGAAGTACACACCAGCATGGCAGTCGAGATCTTCTATGACGACGATGCGGACCTCTCGGTAATCCAGGGCCGCAAGGTCGCCGTGATCGGCTACGGCAGCCAGGGCCACGCGCACGCGCTGTCGCTGCGCGACTCCGGCGTAGAGGTCCGGATCGGGCTGCCCGAGTCGTCGAAGTCGCGCGCCAAGGCCGAGGAGGAGGGCCTGACGGTCCAGACCCCGGCCGAGGCCGCCGCGTGGGCCGACCTCATCATGATCCTCGCGCCGGACACCAAGCAGCGGCGGATCTACGCCGAGGACATCGCGCCGAACCTGAACGACGGCGACGCGCTGTTCTTCGGGCACGGCTTCAACATCCGCTACGGCCTGATCACCCCGCCGTCTGATGTGGACGTCGCGATGGTGGCGCCGAAGGGCCCCGGCCACCTGGTACGCCGCCAGTTCGTGGACGGCAAGGGCGTGCCGTGCCTCATCGCGGTCGAGCAGGACGCGTCCGGGAACGGGCAGGCGCTCGCGCTGTCCTACGCCAAGGGCATCGGCGGCTCGCGCGCCGGGGTCATCAAGACCTCGTTCAAGGAGGAGACCGAGACCGACCTGTTCGGCGAGCAGGTGGTCCTGTGCGGCGGCACGACCGCGTTGGTGCAGGCCGGTTTCGAGACGCTCGTGAACGCCGGCTACGCGCCCGAGATCGCCTACTTCGAGTGCCTGCACGAGCTGAAGCTGATCGTCGATCTCATGTACTAGGGCGGCATCGCGCGGATGCGGTACTCCATCTCCGACACCGCGGAGTACGGCGACGTGAGCCGCGGCCCGCGGGTCATCACGGACTCGGTGCGCGAGGAGATGCGCAAGATCCTCGCGGAGATCCAGAACGGCGACTTCGCGAAGGAGTGGGTGGCCGAGGACGAGGCCGGCCGGCCGAACTTCACGAAGCTCGTCCAAGCCGGCGAGCAGCACCCGATCGAGGAGGTCGGGCGCAAGCTGCGCGGCCTCATGTCGTGGGTCGACCGGCCCATCACCGAGACGGCCTGACGTCTCCGCCCGGGCACGCCCCGTGAGGCGTGCCCGGGTATACCGTGCTCCCATGAGCGACGAGGGGACCCGCGCCAGCGCGCCCATCTACGACGACAAGGCGCACGTGCGCGGCAAGCTCGACCTGACCGACGCCGAGTGGCAGCGCGCCGCCGAGCCGGACGCCGACCCGGACGGCGAGTACGTCGAGATCGCGTTCGTGCCGCACACGGACGGCAAGACCTACATCGCCATGCGCAACTCGAAGTACACCGGTCCGAACGACACCGTCCTCGTGTTCACCGAGTCTGAGTGGGACGCCTTCGTGGCGGGTGCGAAAGCCGGCGAGTTCGACGAACCCTGGTAGTTCGGTCACCCGTACGGGTACGTCTCGCGGACCGCCGGGCCGCGAACCGGACGCGCAGCCCGAACGCCGGGAACCGCCGCGCCTGAGGCGGCTCCGGGCACTGTCGACTCGCTCACCACGCCAACGAACTGCGAGCGTCACCTCCTAGACTGCCCGCAGGTTGGTTACAGCGCCGTAACCGCGCCCCCGACAACCGCGCACATCCCATGGAGCTCGCGCCGTGACGCAGTCAGCCCGCCCCGTTGTCCTGATCGCTGAAAAGCTCGCCCCCTCGGTCATCGAGGTGCTCGGTGACGATGTGGAGGTGCGGCACGTCGACGGCACCGACCGGACGGCGCTGCTCTCCGCCGTCGCCGAGGCGGACGCGCTGCTCGTCCGCTCGGCCACGAAGGTCGACGCCGAGGTGTTCGCCGCGACGACCCGGCTGAAGGTCGTGGCCCGCGCCGGGGTGGGGCTGGACAACGTCGAGGTGCCGGCCGCGACCGCACGCGGCGTGCTGGTCGTCAACGCGCCGACCTCGAACATCGTCTCCGCCGCCGAGCACGCCGTCGCCCTGCTGCTCTCGCTCGCCCGCCGCATCCCGGCCGCGGACGCGAGCCTGCGCGGCGGCGAGTGGAAGCGCAGCTCGTTCTCCGGCGTCGAGATCTCGGGCAAGACCGTCGGCGTGGTCGGGCTCGGCAAGATCGGCCAGCTGTTCGCGCAGCGCCTCGCCGCGTTCGGCACCGAGATCATCGCGTACGACCCGTACGTCTCCCCGGCCCGCGCCGCGCAGCTCGGCATCGAGCTCGTCGACCTCGACGAGTTGCTGGTCAGGGCCGACGTCATCTCCATCCACCTGCCGAAGACGCCGGAGACCAAGGGCCTGATCGGCGCCGAGCAGCTCGCGAAGGCCAAGCCGGGCGTGCTCATCGTCAACGCCGCCCGCGGTGGGCTGATCGACGAGCAGGCGCTGGCCGACGCGGTGCGCGACGGGCAGGTCGGCGGTGCCGGCGTGGACGTGTTCGCTTCGGAGCCCACCACGAACAGCCCGCTCTTCGAGCTGCCGAACGTGGTGGTCACACCGCACCTCGGCGCGTCGACCGGCGAGGCGCAGGACCGCGCCGGCACCGACGTGGCGCGCTCGGTGCTCCTGGCGCTGCGCGGCGACTTCGTGCCCGACGCGGTCAACGTCGCGTCCGGCGGTGCGGTCGGCGAGGAGGTGCGGCCGTACCTGCCGCTCACCCAGAAGCTGGGCACGGTCCTCTCGGCGCTCTCGCCCAAGCCGCCCACGTCCATCGGCGTCGAGGTGCGCGGTGAGCTGTCCAATGAGGACGTCGGCATCCTGCCGCTGGCCGCCATGCGCGGGGTGTTCGCCGGCGTGGTCGAGGACCAGGTCACGTTCGTCAACGCGCCCCGGCTCGCCGAGGAGCTGGGCGTCGAGGCGACCCTGCGGACCGAGCCGGAGAGCACGAACCACCGCAGCCTGGTGACGCTGCGTGCCGTTTACGCCGACGGCGAGACGCAGAGCGTGTCCGGCACGCTGACCGGCCTGGACGAGGTCGAGAAGCTCGTCGAGGTCAACGGCCGGCACTTCGACCTGCGGGCCGAGGGCGTGCTGCTGATGCTCGAGTACACCGACCGGCCGGGTGTCATGGGCACCGTCGGCACCCTGCTGGGTGGCGTCGGCATCAACATCGAGGCGGCCCAGATCAGCCAGACCACGGACAAGGCGGACGCGGTGATGCTGCTGCGTGTCGACCGGGTGGTGGACCAGTCGGTGCTCGAGTCGATCGGCACGGCGGCCCAGGCCACGATCATCCGGGCCATCAATTTCACCTGACTCGGACCCGCGACACCACCTGGTCGGGTGGCCGTAGGCGGAGTTCCGGGCTCCTCCCGGTAATCTTCGCTGGAAATACTTGGTTCCCGTTATTCCGGGAGGTGTGTGCATGCGGCTCGCGGTGATCCCCGGTGACGGGATCGGGCCGGAAGTGATTACCGAGGCACTCAAGGTGCTCGGTGAGGTCGTGCCCGATGTCGAGGTCACCCGTTACGACCTCGGTGCCGCCAGATGGCACTCGACCGGCGAGTTGCTGCCCGAGTCCGTGCTCGGTGAGCTGCGTCAGCACGACGCGATCCTCCTGGGCGCGGTCGGCGACCCGTCGGTGCCGAGCGGCATCCTCGAGCGTGGGCTGCTGCTGCGGCTGCGGTTCGAGCTCGACCATCACGTGAACCTGCGCCCGGCGCGGCTCTACCCCGGGGTGCAGAGCCCGCTGTCGAACCCCGGTGAGATCGACATGCTCGTGATCCGGGAGGGCACGGAGGGGCTGTACGCCGGCAACGGTGGACTGTTGCGAAAGGACACTCCACACGAGATCGCCACCGAGGTGAGCGTCAACACCGCCTACGGTGTCGAGCGTGTCGTGCGGGACGCCTTCGCGCGCGCGGTTGCCCGGCCGCGCAAGCACCTCACGTTGGTGCACAAGACGAACGTCCTCACCCACGCGGGCTCGCTGTGGTCTCGCGTCGTCGAGGAGGTGTCGCTGCAGCACCCCGACGTGACGGTGGCGTACCAGCACGTGGACGCCGCGACCATTCACATGGTCACGGACCCGGGCCGGTTCGACGTGATCGTGACGGACAACCTGTTCGGCGACATCCTGACCGACCTGGTCGCCGCGGTGACGGGTGGCATCGGGCTGGCGGCGAGCGGCAACATCGACATCACGCGCCGCAACCCGTCGATGTTCGAGCCGGTACACGGCAGCGCTCCCGACATCGCCGGCCAGGGCATCGCGGACCCGACCGCGGCGGTGCTCTCGGTGGCGTTGCTGCTCGACCACCTGGGCGAGCACGAGGCGTCGCGGCGCATCGAGGCCTCGGTGGCGTTCGACCTGGCCACGCGGGACCACCCGTCCCCGGGCAGCACGCACGCCATCGGCGACCGGCTGGCCGCCCTGGTGTCGTCCAACAACCCGAGCGCCGGCGCGGAGCTCTAGTTTTCTGCTTCCGACGAGCCGCGGGCACCGATTCCGGTGCCCGCGGCTTCTTTTGGGCGGCCGCCGGCACTTTTCGCGGGTGGCGTGGTGGCCGGCCGTCCCGGTCCTTGGGAAGACGTGACCGGAGACTGGTATCGCGGCGGGGTCCTGTGGCACCATGCGCTCGTGACCGCTTTCGTCGTGATCATTATCGATGGGCGCGCTGGGTAGCAGAGCTACACACCCGGCGCGCTGACCTCTCGCATCCCGCGGGAGGTTTTTTTGTTGCCTCATCCGGACGAAAGGCAAGCTCGTGACCCGCACCGCCCCCGCCGGCACCCCGCTCGGCGACGCGTTCCACGTCTACGACACCACCTTGCGCGACGGGGCCCAGCGGGAAGGCATCTCCTACTCCGTGGCCGACAAGCTCGTCGTCGCGCGGCTGCTCGACGAGGTCGGCGTCGGGTTCATCGAGGGCGGCTGGCCCGGCGCGCTCCCGAAGGACACCGAGTTCTTCGAGAAGGCCCGCGAGCTGCCGCTCGAACACGCCGCCCTGGTCGCGTTCGGCGCCACTCGCAAGGCAGGTGTGCGCGCCGACGCGGATCCGCAGGTCCGCGCGCTGCTCGACTCGCAGGCCCCGGTCGTCACGCTCGTCGCCAAGTCCGACCTGCGCCACATCGAGCGCGCGCTGCGCACCGACGTGACCGAGGCCTGCGCGATGGTCCGCGACACGGTCGCCTTCCTCACCGGCGAGGGGCGCCGCGTCTTCCTCGACGCCGAGCATTTCTTCGACGGCTACGAGCACGACCCCGACTGCGCGCTGCGCGTGCTCACCGCGGCGATGGAGGCCGGCGCGGACGTCGCCGTGCTCTGCGACACCAACGGCGGCCAGCTCCCGCTGCGGCTGGCCGAGACGGTCGGCGAGGTCGTCGCGCGCACCGGCTTCCGCGTCGGCATCCACTGCCAGGACGACACCGGCTGCGCGGTCGCCAACAGCGTCGCCGCCGTGCAGGCGGGCGCCTCCCACGTGCAGTGCACCGCGAACGGCTACGGCGAGCGGGCCGGCAACGCCGACCTGTTCGCCGTGCTCGGCAACCTCGTCACCAAGCTCGGCATGCCGGTGCTACCCACCGGACGCCTGCCGGAGCTCTCCAGGGTCTCGCATGCCCTGGCCGAGATCGCGAACATCGCACCCGACACCCACCAGGCCTACGTCGGGTCGTCGGCCTTCGCCCACAAGGCGGGGCTGCACGCGAGCGCGATCAAGGTGGATCCGTTGCTGTACAACCACATCGACCCCGAGGTGGTCGGCAACGACATGCGGGTGCTGGTCACCGAGATGGCCGGCCGGGCGAGCCTGGAGCTCAAGGGACGCGAGCTCGGGGTGGACCTGGCCGGCCGGCCGGACGCGCTGTCCGCCGCGGTGCGCAAGGTAAAGGAGCTGGAGTCACGCGGCTGGTCGTTCGAGGCCGCGGACGCCTCCCTCGAGCTCCTGCTCCGCCGCGAAGTGGCCGAACTGAACGGTCCACCCTTCACACTGGAGTCCTACCGCGTGATCCTCGACCACCGCGTCGACGGCGAGGTCGTGTCGGAGGCGACGGTCAAGGTGCACGTCGCGGGCGCGCGCGTGATCGCCACCGCGGAGGGCAACGGACCGGTGCACGCGCTGGACGCCGCGCTGCGCAAGGCACTCGCGCCGCACCTGCCGTGGCTCGGCGAGGTGACGCTGTCCGACTACAAGGTCCGCATCCTCACCGAGTCGCCGGGCACCGACGCGGTCACTCGCGTCCTGGTCGAGTCCACGGACCGGGAACGCGAGTGGACCACGGTCGGCGTGCACGGCAACATCGTCGAGGCGAGCTGGCTCGCGCTCTGCGACGCGTTGGTGCACAAGGCTCTTCGAGCCGGTGAGCGTTTTCAGCCGGTCAGTATGGTGAGCCCGTAGGCGGACAGGACCGGGTTGACCGGCTGGAAGTAGCTGACGCCGCCGGTCGAGCACGAACCCGAGCCGCCGATGGGCGTGCCCTGGGCCTGGTCGCCGGACACGAACGCGATCGCGTCGGGCTCGAGGCAGATGTTCGTGCGCGTCACCCCGGTGATCGTGCCGTCGGGGAACTGGATCGTCTGGTTCAGCGCGGTCACCGTGCCGCATCGCGTCCCGGTCGTCCGGCTGAGCAGGCAGACCGAGCCGCCGACCGGCGTGACCCGCGAGCCGCGGATCGTGACCTTGCCCGAGCCGGAGTCGATCCACGGCACGAGCGTCCAGGCCGCGGTGTTGGCCACCTGGACCACCGAGTACCAGTCAGTGCCGGTGCGGGGGCCGACGAGGACGCTGGCGCCGCTGTAGACCTGCGTCGCGGACGAGCAGCCGGGCCCCGCGAGCAGGTAGCCGGCCGACGCGGACCGGGCGGCGAACGCCGCGGTGCAGCGGGCGGTGTGGTTGAGGTTGAACAGGATGCTGCCGCCGCCGATCGGCGCCGGCGCGGCCTGGGCGGTGGCCGGCAGCCCGAGCAGGCAGGCGACCAGCACGGTGACGGTGGCGAGTAGTCGTCGCATGGGAACACTCCGTTTGCAGGGGGAACGGATGGGTTCGACACAAGCAGGCGCGGGGCCGGGTGCCTATCCGGCAACCGGGGGACCTGCGGCTAGGGTGGCCTGGTGCGATTGGCTCGAGTTGCTCATCCAAGTGGGGTCGCGTTCGTCACGGTCGAGGGCGAGGGGGATGACCTCGTCGCGCGGGAGGTCGCGGACCATCCGTTCGGCCAGCCGACGTTCACCGGCAAGTCCTGGCCGTGGGCCGACGTCCGGGTGCTGGCCCCGATCCTGCCGTCGAAGGTCGTCTGCATCGGCAAGAACTACGCCGAACACGCCCGCGAGATGGGTGGCGAGCCGCCGGCCGACCCGGTCATGTTCCTGAAGCCGTCGACCTCGGTGATCGGCCCGGGCGCGGCGATCAAGCTGCCGGCGGACTCCGACCGCGTCGACTTCGAGGGCGAGCTCGTCGCGGTGATCGGCCGCCCGTGCCGGGACGTGCCCGCCGCGCAGGCCGCGTCGGTGATCCTGGGCTACACGATCGGCAACGACGTGACCGCGCGCGACCAGCAGAGGGCCGACGGCCAGTGGACGCGCGGCAAGGGCCACGACACGTTCTGCCCGCTGGGCCCGTGGATCGACACCGCGGTGGACCCGGCGGACCTCGCCATCTCGACCACTTTGGACGGTGAGACGAAGCAGTCGTCCCGCACGTCGCTGCTGCTGCACGACGTGGGGAAGCTCGTGGAGTGGGTGTCCCGTGTGATGACCCTGCTGCCCGGCGACGTCCTGCTGACCGGCACCCCCGCCGGCGTGGGCCCGATGACGGAAGGCCAGACGGTGGAGATCACCGTGGAGGGCATCGGCTCACTGTCCAACCCGGTCGAGAAGAGATGAGCAGGTTCGGAGCCGGCGGAGCGAGCCGGCCCCGAACCGTTGTCAGTAAAGGAACTCAGCCTTCCTTCACGGTCTCGATGAGACGGTGAAGGTCGGCGACGCGCAACACCGGTCCGTACGGGTTCTTGCTGTCGCGTACGGCGCGCAGGTCGCTGCGCAGCTCGATGCAGGCGTTGCCCGAGCCGCTACGGCTCGACTTCCGCCAACTTGTCGACTCCTCCACTACTTCCGTTCTCCTTGCAGCCAGTCGCCGATGAACTCAGCGCTTTGCTTCTCGCTGAGAGCCTGCTCGGCGAGCTCGTCGAATACTTCGGACAGTTGAGCCACGACGTTTGGCTCATGCTCCATCTGCCCGCCGAATGCGTAGTCGGAGTAGGCGACTGGCGCGGAGGAATCGTCCGGAAAGCTCAGCAGAATGAATCCGCCGGACATGCTTTGGTGCAGGCGCTTGGCAAATGGAAGTACGGTGATTGTGACATTGGGCCGGTCGGCCATCCGCAGGAGGTGGCGGCACTGGTCGAGCGCGAAGTCCGTGTCGCGCAGCCGGTGCAGCGCCGCCTCCGAGATGACCGCGTGGAAGGTCGCCGGTTGCTCCCTCGTGAGGATCTCCTGGCGCTTCAGGCGAGCCCTGACCAGCCGGTTGACCGTCCGCTCGTCGTGTTTCAGGTGCTTGCCGAGCTGGTGGATCTCCCGCGCGTAGGCCTCCGTCTGCAGGAGGCCGGGGATGAGCTCCAGCTCGAAGTTCCGGATCAGGGACGCGTCGGCCTCCATGCCGACGAAGTTGTGCAGCCACCCGGGCAGCCGGTAGCTCGACCACCAGCCGCGCATCGTCGCGGCCTGGCGGAGCTCCTCCAGGTCGGCATGCACCCCGGGCGGGGCGTGG
Organism: Actinophytocola sp.; assembly: GCF_036555685.1. Classification (GTDB taxonomy): domain Bacteria; phylum Actinomycetota; class Actinomycetes; order Mycobacteriales; family Pseudonocardiaceae; genus Actinophytocola. The sequence continues at coordinate 9,229 of NZ_DATBKY010000103.1, read as the reverse complement.
TACAAGCCGATCATCACGGTCAGGTCCGGCTTGCTGGGGACGTTGCGGCCGTTCTCCAGGTGGCGGACCTTCGCCTCGCTGCTGCCGAGCTCCGCCGCCGTCTGGGCGACCGTCACGTTCGCGGCGGTGCGGAGCTTGCGCAGCTCCTCGCCGAGACGCCGCTTGAGCAGCGCGGGGCCGAGGCTGGGTGACTCTGGCACGCGGTGATCGTATCGAGTATCACCGAATCGCAACACCCAAACGTACGCACGATGTTGTATCGTACAAGTTAAGAGTCAGCTTGTACTAAGTCCCGGCTACTGGGGAGATGGCAATGTACAGCGACGACATGACCATCGGTTCGTGGGCTGCTCTTCGTGGCCGCTGTACGGCTCGGCACATGGTCAACGACGGGGACAGCGTCGAGTTCTCGTTCCGGAGCGGGTCGAAGACCCTGGACCTCGCGTTCGACGCGCAGACGCTGGAGATGTTCGTGCGGCTCGGCTCCGCGGCGCTCGAGGAGATGGCCGTCCGCCGGGCTAACCAGGGATGACGCAGGTCGGGGAGCCGGTGGCGTAGCGCGTCGCCGGGCCGCCGCCCATCGGGAAGGACACGATCGCGTCGTCGAGCTGGGCGGCCACGTGACAGGTGCCGGCCACGAGCGAGAAGTGCCGCGGGAACGCGCCGCAGGGGTGGTCGGCCACCGCCGTGAGCTGCTCGCCGGTCAGGTCGAACTCGGTGACGCAGTCCGGGCCGCGGTTGGACACGTAGAGCCGGTCGCCCACGACCTCGAGGTGGGCCACGTAGTTCGGACCGTCCTCGTACGGGGTGCGCGTCGCCCGCGTGACCTCGAGTGGAGTGAACACGCCGAGCGGGCTCTCGCGGACGGTGACCACCGTTCCGGCGAGCTCGCCGGCCACGTACGCGAGGTCCGTGCCCGGCCGGCGGACCAGCTGGCGAGGCCCCGTGCCGGGCGGCATCGCCGACGCCCCGGCCGGCTCGAGCGTGCCGACCACGGACAGCCGGTACGAGCGGATCTCGTCGGTGCCCAGGTCCACCGCCGACACGAGCGTCCCTTGTGGAGTGTCCAGCGGCACGGCCATGTGCACGTGCGCCGCCTCCTGGCGGTCCGGGTGCGGGCCCGACCCCTCGTGGACGACCAGATCCGTGCGGCCGGTGATCCGCCCGTCCGCGGCCAGGCCGAACACCGCCAGGCTGCCGGACCCGTAGTTCGCGCACAACAGGAAGCGCTCGTCGTGCGTCACCGCGAGGTGGCACGGCGAACTGCCGCCGGTGGGCACGATGTCCAGCACCGCGAAGCCGCCGAGGTCGATCGACGCGACCGCCCCCTCGTCGGACTCCAGGGCCGCGTACAGCACGTCCGCGCTCGGGTGCCGGCAGAGCCACGACGGCGAGGGCAACGCGAGCTCGCCGACCTTCGTGAACTCCCCGGACGCCTCGCGCCGCACCGCCGTGACGCCGACGCCGTTGCCGCCCGACGCGGCCGTGTAGCACCCGATGTAGATCATGTGCCAACCCTACTGACGCCGGGCGGCGCCACCGGGTCCCTGCGGGGGTTGACGTGCGAGCGGACGACGGGAGACTGTTGCGTATTGCTCCGCCGGTTGTGGAGGAGGAAACGACCATGGCGCAGCCGCGAGTCGTCGTCATCGGGGCCGGAATCGTCGGGTGCGCGGTCGCCGACGAGCTCACCGAGCGGGGGTGGACCGACGTCACCGTGCTCGAGCAGGGACCCCTCTTCGCCACCGGCGGCTCCAGCTCGCACGCGCCCGGGCTCGTCTTCCAGACCAACCCGTCCAAGACCATGACCGAGTTCGCCCGCTACACCGTGGAGAAGTACGTCGAGCTCGGCGTCTTCAACCAGGTCGGCGGGCTCGAGGTGGCGACGACGCCGGCTCGCTGGGCCGACCTGCACCGCAAGCACGGCTGGGCCACCTCCTGGGGTCTCGAGGCCCACCTGCGCACGCCCGCGGAGTGCGCCGAGCTGCACCCGCTGCTCGACCCCGGCAAGATCCTCGGCGGCTACCACACCCCGACCGACGGGCTGGCCCGCGCGGTCGCCGCCGGCGAGGCGCAGGCGCGCCGGGCCGTCGAGCGGGGCGCGCGGTTCCTCGAACACCAGGAGGTCGTCGACATCCGCCGGGACGCGGGCCGCGTCACCGGGGTCGTCACGACCACGGACACGTTCGACGCCGACGTCGTCGTCTGCTGCGCGGGGTTCTGGGGTCCCAAGGTCGGCCGCCTGGTCGGGCTCACGATCCCGCTCCAGCCGCTCGCCCACCAGTACGCCACCACCTCGCCGCTGCCGGCCCTGGCCGGCGCCACCGCCGACGCCACCGCGCCGATCCTGCGCCACCAGGACGCCGACCTCTACTTCCGCGAGCTGGGCGACCGGATCGGCATCGGCTCCTACGCGCACCGCCCGATGCCGGTCGAGGTCGACTCAGCCGAGTTCGCGAGCCATGCCGAGGACGCGGTCATGCCCTCGATGCTGCCGTTCACCGAGGAGGACTTCGCCCCGTCCTGGCGCGACGCGGTCGACCTGCTGCCCGCGCTCGCGGACGGCAAGGTCGAGGAGGCGTTCAACGGCATCTTCTCCTTCACCCCCGACGGCTTCCCGCTCATCGGCGAGTCCCGCGACGCGCCGGGCTTCTGGGTCTGCGAGGCCGTCTGGGTGACCCACTCCGCGGGCGTGGCCCGCGCGCTCGCCGAGTCTGTTGTAGACGGACGCGCGACGACGGACGTGCACGAGTGCGACCTGCACCGGTTCGAGGAGATCCAGCTCGCGCCCGCGTTCATCGCCCGCCGCGGGGCGCAGAACTTCATCGAGGTGTACGACGTCGTGCACCCGCTGCAGCCCATGGAGGACCCGCGCCCGCTGCGGGTGAGCCCGTTCTACGAGCGCCAGCAGGAGCTCGGCGCGATCTTCCTCGAGGCGGCCGGCTGGGAGCGGCCGCACTGGTTCGAGTCCAACCCCGTGGGCGAGGCGCCCGAGCGGGGCGAGTGGGCCGGCCGGTACTGGTCGCCGATCGCCGCCGCCGAGTCGAAGGCCACGCGGGAGCGGGTCGGGCTCTACGACATGACCCCGCTCAAGCGGCTCGAGGTCAGCGGCCCGGGCTCGCTCGAGTTCCTGCAACGGATGACCACGAACAACCTCGCGAAGAAGGTCGGCGCGGTCACCTACACGCTGCTGCTCGACCACGAGGGTGGCATCCGCAGCGACCTGACCGTCGCGCGGCTGGGGGAGTCGCGGTTCCAGATCGGCGCCAACGGCAACCTCGATCTCGACTGGCTGCTGCGCCATGCCCCGGACGGCGTGTCGGTACGCGACATCACCGGCGGCACCTGCTGTGTCGGCGTGTGGGGACCGCTCGCCCGCGACCTCGTGCAACCGTTGTCCCGCCAGGACTTCGGGCACAAGGCGCTCGGCTACTTCCGCGCGACGCGCGCCTACGTCGGGCACGTCCCGGTCACCGCGCTGCGGGTGTCCTATGTGGGCGAGCTGGGCTGGGAGCTGTACACGAGCGCCGAGCACGGGCTGAAGCTGTGGGACACGCTGTGGGAGGCCGGCCGGCCGCTCGGCGTCGTGGCCGGGGGCCGGGCCGCGTTCAACAGCCTGCGGCTGGAGAAGGGATACCGCCTCTGGGGCGTCGACATGACGACCGAGCACGACCCGTTCGAGGCGGGTGTCGGGTTCGCGGTCCGGATGGACAAGGGCGACTTCGTCGGCCGGGACGCGCTCGCCGCGAAGGGTGCGCCCACGCGGAAGCTGACCTGCCTCACGATGGACCGGCCCGAGTCCGTGGTGCTGGGCAAGGAGCCCGTGTTCGCCGGTGACGACCCGGCCGGGCGTCCGGCCGGCTACGTCACCAGCGCCGCCTTCGGCCACACGATCGGCAAGCCGATCGCGTACGCGTGGCTGCCGGCCGGCCTGGCCCCGGGCACGCCGGTGGAAGTCGAGTACTTCGGACAGCGGCTCGCCGCGACGGTCGCCGCCGAGCCGCTGTTCGACCCGGAGATGGCGCGGATCCGCCGCTAGTCCTCCTCGGCCCAGTCGCCCGAGCCGCCGATCCGGTCGACCGCGATGCGCACGACGAAGCCCGGCGGCGGGTCGGGCATCGGCGGGAACTTCGTGCCCGGGCCGACGTAGGTCTGCGCGAGGCGGTGCAGCAGCTCGGGCGCGCCGCCCTCGGTGACCCGGGCCGTGCCGTGCACCACGAGGTAGTCGCGCATGCCGACCGGGTTCGCCGTGTCCGCCTCGAAGGAGATCACCACGCGCGGGTCGCGCCGGACGTTGCGCAGCTTCCGCTGGGTGGCCATCAGGTGGCCGGAAACGAGCTCGTCGCCGTCCAGTCCCATCCAGACGATCGCTACCTGTGGCGTGCCGTCCGCGTTGAGCGTGACGAGGTGGGCCAGCGGGCCGGAGTCGATGAGGTCCCGCGCCGCCTTGTTCAGCCTTGGCATGCGAAAACCCTAGCCGGAACACGCCGGGCTGCTGCCAGACTTGTGCCGTGAACTACCGCCCGGCAGTGTCCGGCGACGAGGAGCGACGGATCCGCGCGTGGCACGACGCGGCATACGAGTCCATTCGGGACGGTAAAGGCGTGGGCGTCACCGAGGTCCTCGGCCACCAGCTCGAGATACCGCCGCAGGTCATCCCGCCCCCGAGGATGTCCCTCGGTCCAGCGGTGCGCGACGAAGTGCGCGAGGGCGACCGGGTGCTCGACATGGGCACCGGGTCCGGGATCAACGCGATCCTCGCCGCGGCGAAGTCCACCGACGTGCTCGCCGTCGACATCAACCCGCACGCGGTCGCGGCCGCCATCGCGAACGCCGAGCGCAACGGCGTCGCCGATCGCATCACGTGCCGCGAGTCCGACGTCTTCTCCGCGGTCGAGGGGACATTCGACCTGATCATCTTCGATCCGCCGTTCCGCTGGTTCGCCCCGCGCGACTACCTCGAGGCCGGCATGGCCGACGAGAACTACCAGGCGCTGACCCGGTTCCTGGAGCAGGCCGGCGACCACCTCGCCCCGGGCGGGCGGATCCTGATGCTGTTCGGCAGCTCCGGTGACCTCGACTACCTGTACCGCACGGCCGAGGCGAACGGCTTCACCCGCGAGATCGTGTCGGCCCGCGAGCTGACCCGCGACGACCAGACGGTCACTTACGTCTCGTTCCGGCTGACACGCCAGGCGCGCTAGGCCGTCCGCTCCGGGAGTGGCAGCGGGATCGCCGGCAGGCCGTCGATGCTGGTGCCGTTGTGCGGCTTCTTCGCGCAGTACGCGGCGAACTCCGCCTCGGACTTGCGGCCGAAGTGCTCGGCGTGCTGCGTGCGCTCCGCGCGGTAGTCCATGAACGGCACGGCGAAGCCGCAGCTGTCGCTCACCATGACCGCGTGGATCAGGACGATCGCGCGGGCGCCCGGACCGTCGGCGGCGGCGAAGTGCCCGATCAGCTCGGGCCAGCGCGGGTCGTCGCGGAAGATCGGCTCGCCGCGGCCGTGGATGCGCAGCACCTTCGGCGGCCCGGTGAACGCGCACCACATCAAGGTGATCCGGCCGTTCTCGCGCAGGTGCGCGACGGTCTCCGCGTGGCTGCCGCCGAAATCGAGGTACGCGAGTGTCCGGTCGTCGAGTACGGCGAGCGTGCCCTCGCGGCCCTTCGGCGAGAGGTTGACGTGCCCGTCGTCGGCCAGCGGCGCGGACGCCACGAAGAACACCTTCTGCTCCTCGATGAACGCCCGCAGCCGCGGCTCGATCCGCTGATATACCTTGCCCACGATTCGAATCTACCCAGTGAGCTGCGCGGAAAGCTCCCACAGCCGCGCTGCCGACGCCGGGTCGAGCGCGTAGTCGCGCACGCCCCAGCCCTTCTCGGCGGTGTTGTTCGGCCGCGCGACGTCGCAGTCCTCCAGGTACAGCCCGCCGAGCCCGGCCAGCCGCGGTGAGGTGGCCGCCCAGACCTGGGTCGCCGCGCCCTGCCGGGGCGACTTGAACGTCGGGTCGATGGGGTTGCCGTCCTCGTCGATCCAGCCGTTGCCGACCATCTCCCGGCGCTCCATGTGCCGCTGCAGGGGAGTGAGGATCTTCCCCGGGTGCACGGCGAACGCCGGCACGCCCTGTGCGGACAGCTGCACCGCGAACAGGACGTTGGCGGTCTTCGACTGCCCGTAGGCGAGCACCTTGTCGTACCCGCGCTCGAAGTGCGGGTCGTCCCAGCGGATGTCGGTGTGCTGGTGCCCGGCCGAGGACACCGCCACCACGCGCACGTCGTCGGCGAACGCCGGCCGCAGTGCCTCGACCAGCGCGAAGTGGCCGAGGTGGTTGGCGGCGAACTGCAGCTCCCACCCCTTGCCGACGCGGATCTCCGGGCAGACCATGACACCCGCCGAGTTGATCACGATGTCGATCCGGCGGCAGCTCGCGTGGAACCGGTCGGCGAACGCGCGGACGCTCGCCAGGTCGGCGAGGTCCAGCTCGTCGACCTCGGCGACGTCCGCGACCGCCTCGCGGGCGACCTCGACCCGCCGCGCCGGGACCACCACGTGGGCCCCGGCTCTGGCGAGCGCGCGGGTGGTCTCGACACCGATGCCGGAGTAGCCGCCGGTCACGATCGCGAGCCTGCCGGTGAGGTCGATGCCGGTGAGCACGTCGTCGGCGGTGCTGTCCCAGCCGAACCCGGAGCCGATCGGTGCCTGTGCGGTCACGGCAGGTCCACCCCGGTCAGCTCGGCCGACAGCGCCCACAGGCGGCGCGCGGCGGCGGCATCGATCGCGTACGGGCGGACGCCCGGGGCGTCCTCCCCGGTCGCGACCTCCGCGACGTCGCAGTCCTCGAGGTAGACGCCGCCCATGCCGGCGAGCTGCGGCGAGGTGGCCGCCCACACCTGCGTGGCCGCGCCCTGCTGCGGGGTCTTGAAGTCGAACAGCGGGGTGCCGTCCTCGGCGATCCAGCCGCGCTCGACCATCTCGGCACGCGCGAGGTGGCGCTGCAGGGGGGTCTGGATACCGCCCGGGTGCAGGGCGAACGCCCGCACGCCGGAGTCCTTGCCGCGCCGGTCGAGCTCGACGGCGAACAGCACGTTCGCCGTCTTGGCCTGGCCGTAGGCCGCCCACTTCTCGTAGCCGCGGGAGAACCACAGGTCGTCCCAGCGGATGTCGGAGCGGCGGTGGCCGGCCGACGACACCGAGACAACCCGTGCCCCGCCGCCGGTCACGAGCCGTGGCCAGAGCCGGGCCACCAGGGCGAAGTGGCCGAGGTGGTTGGTCGCGAACTGTGCCTCCCAGCCCGGGCCGACCAGAGTGTGCGGGCACGCCATGATGCCGGCGCTGTCGATCATGATGTCGATGGTCCGGCCGGTCGCGAGGAACCGCTCGGCGAACGCGCGCACGCTGTCCGGGTCACCGAGGTCGAGCTCGTCCACCTCGGCGATGTCGCCGACCTCGGCGCGGGCCTGCTCGACCCGCCGGGCCGGGACCACCACGTGCGCGCCCGCGCCGACCAGCGCCCGGGTGGTCTCGATACCGATGCCCGAGTAGCCCCCGGTGACGATCGCGGTCCGGCCGGTCAGGTCGATGCCCGCGAGGACCTCGTCCGCGGTGCTCGGGGCACCGAACCCGGAGCCGATCTTGTGCTGTGGAGTCGTCATGGCAACCGACGCTAGGAGTTGGTGCGCGCTCCAGGTCAAGTCGCGAGCAGGCGAGCGTAGGGACCCGTGGCTCAGTTCGGGCGGTAGCCGGCCCGCCGCAGCGCGTCGGCCATGGCGCCGCCACCGGAGTCCTGCCGCTGGCCCCGGCGTTGCTGCCCGCCGCCGCGCTGGCCACCACGCTGGCCGCCGCCTTGCCCGCCGCCTTCCCCGCCGGCCTTGGGGCCCTTCTGGCCGCCGCCGCGTGGCGGGGAGGTCTCCTCATCCAGCCGCAGCGTGAGGGAGATCCGCTTGCGCGGGATGTCGACCTCGAGCACCTTCGCGCGCACGATGTCGCCGGACTTCACGACGTCGCGGGGGTCCTTGACGAAGTTGCGGGACAGCTGCGAGACGTGCGCCAGCCCGTCGCAGTGCACGCCGATGTCGATGAACGCGCCGAACGCGGCGACGTTCGTGACCACGCCCTCCAGCACCATGCCGACCTTCAGGTCCGCGAGCGTGTGCACCGCGTCGTCGAACGTGGCGGTCTTGAACGCGGGCCGCGGGTCACGGCCCGGCTTGTCCAGCTCGGCCAGGATGTCGGTGACGGTCGGCAGCCCGAACGTGTCGTCGACGAAGTCCTTGGGGGACAACGACTTGAGCACCTTCGTGTTGCCGATCAGCTCCGCCAGCCCGCCGCCGGTGGACTCGACGATCCGGCGCACGACCGGGTAGGCCTCCGGGTGCACCGCCGAACCGTCCAGCGGGTCGTCCCCGCCGCGGATGCGCAGGAAGCCCGCGCACTGTTCGAACGCCTTCGGCCCGAGCTTCGGCACGCTCCTCAGCGCGGTCCGCGAGCGGAACGGGCCGTTGGCGTCCCGGTGCGCCACGATGTTGGCCGCGAGCGACGAGCCGATGCCCGACACCCGGGTGAGCAGCGGGACCGACGCGGTGTTGAGGTCGACGCCGACGCCGTTCACGCAGTCCTCGACGACCGCGTCGAGCGAGCGGGACAGCTTCACCTCGGAGATGTCGTGCTGGTACTGCCCGACGCCGATGGACTTCGGGTCGATCTTCACCAGCTCGGCCAGCGGGTCCTGCAGCCGCCGGGCGATCGACACCGCGCCGCGCAGCGACACGTCGAGGTCCGGCAGCTCCTGGGAGGCGTAGGCCGAGGCCGAGTACACCGACGCGCCGGCCTCGGACACCATCACCTTGGTCAGCTTGAGGTCGGGCGCCTTCGACAGCAGCTCGGCGGCGAGCTTGTCGGTCTCCCGCGAGGCGGTGCCGTTGCCGATGGCGATCAGGTCGACGTCGTGGACCGTGGCCAGCTGGTGCAGCTTGACCAGCGACTCGTCCCAGCGCTTCGCGGGGGCGTGCGGGTAGATCGTGTCGGTGGCGACGACCTTGCCGGTGGCGTCGACGATCGCGACCTTCACGCCGGTGCGCAGCCCCGGGTCGAGGCCCATCGTGGCGCGGGTGCCGGCGGGCGCGGCGAGCAGCAGGTCGCGCAGGTTGGCGGCGAACACGCGGACGGCCTCGTCCTCGGCGGCGCCACGCAGCCGGGTGCGCAGGTCGATGCCGAGGTGGACGAGGATGCGGG
>NZ_DATBKY010000102.1:0-18102 GCF_036555685.1 Actinophytocola sp. | reverse complement strand
ACGAACCGACTCGCCCAGGTCCGCGTCCGCGTCCTGCACCTGGGTCTGGTCGCTGTCGAGGTCCTGGTCGATGTCGCTGTCCTGGTCCAGGTCCTGGTCGCTGTCCTGCGTGGCGTCCACGTCCACGTCCGAGTCGGCGTTGCCGCCGTTGCCGCCGCTGGCGTCCGCGTTCCCGCCGACGCCGCCGTTGCCGCCGACACCGATGCCGTCACCGGCGGTCGAGTCACCGAAGTTGATGTTGAACTTGCCGCTCTGGGAGATGTCGCCGGCGTCCCCGCCGATGCCCGTCCCGTTGCCACCGTCGGCGGAGCCGCCCACCGCGATGCCACCGTTGCCACCGTCGCCGCCGACGGTCGTGGTCTTGGTGTCGGTGTCCTGGTCCTGGTCGTTCTTCTGCGCGCCCACCTGGGTGTTGTCGGCGTTCGCGTGCTGCTCGTTGGCCTCGGCCGCCTGCTGCTCCTGCGCGTTGTCCTCGTCCAGCACGTTGGTGAGGTCGACGTTCGCGACGGTCTTGAGCATGTCCGCGAGGTTGAAGCCGGTGGGGTTCGACATGATTGCACTCCTTGACTCGATGTCTTGTGGTTCTGTTGGGGCGTAACGACTTTCGTTCGCCCCGCCGGACCGTTCGTCCAACTGACACTTAAGTTACGAGTGCGCGTGGCCCCTGCCATCCGGGCAATCCCCCTCGGTCTCGAGGGGGGTACAGGGGTGGCGGGACAGGGGTGCGGGGACGTTACGGGGTTTTCCCGGTGTGCCGGCCGCTGACCTGCTACGACGTCGGTTGTGGTGCCGGCGCGGCGGGCGCCGCCGGCGCCGGTTCCGGCTCGATGTGCGGCAGGACGCGGTCGAGCCAGGCCGGCAGCCACCAGTTGCCGTCGCCGAGCAGGAACATCGCGCACGGCACGACGACGAGCCGGATCAGCGTCGCGTCGATCAGCACGCTGACGCCCAGGCCCAGGGCCAGCATCTTGATGACCACGTCGTCCGAGGCGAGGAACGCGAAGAAGACGCAGATCATGATCAGCGCGGCCGACGTGATGACCCGGGCGGTGACCGCGAGGCCGGTCGCCACGCTGCCGTGGTTGTCGTGGCCGGCGAGGTAGGCCTCCCGCACGCGGGACAGCAGGAACACCTCGTAGTCCATCGACAGCCCGAACACGATGGCGAACATGATCATCGGCACGTACGACTCGATCGGCACGGGCTCGTCGACGCCGAAGAGCCAGCCCAGCCAGCCCCACTGGAACACCGCGACGATCACCCCGTACGCGGCCGCGATCGACAGCAGGTTCAGCACGGCCGCCTTGATCGCGAGGATCGGGCTGCGGAACGTCAGCAGCAGCATCAGGAACGCGGCGGCGACGACGATCGCGATGATCGCGGGCAGCCGCGCGGACACGATGTCGCGGAAGTCGAGCTGGCCCGCGGTCAGGCCGGTGACGTAGCTCTTCGCGCCGGTACCCGCGAGCACCGGCGGCAGCGTCGTGTCCCGGAGGGTGTGCATCAGGTCCTCGGTCGCCGAGTCCTGCGGCTCGGACGTCGGCGTGACCGTCGAGAGCAGCAGCGCCTTGTCCTGCGTCGGCGTGACCGGCGTGGCGGCCGCGACGCCCTTCGTGTCCTGCAGCGCCTGCTGGACCTTCGAGGCGAGCGCGTTGCGGTCCGCGTCGCTCGCCGAGGACTTCGGCTCCACGATCACGGTGAACTGCCCGTTCGCCCCGACGCCGAAGCCCGCGCTCATCGCGTCGTAGGCCTGCCGCGTCGTGCTGTCCGCGGGGCCCGCGCCGTCGTCCACGTGTCCCAGCCGCAACGACAGTGTCGGGATCGCGAGGATCAGCACCACCAGCACGGCTCCCACCAGGTACCGCCACGGGTGGCGCTCCAGCGCCCGCGCGTAGCGGCGCCAGGTGCCCGCCGAGCCGTCCGTGGTCTCCTCCGCGACCGGCCGGCGCACCCGCAGCCGGTCGATCCGCCGGCCCGCGAGCCCCAGCAGCCCCGGCACGAGCGTCACCGCCGCGGCGGCCGCGACGACGACCGCGATCGACGCCGCGAGGCCCAGCTTGCCGATGAACGTCACGCCGACGGCGAAGAGCCCCAGCAGCGCGATGACCACCGTCGTCGCCGCGACGAGCACCGACCGCCCGCTGGTCGCGATCGCGTTACCGGCCGCGGTCACCGGGTCCACGCCCTCGATCAGCTGCTGGCGGTGGCGGGTGGTGAGGAAGAGCGCGTAGTCGATGCCGACGCCCAGCCCGATCATGATCGCCAGCGTGGGCGACGCCTTGGCGAACGAGATCGCCCCGGCCAGCAGCCCGAGCCCGGCGAGCGCGGTCGCGACGCCGACGATCGAGGTCACGATCGGCAGCAGCGCGGCGAGCACGCTGCCGAAGGCCAGCAGCAGCACCAGGATCGCGATGAGAATCCCGATCAGCTCGGAGCGAAGGTCCCCGGTCGCGGGCTCGGCCGCCTTGCCGAGGTTGCCGGTGTAGTAGACGGAGACCCCGGCCGAGCGGGCGGTGTCGGTCGCGTGGTTGATGTCGTCGACGAGGCTGTCGCCGACCGTGGCCGGGTTCTGGTCGAAGCGAACGGTCGCGTAGGCGACCTTGCCGTTCTGCGCGGTCGAGGCGGCGCTGAGCGGGTCGGACACGGACACGACGTGCTCGACGTCCTTCACCTGGTCCACGGTCTTGTCGATGGCCGCCTGCCGCGCGGACAGCTCGCCAGAGTCCGCGGAGAAGACCAGCCGGGCCGAGGTGGTGCCGGCTGCGACGCCGTGCGCGGACAGGGCCGCGCTGCCCTGCCCGGACTCGGTGCTGTCGAGCGTGAAGTCGTCGCTGTAGGTCCCGCCGACCAGGCTGTTCGCGACGGTGGCGCCGGCCAGCACGACCAGCCACACGGCGATGACGGGCCAGGGGTGGGCGGCACACCAGCTGCCCAGGCGCGCGAGCCTGCCGTGGGCGGGTGCCGCCGGTCGCGGCTGCGTCGTCATGGGACGTCCCTCCGCCAAGGTTCGGCCCGACCGCAGACCAGTCTCGCACCGGGATCGAGCGGGCGCGATCACCCTCACCAGGTGAGATCGGGCAGATACCGCCTGGTCGCGGTGGACGGCGACGTTAGTGAGCGCTAACATCGAGGGCGTAGTGTTAACGCTGACTAACTTGAGCGGAGCGAGATGGACGCGCCCGTCCTGCGGAGTGGGGCCGACCCCGGCGACCCGGCCTTCCAGCGGAACGTCAAGGAGCACACCGCACTGGTCGACGACCTGCGTGCGCGCACGGGCAAGGCCGCGCGCGGCGGCGGGGAGAAGGCCCGGCAGCGCCACGTCGACCGCGGCAAGCTGCTGCCCCGGGACCGCGTCTCCTCGCTCGTCGACCCGGGCTCGCCGTTCCTCGAGCTGTCCCAGCTCGCCGCCACCGGGATGTACGACGACGAGGCGCCGGCCGCGGGGATCATCACCGGCGTGGGCCGGGTGTCCGGCCGCGAATGCGTGATCGTCGCCAACGACGCGACCGTCAAGGGCGGCACGTACTACCCGATGACGGTCAAGAAGCACCTCCGCGCGCAGGAGGTCGCCCTCCACAACAACCTGCCCTGCCTCTACCTCGTCGACTCCGGCGGCGCGTTCCTGCCCCGCCAGGACGAGGTCTTCCCGGACCGCGAGCACTTCGGCCGCATCTTCTACAACCAGGCCACCATGTCCGCCAACGGCATCCCGCAGATCGCCGCGGTCCTCGGGTCCTGCACGGCGGGCGGCGCGTACGTACCGGCGATGTCCGACGAGGCCGTGATCGTCCGCAACCAGGGCACGATCTTCCTCGGCGGCCCGCCGCTGGTGAAGGCCGCCACCGGCGAGGTCGTCAGCGCCGAGGACCTGGGTGGCGGCGACGTGCACGCGCGCAAGTCCGGCGTCACCGACCACCTCGCCGAGGACGACGCGCACGCGCTGCGCATCGTCCGCTCGATCGTGAGCACGCTCGGGCCGCGCTCGCCGCGGCCTTGGGACACGGTCAAGACCGAGGAGCCCGAGGTCGACCCGACGCAGCTCTACGGCGTCGTCCCCACCGACTCGCGCACGCCCTACGACGTCCGCGAGGTCATCGCGCGCGTCGTCGACGGCAGCCGGTTCCGCGAGTTCAAGAAGGAGTACGGGCCGACGCTCGTCACCGGCTTCGCGCGCATCCACGGCCACCCGGCCGGCATCGTCGCCAACAACGGCGTGCTGTTCGGCGACTCGGCGGTCAAGGGCGCGCACTTCATCGAGCTCTGCGACCAGCGCTCGATCCCGCTGGTGTTCCTGCAGAACATCACCGGCTTCATGGTCGGTCGCGACTACGAGGTGAGCGGGATCGCCAAGCACGGCGCCAAGATGGTCACCGCGGTCGCCTGCGCGCGGGTGCCGAAGTTCACGGTGATCGTCGGCGGCTCGTTCGGCGCCGGCAACTATTCGATGTGCGGCCGGGCGTACTCGCCCCGCTTCCTGTGGATGTGGCCCAACGCGCGGATCTCCGTGATGGGCGGCGAGCAGGCGGCGACGGTTCTCGCCACGGTGCGCCGCGACCAGCTCGAGGCCCGCGGCGACGAGTGGTCCACCGGCGACGAGGAGGCGTTCAAGGACCCCATCCGCACGCAGTACGAGGACCAGGGCAACCCCTACTACTCGACCGCGCGGCTGTGGGACGACGGCGTGATCGACCCCGCCGACACGCGCATGGTGCTGGGGCTCGCGCTCTCCGCGGCCGGCAACGCGCCGCTCGAACCCGTCCGCTACGGCGTCTTCCGGATGTGAGGTCATGTTCGACACCGTTCTGATCGCCAACCGCGGGGAGATCGCGGTACGGGTCGCCGGCACGCTTTCGCGGCTGGGCATCCGGACCGTCGCCGTCTACACCGACGCGGACACCGGCGCCCGCCACGTCGCCGAGGCGGACGAGGCCGTCCACGTCGACAGCTACCTGTCCATCGAGGCGATCCTCGCCGCGGCCCGCGAGACCGGCGCCCAGGCCGTCCACCCCGGCTACGGCTTCCTCGCCGAGAACGCCGCGTTCGCCCGGGCCTGCGCGGACGCCGGGCTCACGTTCGTCGGCCCGCCGGCCGCGGCGATCGACGCGATGGGCGACAAGATCCGCGCGAAGCAGACCGTGTCGGCGGCCGGGGTGCCGGTCGTGCCCGGCCGCAACCTCGCCGGCATGTCCGACGACGACCTGGTCGAGGCGGCCGCCGAGGTCGGCTACCCGGTGCTGGTCAAGCCGTCCGCGGGCGGCGGCGGCAAGGGCATGCGCCGCGTCGACGACCCCGCGGACCTGCGCGCGGCCCTCGAGTCCGCCCGGCGCGAGGCCCGCGGCGCGTTCGGCGACGACACCCTGCTCATCGAGCGGTTCGTGACCAACCCGCGGCACATCGAGATCCAGGTGCTCGCGGACGCGCACGGCAACGTGATCCACCTCGGCGAGCGCGAGTGCAGCCTGCAGCGCCGGCACCAGAAGATCATCGAGGAGGCACCGTCGCCGCTGCTGTCCCCGGCCGACCGCGCACGGATGGGCGAGGCCGCCGCGGACGCCGCGCGCTCGGTCGCCTACCAGGGCGCGGGCACCGTCGAGTTCATCGTGTCGACCGATCGCCCGGACGAGTTCTTCTTCATGGAGATGAACACCCGGCTGCAGGTCGAGCACCCGGTCACCGAGCTCGTCACCGGCATCGACCTGGTGGAGCAGCAGATCCTCGTCGCGGCCGGCGAGAAGCTCGCGATCGGACAGTCCGATGTGGACTTCACGGGCCACGCGGTCGAGGCGCGCGTGTACGCCGAGGACCCGGCCCACGGCTTCCTGCCCACCGGCGGCACCGTGCTCGCGCTCGCCGAGCCGCGCGGCCCGCACGTGCGGGTGGACTCCGCGCTGCGCGCGGGCACCGTGGTCGGCTCCAGCTACGACCCCATGCTCGCCAAGGTGATCGCCTGGGGCCCGGACCGGGATGCGGCGTTGCGCCGGCTGGCCGCGAGCCTCGGCGACACCGCCGTGCTCGGCGTCGGCACGAACGTCGCCTTCCTGCGCGCGCTGCTCGCCGACGACGACGTCGTGGCCGGCCGCCTGGACACCGGGCTGGTCGAGCGCAAGCTCGGCGGGCTGACCGGCGCGGACGTGCCGGACGTCGTGTTCGCCGCGGCCGCGCTCGACGAATTGCTCGGGCTGCAGCCCGCGGGCGAGGTCGTGGACCCCTGGGACGTGCCGAGCGGCTGGCGGCTCGGCGGCGCCGCGGCCACCCGGTTCCGGCTGGCCTGCGGCGAGCGGCAGGTCACCGTCCGGGTCACCGGATCGCCCGGCGCCGCGAGCGTGGCGGTCGGCGACGCGGAGCCCGTGCGTGCCTCGGCCCGGCGCCATGCCGACGGCGGCGCGGGCCGGCTCGAGGTCACGTTCGGCGGCCGCATCACGTCGTTCCGCCGTGCGCTCGACGAGGCGACCGACACGCTGTGGCTCGCCGCGCACGGCGAGACCTGGGCCGTGGCCGAACATTCGCTCCTGGAGGGCGAGTCCGCGGCCGCCGCCGCGGGCGGGCCGGTGACGAGCCCCATGCCGGGCACCGTGCTGGTCGTGAAGGCGGCCGTCGGCGACGCGGTCACCGCGGGCACGCCGCTCGTCGTCGTCGAGGCCATGAAGATGGAGCACACGATCACCGCCCCGGTCGACGGCGTGCTCACCGAGCTGAACGTGCGCGCGGGCCAACAGGTCGCGCTGAACCAACCCCTTGCCGTGGTGACCCCACAGGAGGAGGCGTCCAATGATTGACTTCCGGCTCGACGAGGAGCACGAGACCCTGCGCAAGACCGTCGAGGAGTTCGCGCGCGAGGAGGTGGCGCCGGTCATCGGCGACTACTACGAGCGCGAGGAGTTCCCGTACGACCTCGTCGCCAAGATGGGCCGGATGGGGTTGTTCGGGTTGCCGTTCCCCGAGTCCTACGGCGGTATGGGCGGCGACTTCACCGCGCTGTGCATCACGCTCGAGGAGCTCGCCCGGGTCGACTCGTCGGTCGCGATCACGCTGGAGGCCGGCGTCTCGCTCGGCGCGATGCCGGTCTACCGGTTCGGCACCGAGGACCAGAAGCGCGAGTGGCTGCCCAGGCTCTGCGCGGGCGAGCTGCTCGGCGGCTTCGGCCTCACCGAGCCGGGCGGCGGCTCGGACGCCGGCGCCACGCAGACCACCGCCCGGCTCGAGGGCGGCGAGTGGGTCATCAACGGCTCGAAGTCGTTCATCACCAACTCCGGCACGGACATCACCGGCCTGGTCACGGTCACCGCGGTGACCGGCACGACCGACGGGCGCAAGGAGATCTCCGCGATCATCGTGCCGGCCGGCACCCCGGGCTTCGCGGTGTCCAAGAAGTACTCGAAGGTCGGCTGGAACGCCTCCGACACGCGCGAGCTGTCCTTCGCCGACTGCCGGGTTCCGGAGGCCAACCTGCTCGGCACGCGGGGCCGCGGCTACGCGCAGTTCCTGTCCATTCTGGACGAAGGCCGGATCGCGATCGCCGCGCTGTCGGTCGGGCTCGCGCAGGGCTGTGTGGACGAATGCCTGCGGTACGTGAACGAGCGGGAGGCGTTCGGCCACAAGATCGGCGAGTACCAGGCGATCCAGTTCAAGATCGCGGACATGGAGGCGCGGGCGCACACCGCGCGGCTGGCCTACTACGCGGCGCTCGCGAAGATGGAGCGGTCCGAGCCGTTCAAGAAGGAGGCCGCGATCGCGAAGCTGGTGTCGTCCAACGCCGCGATGGACAACGCGCGCGACGCCACGCAGATCTTCGGCGGGTACGGCTTCATGAACGAGTTCCCGGTCGGCCGCTTCTACCGCGACGCCAAGATCCTGGAGATCGGCGAGGGCACGAGCGAGGTGCAGCGCATGCTGATCGCGCGGGAGCTAGGGCTTCGCTGAGCGGATCCTGTCGTCCACATCGGGCAGCCAGAAGGACAGCTCCAGCGTCTTCATGCTCGCCATGAAGCTCAGCCTGCGTCCCTGCCGCACGAGCAGCACGGCGGCGGCGCCGAAGACGACCGCGCACAGTGCGGCGAGCACCGGGTGGCCATCCGTGAACGCCTCGACCAGCGCGGTGACCGCGGCCAGGGCCAGCGCGGGACCCGCGTTGCGGGCCATCAGCCCGGACGCACGCAGGCGGTTCACCTCGGTCGCCGCGTCCATGTCGTGCAGTTGGAGCGCGGCGAGCAGCAGGAACGAGTCGGCGTCCACGAAGGCCCGATCGCGGGCGGCGGGGTTGCGGCGGCGGAACTCGGCACGCGCGTCACGTCGCCGTCCCGGCACCACCCGGTCCAGCAGCGAGCCCAGCGGATACCCGAGGATGCCTAACAGGTAGCTCAGCACCACCGCGCCGATCACGAGCAGGACACCGTTGACACCGTTCAGCGAGCTCAGTTCGACGAGGCCCAGCCGGTCGGCGACAAAGCCGGCCAGCACGACGTAGAGCCCGCCGGCGATCGCGTATGTGAAGAGGTCGAAGACGCCCACCACGATGTTCACGCGGGGGATCCTGCCAAACAAAAGGGCCCCGGCGGTGGCGGCCGCCGAGGCCGGGCGCAAACACCGTTCCGAGGAGGGGTTTGCGATGGCAATGCTAGACCACGCGCCGCCGGAGACCAATACCCGGATCCCCGAGGGGACCCGAAAATCACTGACCTCGCGGCTGCCGCGGGAGGGGCTCCTGGCCGTACGATGAGTCGCTTGCCCTGCGGTCACCTCGGAGGCTGTCATGCGATTGACGCGCCGGTTTTCCCTGGTCATGGCGGTTGTCACGCCGCTCGTATCGGTCGTCGTGGCGACTCCGGCCACCGCCGCGCCGCGTGGTGACGACCGGCCCACGCCGCCCCCGTGGCTGCGTGTCGAGAACGGAGTCAGCCAGCCGCAGTTCGACCTGGCGAACGCCGTCCAGGAGACGCTGTTCGTCCAGACCTCCGTGGACAGTGACCTCGACGGCAGGCTCGACCGGGTGCGGCTGCAGCTGTCGCGTCCCGGTGAGACGGAGTCGCAGGGCATCAAGGTGCCGGTGATCTTCGAGCACAGCCCGTACCGGTACAACCTCGGCGACGCGCCGAACCACAATGTGGACTTCGACGTGCTGCCGCAGGAGGGCATCCAGCCGCACGCGCAGGGCGAGGGCTCGACGCGCACCGCGCTCGCCGCGCCGCGGCCGGTGCCGGACCTGCCCGGGTCGCTCGACAACTACTGGGTGCCGCGCGGCTACGCGGTCGTGCTCGGCGAGAGCATCGGCACCGGGTTCTCCGACGGCTGCCCGACGATCGGCGACATGAAGGAGACGCTCGGCACCAAGGCGATCATCGACTGGCTGAACGGCCGCGCGCAGGCGTGGAACGAGGCCGGCGAGCCGGTCACCGCGGACTGGACCACCGGTGACGTGGGCATGACCGGCGTGTCCTACAACGGCACGCTGCCGAACATGGTGTCCACGACGGGCGTCGAGGGCCTGCGCACGATCGTGCCGGTGTCGGCCATCTCCAGCTGGTACGACTACTACCGAGCGAACGGGCTCGTGCGTGCGCCGCACTCGAACCAGTCCGGGTCCGGGGTGAACGACTTCCAGGGCGAGGACCTCGACGTGCTGGCGTTCTTCACCGAGGGGGCGGCGCGGGTGGACCACTGCCGGCACATCACGGACGCGCTGCTGCAGTACGCGGACCGGACCACCGGCGACTACAACCGCTACTGGGACGATCGCGACTACCTGCACCGCGCGCGTGGGGTGCAGGCCAGCGTGTTCGTGGTGCACGGGCTCGAGGACTACAACGTGATGGGCACCGCGTACGCGTCGTGGTGGTCGCAGCTGGCGCGCTACCACGTGCCGCGGAAGATCTGGTTGCACAAGGACGGCCACGGTGGCCCGCGCGGGACGTCGGACTACCAGCGCACGCTGAACCGGTGGATGGACTACTGGCTGTTCGGCGTGGACAACGGCATCATGTCCGAGCCGCGCGCGGACGTGCAGCGTCCGAACGGGACGTACGAGAAGTACGCCGACTGGCCCGCTCCGGGTGCGCGGTCGGCTTCCCTGCACCTCGGTGCCTCGAACGCGACCGAGCCCGGCACGCTCTCGGTCCGTCCGGCCTCCGGCCCTCGCCAGTCCTTTGTGGATCGCGGCCGCGAGCTGGACACGGACGCGGCCCTGATCACGAACCCGTCGGCCGCCAATCCGAACCGCCTGGTGTACGTGTCCGCGCCGCTAGCCTCGGGCGCGCACCTGAGCGGCACGCCGTCGGTGTCGCTGCGCGCGTCGGTCGACAACCGCTACGCGGCAAACCTGACCGCGGTGGTGGTGGACTACGCCCCGGACGGCACGGCGACGATGGTCACCCGGGGGTGGACGGACGTGCAGAACCGCCAGTCCCGCTCGCGCAGCACACCGATCCAGCAGGGCAAGGAGTACACGTTCGACTGGCCGCTGGAGCCCGACGACTACGTGTTCGCTGCCGGACACCGGGTCGGACTCGTGGTCGTGTCGACCGACATGCACTTCACCCTGCGGCCGCTGCCGGGGACGGAGCTGACCGTCAATCCGGCGCGGAGTTCGGTGTCGCTGCCGGTCGTCGGTGGCTCGTCGGTCTTCGAGTAGACCTGTCCACAGGCCTGCGCGTTCGCCGCCGATCCCGTCGGTGGTCGTCGCTAGGCTGGATCTCGGGGGGCCGGCGGCCGCCTGTGATCTTGGTACGCCTTCGTCTTCGCAGGTCAGCCGCTCCTGGTCGGATGTCAAGGAGCGGCTGACGTGCGGCTCGAGCCCGCTTGGCCCGCAGCAAGTGTCCGCGGCCGCCTCCTCGGCCATGTTGCTACGGAAGGATGTACCCGGCGCTGATCCCTATCCGTAGGCTCCTGCTCACTCAACGCAGAGCGATTCGGAGATCTCATGTCCCTGCGCCGGCGGGTCCTGCTGTTCCTGTCCCTCCTCGGCATCGTCGCCGCCGCGGTCGCGGTGCCCGTGGCTTCCGCCGATCAGAAGCGCACGCCGGCCGACTGCGCCGCCGCGCTCGACTGCTCCATCGACGACATCGACCTGCTCACCATGGCCGAGCGGCTCGAGCTCGTCCGGGGTATGGAGAGTGGACACGGGGCCGAGCTCGGGGTGCCCGACCGGTGGCGGAACATCGAAGGCGTCATCACCTTCTTCCGGGACCACCAGCTGGGCGCGGCCGGCACCTGGGTGTCCTACGTGGACGCGGGCATCGTGGAGGGCATCGAGCGGGGGCTGGCCCTCGCGAAAGGCCTGCCGGGCGGGGACTTCGGGAACCCCGGCTCCGCGAAGTGGGCCACCTACATCACCGGCGACTGGGCCACCCGCGGCCAGCACGACAAGGCCTGGAGCGAGGCTGAACAGGCGTCGACCGAGCACGGAGTGGCCGTCGCCGAGAGCCACGGACAGCACGCGACGCCCGTCGAGCAGCGGTTCTACCAGTTCTCCGAAACCTACCGTTGGGCGTTGCGCAACAGGCCCGTCGCACTCGATCTGCTCGCCGTGTTCGGCCCGGTCATCGCGCCCGGGCTCACCCACGCCCGCGTCCCGTTCTACGACTGGTTCACCGATGTTCGCGAGTCGGCGCCGTCCTACAAGGGCTGCGAGATGGCCTACGGCTTGGCCCAGATGCACCCCATCGAGGGCGTGTTCGGGGCCGCGGGGCTCTTCCTCGCCTACGTGACCGAGCTGTTCGAGGAGTACCGGCAAACTCATTAGCGAGGCGAACTTCCCGGGAGATCGGGTTAGCATCGTGGGGTGAGCCGATCACCAGCACGGATCGCCCATGACCGCGCCGTGGACGCGCTACGGGCTCAGCTCGTGGCACAACCGGACGGATCGCCCATACGACTCGCGAAGCCCACCTCCAACCTCTTCCGTTTCCGCGAACCGCCGCCCGCGAACGCCCTGGACGTCAGCGCCTTCGCGGGTGTGATCGACATCGACACCGCCGCCGGCACCGCCGACGTCGGCGGCATGACGACCTACGAGAACCTGGCCGACGCCACGCTCGCCCGGGACCGCATGCCGCACGTCGTCCCGCAGCTCAAGACCATCACCCTCGGCGGCGCCGTGGCCGGCCTCGGGATCGAGTCGAGCTCGTTCCGCAACGGCATGCCGCACGAGTCGGTGCTCGAGATGGAGATCCTCACCCCGGACGGCGACGTCGTGCTGGCCCGGCCGGACAACGAGCACCGCGACCTCTTCCGGGGCTTCCCCAACTCCTACGGCACCCTCGGCTACGCACTGCGCCTGCGCATCGAGCTCCAGCCGGTCAAGCCCTACGTCTCGCTGCGCCACGTCCGCTACTCCGACGCCGCGGCCTGCGCGAAGGGCATCGAGGAGGCATGCGCGACCGGTTCCGGCGAGGCGGCCGACTTCGTCGACGGGACCGTGTTCGCCGGCGACGAGATGTACCTGACGCTCGGCACGTTCTCCGACCAGGCAGCGGATGTGTCGGACTACACCGGCCAGCGGATCTTCTATCACTCGATCCGTGATCGGGTGACCGACCAGCTCACGGTGCGCGACTACCTGTGGCGCTGGGACACCGACTGGTTCTGGTGTTCGAAGGCGCTCGGTGCACAGCACCCGGTCGTCCGCCGACTCTGGCCGCGCCGCTACCTGCGCTCGGACGTCTACCGCAAGATCGTCGCGTTCGACCGCCGGCACCAGCTGTCCGCCCGGGTCGGGCGGCTGCTGCGCCAGCCCGACCGCGAGGCCGTCATCCAGGACATCGAGGTCCCGGTCGAGCGGCTGGCCGAGTTCCTCGAGTTCTTCGACGCCGAGATCGGCATCCGCCCGGTCTGGCTGTGCCCGGTCCGCCTCCGCGAGTCGCACGGCTGGCCGCTGTACCCGATGGAGCCCGGGCGGCTGTTCGTGAACGTCGGGTTCTGGGCGACCGTGCCGCTGGGTCCCGGTCAGCCGGATGGCACGCACAATCGCCTGATCGAGAGCAAGGTCACCGATCTGGGTGGACATAAGTCGCTGTACTCGGATTCGTACTTCACCGAGGATGAGTTTTGGCTGCGGTACGACGGTGAGACCTACCGGAAGCTGAAGCAGACCTACGACCCGAAGGGGCGGCTTCCCGATCTGTACGCGAAGTGCGTTGGCAACCGATAGACCACTGAGGGCGGGAAGGAGCGAACCATGCGACTGGCCGAAATCTTCGAGCGCGTGATCGGGCGCGACGCTCCACTGGAGTTCCGTGCGTTCGACGGCAGCAGGGCCGGCGACCCGGACGCACCGGTGCGGGTGGAGGTACGTTCGCCGATCGCGTTGTCCTACCTGGCGTCGGCACCCGGCGAGCTCGGTCTCGCGCGGGCCTACGTCAGCGGCACCATCGACATCCACGGCGACATGTACACCGCGCTGGCGAGCATGTCAGCGGCCACATTGGACGGTATCCCGCCGCGTACGCAGGCGGAGATCCTCGCGCGGCTCGGCATGTACCGGCTGTGGTGGCCCGCCCGCCGGCCGGACGCGGAGTCGCGGCTGCGTGGCCGCAAGCACTCCAAGAAGCGGGACCAGGACGCCATCTCCCACCACTACGACGTGTCGAACCGCTTCTACGAGTGGGTGCTCGGCCCGTCGATGGCGTACACCTGCGCGGTCTACCCGGATGGCGACGCGTCGCTGGAAGAGGCCCAGTGGACCAAGCACGACCTCGTCGCGCGCAAGCTCGGGCTGGAGCCCGGCATGCGGCTGCTCGACGTGGGCTGCGGCTGGGGTGGCATGGTGATGCATGCCGCGAAGCACTACCGCGTACGCGCCCTCGGCGTGACGCTGTCGCGCAAGCAGGCGGAATGGGGGCAGAAGGCGATCGCCGAGGCCGGCCTGACCGAGCTCGCGGAGATCCGCCACCTCGACTACCGCGACGTCGCCGAGTCCGGCTTCGACGCGGTCAGCTCGATCGGCCTCACCGAGCACATCGGCAAGGCGCACCTCGGCGAGTACTTCCGCTCGCTGCACGACAAGCTGCGCCCGGGCGGGCGGCTGCTCAACCACTGCATCACGCGGCCGGACACGAAGCCCGCGAAGGTCGGCGGCTTCCTCAACCGGTACGTCTTCCCGGACGGCGAGCTGGAGAGCCCCGGCTACCTCATGACCCAGATGCACGACAACGGCTTCGAGGTGCGCCACGAGGAGAACCTCCGCGAGCACTACGCGAAGACGCTGACCCAGTGGTGCGCGAACCTCGACGAGCACTGGGACGAGGCCGTGCGCGAGGTCGGCGTGGGCCGGGCGCGGGTGTGGCGGCTGTACATGGCCGGCTCGCGGCTGGGCTTCGACCGCAACACCGTGCAGCTGCACCAGATGCTCGGCGTCCGGCTGGACGGCACCGCGTCGCACATGCCGTTGCGGCCGACCTGGTAGGTCAGGGTTTGCGGGCCACCCCGGCGATGGCGACGTCCGCGCCGGGCTGGTCCGCGCTGGTGTCGTTCGGCTCCGGGCGCCATTCCGGCGTGTTCACCAGGCCCGGCTCGACCATCTCGAGGCCGTCGTAGAAGCGCGCGATCTCCGCGTGCGTGCGGCGCACGCCAGGGGCGTCGGCCCGGTCGTAAAGCCGGTCGATGCCCTCGGCCTGCTCCTCGGACGGGCGCTCGACGGAGTGCGACAGCACCAGGTAGCTGCCGGGCGCGAGCCGGGAGACGAAGCGGGCCACGGCGTCGTACGGCTGGGCGTCGTCGGGCACGAAGTGCAGCACGGCGACGAGCAGCAGGGCCATCGGCTGGTCGAAGTCGAGCACGCGCCGCGTGGTCTCGTTGTCCAGGACCGAGTCCGGGTCGGTGAAGTCGGCACGGATGGCCGCCGCCTGGTCGTTGTCGCGCAGCATCAGCTCGCTGTGCGTCACGGCGACCGGCTCGACGTCCGCGTACAGCACCCGGCACGACGGGTCCATGCGCTGCGCGATCTCGTGCACGTTGCCCGCGGTCGGGATGCCGGAGCCGACGTCGAGGAACTGGCGGATGCCGGCGTCGACGCAGAACCGCACCGCGCGGTTCAGGAACGCGCGGTTCATCCGGGCGGCCCCGCGGGCCTCGGGCAGCACGGTGAGCAACTGCTCGGCGAACTCCCGGTCCGCGGCGAAGTTGGCCGCGCCCCCCAGGAGGTAGTCGTAGATCCGGGCGGCGTTGGGCCGCTCCAGGTCGATCGATTCCGGTGCCCAGTTCGGCCGCTCCGTAGACGCCATGTACCGCATCGTAGTCATCGGGTGGCGCGGTTGAAGAGAAGATCAGCTGAGCGCAGGATGGGCCCATGAGGTTGACCGACGCCGCCGAGAACGTCCGTGACAAGGTGCTGCGAGGCGGTGTCGCCGACCTGCGGCCGATGCCCCGGACATTGATCGACAAGGGCCCGAACCGGTCGGTGTACCGGTTCGTCGGCGGCGCCCAGCGGGGCGAGCCGGTGCTGCTGGTGCCGCCGCTCGCCGCGCCCGCGCTGTGCTTCGACCTGCGGCGGGGCTGCAGCGTGGCCGAGCACCTGGTCGACGGCGGCAGGCGGCTCTACCTGGTCGACTACGGCTCGGTCAGCTTCTCCGACCGGCGGCTGGGCCTCGAGCACTGGATCGACGAGGTGCTGCCCCGGTCCATCCAGGCGGTCGCCAAGGACGCGGGCGGCGCGCCGGTGCACCTGGTGGCGTGGTGTCTCGGCGGCATCCTGTCGCTGCTCACCCACGCCGACCGCCCGGAGCTGCCGATCGCGTCGATCACCACGGTCGCGGCGCCCATCGACATGACGGCCATCCCGCTGATCGCACCCATCAAGCCGCTCGCCGATCTGACCAACGGCTGGATCCTCACGCCGGTGTACCGGCTGTTCGGCAGCGCGCCGCGGGCACTGGTCAAGCGCGCGTTCCAGCTGTCGGCGCTCGACAAGATGGTGACCAAGCCGTACGCGGTTCTGTCGCATTTGGACGATCGGGACTTCCTGGCGCAGCTGGAGGCCGTGGACCGGTTCACCGACAACATGATCGCCTACCCCGGGCGCACGTTCGGGCAGATGTACCACCGCTTCTTCCGCTCCAACGACCTGGCGGACGGCGAGGTCGACTTCGGCGGCCGGCGGATCTCGCTGCACTCGGTGAAGGCCCCGGTCCTCGTCGTCGCCGGTCGCGGGGACGGCATCGCCCCGCAGCGCGCGGTCCGCAAGCTGGTGGACGTGCTGGAGAACGCGGCGGAGGTCCGGTACGAGACGGCGCCCGGCGGTCACCTCGGCGTGCTGGCCGGCCGCGGCGCCCGCACGACGACGTGGGCCTACCTCGACGACTTCCTGGACACCTACGCGAGCTGATCGGGCCGGATGAGCAGCGGCGGGTCGCCGCTGGTCTCGCGCTCGGGCATGACGAGCTCCGACTGCCGTTGCTCGAGCTCGATCCGCTTGCCGGCGTAGAAGAAGGCGCCGAGCTCCTCGATCCCGGTCCCGGACAGCGAGTCACGGGTGCGGTTGCGACGGCCCGGCAACCGGCTCCGCCCGCTCGCCCAGAGCCCGAACCGCTCGAACGCCGCGAGCACGACGAGCAGGCACACCAGCCCGGGGATCGACATCGCCCACACCCATGCCATGTGCGTTGAACGCACCCCGGAGCGGCGAAGTTCCGGCCGCCCGGGTTCCTCGACGCATGAATCCCGCCAAGCAGGGTAGGGAGGTCGGGACTCATTCAGCGTGCGCCGCGGGTCGCGTCGGAGACATCGGTGTAATCGCCAGTCTTCCCGCCGCCCTGCGCTCTCGTGCCGCGAGACCCGGGGCATCATCGGGCGCGTGAGTGATCAACGGGACCGCATGGTGCGCGGCGAGTGGTACAAGGACAGCGACCCGGTGCTGGTGGACGAGCGGCGGCGGTGCCAGTCGCTCCTCGACCGCTTCAACGGGACGGCGGCGACGGCCGAGCAGGAGCGGCACGACATCCTGCGGGACCTGCTCGGCGAGATCGGGGCCGGGTCGTGGATCATGCCGCGCTTCCAGTGCGACTACGGCAGCCTCATCCGCCTGGGCTCGAACAGCTTCCTGAACTACGACGCCATCCTGATGGACTGCGCCCCGATCACCATTGGTGACGACGTGTCGATCGGTCCGCGAGCCCAGCTGCTGACCGCCCTGCACCCCATGGACGACCACGAGATGCGCCGCCAGCGCTGGGAGCGCGCCGCACCGATCGCGATCGGCGACAACGTGTGGTTCGGCGGCGGCGTGATCGTCTGCGCGGGCGTAACCGTCGGCGACAACACGGTGGTGGGTGCTGGCAGCGTGGTGACCCGTGACGTCCCCGGCGGCGTCCTGGCCGCGGGCAACCCCGCCCGGGTGATCCGCAAGCTCGACCGCTGAGGGCAGACGGTCAGGATGCCGCTCTGTCCCGGTGACCGGCCACACGCTTGTCCAGCCACCAGGTAAACATGAAGAACAGCGCGCCCTGTGCCAAGCCCGCGGCGACAAGCTCCGCGAATGCGGGCAGACCGGTTTCCGCCGGAGCGAGCACGAAGACAACCAGCGATGCCGGCATGGCCACCAAGTACAGCCAGATGCCGGCGAAACTCGCGTCGCCCGGCCGGCTGAGCGGGCCCCAGGTCGCCAGCCACACGAAGACGGCCACACCGACGATCAGCAGGAGGTACGCGGTCCCGACCCACCGAAACCGCCAGGGAACCGCACGCCAGGCGCGCTTCATGCCGGCATTGTGGTTCTGCTGTCCTGCCAGTGCAACGCGTCGGCCGAGATCTGCAGGATGTCGACTGTGGTCTGACCGGGCCTGTTACCGCAGGTCACTTGACCTGCATCAACGTCTGTCATCAGTTCTCGTGCGTACTCGCCCGTCTCCGACCTCTCACGGCCTGGATACGGCCTGATCATGAACGCTGTCTACTCCTCCGGGGCTACCCCTGGCGCGAGTCGCGGTTGTGGTGCTCTGCGCTGCTTCTCGGTGGTGTTCCGCGCCTTCCGTGATGGTTCCGCGCTCGCCACACTGCCGCCGATGCGTCGTTCGCGAGACCCATGCCCGGTAGACTGATCGTTGTGAGCGCGGAGCGAGATGAGCTGATGCGCCTGGTCCAGGCCCTGCCGGAGGACCAGGTGGGCGAAGCTCTGGC
>NZ_DATBKY010000101.1:0-16627 GCF_036555685.1 Actinophytocola sp. | reverse complement strand
CCCCCCACCACTATCCGGCGAATGTCACCCGACCGGCTCGAGCACCTTGCGCTCGGCGGGTGGCGCGACCGGCGTCCGGCGGCGCAGGAAGCGCGGCGTCCACCAATTCGCGCGGCCCAGCACCACCATGAGCGCGGGCAGCACGACCGCCCGGATCAGCGTGGCGTCGATCAGGATCGCCGTCGCCAGGCCGACACCCATCTGCTTCATGTCGATCGTGGTGAGCGACCCGAAGATGGAGAACACGCCGATCATGACCGCGGCCGCGCTCGTCACCGCGCCGGCCGACCGCGTGATGCCCGTGGCCACGGCCTCCCGCGTGGACAGTCCGCCCGCGGCGGCCTCACGGATCCGGCTCACGACGAACACGTGGTAGTCCATCGACAGGCCGAACAGCGTCACGAACAGCATCACCGGCAGCCACGCGGTGATCCCGCCGTTCGACGTGAACCCGAGCAGGCCCTCGGCCCAGGTGTGCTGGAAGACCAGCACCAGCACGCCGTACGCGGCGCCGGCCGAGAGCAGGTTCAACCCGATGGCGGACAGCGCGATGACCGGTGCGCGGAACGCCCACAGCATCACCAGCAACGTCAGCAGCAGCACGAACCCGATGACCCAGGGCAGCGAGCTCTTCATCTGGTCGACGAAGTCGTTCTCGCCCGCGGTCATGCCGCTGACCGCGAACTCCGCGCCCGAGACCTTGCCGATGGTCTGCGGCAGCAGCGTCGTGCGCAATTCGGCGAGCGACTGGTCGGCCCGCGCGCTGCCGCCGTCGTACGGGATCCCCGCGGAGATCAGCACGATCCGGCCCCCCGCGGCCGGCGTGACCTGCGGCGGCTGGTCGTGGGCGAACCCGGGGTCGGCCGCGATCCGGCCGAGCAGGTCGTCCACGGCCGACTTCGCCGCGCCCGCCTGATCGGCGGGCACCCGGACGGCGATCTCGTGCGAGGCGCCGGTGCTCGGGAACGCGCCGGTCATCCGGTCGTAGGTCTGCATGATCGGGATGCTGCGCGGCAGGTCCTGCTCGGACGGCGCGTTGAGCGTCATGCCGAAGGCCGGGATCGCGAGCGCGACCAGCAGGCCGCCGGAGATGATCAGCGTCGTCTTCGGCTTGCGCAGGCTGGGCCGCAGCACTGCCTTCCAGAACCGCGGCTCGCCATCCGAACGCATGGACAGCCGCCACAGGAACGGGATCCGCGGCCGGTCGACCCAGCGGCCGAGCTTGGCCAGCAGCGCGGGCAGCACCGTGATGGACCCGATCATCGCGGCGAGCACCACGAGGATCGTGCCGACGGCCATCGAGGAGAACACGATGTCGTTGGTGACGAACATGCCGGCCATGGCCACGGTGACCGCGATGCCGGAGACGACGATCGCGTGCCCGGAGGTCGCGGCCGCGATCTCCACGGCGTCGACGTGCCCGGCGCCCTTGGCGCGTTCCTCACGCTCGCGGCGGATGTAGAACAGCGAGTAGTCCACCCCGACCGCCATGCCGATCAGCAGGATCATGCTGGCGGTGTTGTCGGTGGCCGGGATCAGGTGCGAGACGAGCGCGGAGAGCCCGAGCGCGGTGCCCACCGCGGACATCGCGAGCAGCACCGGCACGCCGGCGGCGATCAGCGCGCCGAAGACCACGAGCATGATCAGGAGCGTGACCGGGATGCTGATCAGCTCGGCCTGCTGGAAGTCCTGGCCGAGGGTCGCGGAGAGGGCCTTGTCCAGCGAGGCGCCGCCGACCTCCTCGATGCGCAGGTCCGGGTAGCTCTGCTGGGCCTCGGCCGTCGTGTCGAGCAGCGGCTGGATGCGTTCCTCGGAGGTGTCGGACGACCCGGTCATCTCGACGTTGACGAGGACCGCGGTCCCCTTCGGCGACGGGATCGGGTCGCTGACCCGGCCGACCTCGGCCAGTGCGTCCATCCGCTGCCGCACGTCGTTCGCGGCGGCGAGTGCCTGGTTCTTGTCGAGGCTCCCGTCTTTGGCGGTGATGAGCACGTTCTCCGTCGACGGCCGCTCGAACCCGGCCTCGTCGACGATGCTCTGGTAGGTGGCGAGCTCCCCCTTCGGGTTGTCGTCGAAGTCCGCCTGCCGGGTCCCCGCGACCTGGCCGGCACCGATGCAGATCGCCACGAAGAGCAGCCAGGCGCCGATGGCGCGCCACGGATGCT
Organism: Actinophytocola sp.; assembly: GCF_036555685.1. Lineage (GTDB taxonomy): Bacteria > Actinomycetota > Actinomycetes > Mycobacteriales > Pseudonocardiaceae > Actinophytocola. Next base: position 14,462 of record NZ_DATBKY010000101.1, on the reverse strand, counting down.
CCGCGCTCCACCTCGCGATCCGCACGGTCAACATCGGCTTTCCCATCCCTGTTCCCCTCTGTTCGCACTACTGGCGTTCGGGAACAGACTCCCGGCCCGCACGTGTGGGGGGATCCGGACTTTTCCCGGTGTCGACTCAGGGATCTCCCCTACCGAGGCAGGGTCCGGGACGCCGGGTAGTCACCCCATCCCTGCCCGTGCGCGTTGGACTCGCACATCTCGCTTCTGGTAGAACGTGTTCTAGTTCTCTCGTGAGGAGGGCGCGTGGAGCACAGTGCGTGGACCTCGTTCTGCCAGGCCCTCGCCGCCGCGGGCGACGTGGTCCTCCGGCCCGCGGCGCCCGACACCCCGCTCGACCGGGCCGAGGGGTACCGCTACCTCACCCGGCTCCTGCGGGAGATGCTCTACGCCACCGTCGAGAACGCCGATCCCGACTTTCCCCGCCTGCACCGGCTGGATCTCACCAAGATCGGCGCCGACAACCCCGACAACGTCTACCTCACCGCCACCGTCCGCGGGGACCGGACCTACCGGCTCACCGGGACGCGCGGCACGATCTTCTACTTCAGCGTCGGCTCCAAGGCCAACCGGTACGCCAAGGACGGGACCATGGCCTCCACCGGCGAACTGTCCGATCAGGACATCGTGGTCGAGGCCGACGGGACCGTCGAGATCACCGTCAGCGCCCGGGAACACGGCGAGAACTGGCTGCGGCTCGCGCCGGACTCGACCAGCCTCGTGATCCGGCAGACCTACCTCGACCGCACCACCGAGGTGCCCGGCGAGTGGCGGATCGAGTGCGTCGACGGGCCCGCGCAACCGCGACCGCTCGAGCCGGCGGCCATGGCGAAGGCCCTGCGCCGCGCGGCGCTGGCCGTGCACGGGACCGCGGCCACGTTCGCCGGGTGGACCGAGATGTTCATGAGCCGACCGAACGAACTACCCGACTTCGGGCAGGAGATGTTCCAGCGCGCCGGCGGCGATCCCGAGATCTTCTACCTCCACGGCTACTGGACGCTCCGCCCCGGCGAGGCGTGGGTCATCGAGACCGAGGTCCCCGACTGCCCGTACTGGAACTTCCAGCTCGACAACTGGTGGATGGAGTCGCTCGACCACGACCGCCGGATCACCGTCAACAAGCACACCGCGAAGCTCGACGGCGGGAAGCTGACGATCGTCGTCGCCGAGCGGGACCCCGGGTGGGGCAACTGGATCGACACCGCCGGCCACACCAGCGGCACCGCGCTGCTGCGCTGGCTCGGCGCCACCCACCACCCGATCCCGCGCTGCCGGGTGATCCGGCCGTGATCCGCACGGGCGAGCTGCTCGACGCCGCGCGGACGCGGACCGGGCTCACCGACTACGGCGACGAGTGGTTCACCGAACCGCTGACGGTTCTCGTCGAGGCGCTGGACACCGAGGCGCGGCTGAGCGAGGCCGGTCTCGCACTGACCCGCCGCAGGCTCGCCGCGCTGCTCGCCGACCGGTTGCGGCTGCGCGCCCTGCAGAAGCAGCACCCCGAGATCGCGGACACCGAGGTCGCCGTCGCCGCCGAGATCTGCGGGCTGCCGCGCACCGGTTCGACCATGCTGCACCGCCTGCTCGCCGCCTCCCCCGGGCTGACGTCGACGCTGTCCTGGGAGACCTCCTACCCGCTGCCCTTCCCCGGCGAGGGACCCGGTGCCGCGGAACGCAAGGCCCGGGCGCGCGAGCGCGCGAAGCTGTTCCTCGACATGTCGCCCGACTTCGCCGACATCCACACGATCGAGTGGGACGGGCCCGAGGAGGACGTGATCCTGCTCGACCGCACGTTCGTGTCGATGAGCTTCGACTCGTTCTACGCCATCCCGTCCTACGGCACCTGGCTGCGCGAGGCCGACCAGACGCCGGCGTACCGCGAGCTGCGCGAGTGGCTGCAGGTGCTGCGGTGGCAGGACCCGGCACGGCAAGGCACGTCGTGGGTGCTCAAGTCGCCGCACCACCTCACCGCGGCCGGCACCGTGCTCGACACGTTCCCCGGCTGCAAGATCGTCATGACACACCGGTCGCCGGTCAGCGCCGTGCCGTCGTACGCCTCGATGGTCTGCTCGATCGGCCGGCAGTACAGCGACGACGTCGACCCGGTGGCGCTCGGGCGGTACTGGAGCGAGCGGTTCGCCGGCACGCTGCGCGCGTTCGCCGGCGTGCGGCGCCAGCGCCCGGAGCGGTTCGTCGACGTGCGGTACGACGAGATGGTCGCCGACCCGGTCGGGCAGGCGTGCCGGGTGCTCGGCGAGCTGGGTGTGCCGGCGGACGAGGCGGCGTTGAAGTCCTACCTGGACCGCAACCGGCGGCAGCGGCACGGTTCGCACGCCTACACGCCGGCCGACTTCGGGCTGTCGGCCGCGCGGCTGGAGCGCGATTTCGCCTTCTACACGGAGGAGTACCTGTGATCCTCGCCGACGAGGTCGTCGTCATCTCCGGTGTCGGGCCGGGACTCGGCGCCAAGCTCGCCCTGCGGGCGGCGCGGGAGGGCGCACGGGTCGTGCTGGCCGCACGCTCGACGAACGTGATGTCCGAAGTGGAACAGGAGGTCGCGGCCGCGGGCGGCGAGGCCGTCGGCGTCGCCTGCGACGTCCGGCGCCCGGACGAGGTCGCCGCGGTGGCGCGGACCGCGGTGGACCGGTTCGGCAAGGTGACCGGCCTGGTCAACTCCGCGTACTCGCACCCCGGGTTCACCGACCTGCTGGACACGCCGGACAAGCAGCTGCGCCGGTCGATGGACATCATCCTGCACGGCGCGCTCGAGATGACCCGCGCGGTCGTCCCGCACATGACGGGCGGCGGCTCGATCGTCAACGTCGGCACGATGTCGACGCGAAAGCCGCGGCGCGGCGAGGGCGGTTACGCGGTCGCGAAGGCGGCGATGGCGTGCGCGACGCAGTACCTCGCGCTGGAGCTCGGCGACCGCGGGATCCGGGTCAACCAGGCGGTGCTGGGCTGGCTCGACGGTCCGGGCGTGCGGTTCTACCTCACGATGACCGCGAACCAGCGCGGCATCAGCGAGCAGGAGGTCTACGACGAGATCGCCGCGCGCAACCCGCTGGGCCACATCCCGGCCGACGACGCGTGCGCGGGCGCGGTGCTGTTCCTCCTGTCGAACCTGGCCCGCGAGGTGACCGGCGCGGTGCTGGACGTCAACGGCGGCGAATACATGCCCGCGTGAGAACCCAGACGAAACAGAGCGAGCTTCATGCCCCGGCGATGCCGGCGGCGACCTCTTCGTTGGTGCGCCCGGAGAGCACCGACCGCGGGAACGCCTCCGGGTCCCAGCCGCGCACGGCGTGCTCGTCGTTCTTGTGCACCAGCAGCCAGTTCTTCGGGTCGCGGCGGATCAGGACGAACCGGCCGGCCAGCTTCTCGCCGTCCAGGTCGAAGTGCAGCTCGCCCTCGGTCACGGCGCGCGGCGGGTCGTCGGTCTTCGCGGGCGTCCAGGTCCCCCGGTCCCAGACGATCTTGTCACCGCTGCCGACGACGCCTTCGAGCTCGAGCTCGGCGAGGCCGTGGTCGGCCACGTGCACGGCCAGCAGGCGCGCGCCGGGGTCGAGTGTCGGCCCCTTCGGCACCGCCCAGCTGACGAGCACCCCGCCCATCTCCAGCCGGAGGTCGTAGTGCAGCCGGCGTGCCCGGTGCCGCTGCACGACGAACCTCATGCCTCATGCATACCCGCCTTCTCCCGCTCCGGCAGCACCGACCCGGCGTGCCGGACCGGCGCGGGCGCGCGGCGGGCCCGGCGGTTGCCGGCCACCACGCGCGCCACCATCGGCGGCGTCATCAGCATGGACGGCTTCATCAGGAACGAGCTGACCCGCAGGAAGCGCGCGGCGAGTACCGGGTCGTGCTCGGCCGCGACGAGCAGCCGGGCGACGTAGGCGTTGACCAGCCGGACGGGCAGCGGCCGCGGCCCTTCGACCTGCGGCAGCGCCAGGTCGGCGCCGACCGCCATCTGCCAGGCGATCTCGATCGGCTTCGCGGCCGCGCGAAAGAACCGTCGCGCGAGCCCCTCGCTCCCGCGGCGCAGACAGTCGCGCAACACCAGTGCCTCCAGCGCGGCCACCGACATGCCCTGGCCATAGATCGGGTTGAAGCCGCACATCGCGTCACCGAAGACCAGCAGCCCCTCGGGGAAGCGGCGCAGCCGGTCGTAGCGCACGCGGCGGTTCGCCCGGAACCGGAACGTCGACACGTCCCCGAGCGGCTCGGCCGCCCGCAGCGCCTCGATCATGTGCGGCGGCGCGCACCCGGCCGCGAAGTCGACCATCCACCCGTAGTCCAGCTCGGGGTGATGGCCGGCGTACCCGGACACCGTGAACATCCACGTGTCGTCCTCGTAGGCGAACAGGCCCACCCCACCCAACCGGCCGGGGTTCGCGCCGATGACGGTCAGGGTCTCGGGTACCGCGCCGGCCGGCAGGCGGACCAACCTGCTCGCGTACCGCACGTCCACGACGACCTCGTCCTCGGCCGGCTTCTCGTAGCCCAGCTCGGCGAGCCACGCGGGCGTGCGGGAGGCCCGGCCGGTCGCGTCCACCACGAGGTCGGCCTCGAGCACGTCCGCCGCCCGACCGCCATGGTTGACCACGCGTGCGCCGATCACCCGGCCCACCGCGTCGACCGCCAAGCCCACCACTTCGCAGCCGTCCTGGAACTCCACATTGGACAGGCAGCGGACGCGACCGCGCACGGCCGTCTCGAGGAACGGCCGGCTCGGCTGGTAGATCGGCTCGATCTCCAGGGCCCGGGACAGCCGGTGCACGCCGTCCGGCGCGAAGTACATCTTCGAGTAGTCGTCGAGCTTCGTGCCGCCCGCGGCGACGAGATCCTCCAGCAGCCCGGGGAAGAGCTCACCGACGACCTTCGATCCGCTGGGCAGCAGGCCGTGCACGTGCCGGCCCTGCGGCACGCCCTTGCGCTGCGCCACCCGCACCGGCAGCCGGTCCCGCTCCACGATGGTCACCCGGTCGTAGTGGTCGGCGAGCACCCGCGCCGCGAGCAGCCCCGCCATGCTCGCGCCGAGCACCACCGCATGTCTGTTGCGCATGCTGTTCCTCCTATGCAATCCGTGCCCACGCGCCGACGAGCGTCGGGGGCTTGAACATCACGCCCTCGCGCGCGATCTCCCCGGCGATGCGCGACTCGAGCGTGTCGATGCCGACCTCGTCGGCGGTGGCGATGCCGGTCTTCTCGATGACCGGCAGCAGCGTCCGTACGGTCTCGGCGCCCAGGCGCGGCCCGGCCGCGTCTCCGGGTTCGAGGTAGCCCTGCAGGCCGAGCACGGTGGGCGTGAGACCGGCGCCGCGCAGCACCGCACCGAGCCGGGCGCCGAGCGACGGGTCGAGGCCGGAGCGGCGGAACGCCTCGCAGATCCACGTGATGACGCGCAGGCAGAGGTCGGTCTGCGGCAGCCCGCCGCCCGCGGTCATCTCGTACTCCATCACCGCGACCACGCCGCCTGGCCGGACGAGCGCGGCGAACTTGCGCAGGATCTCCACCGGGTCGGGCGTGTACAGCAGGATCAGCCTGCCGACGACCGCGTCGAACTCGTCCTCGATGCGGACGGTGTGCAGGTCGTCGTGGATGAACGTGACGTTGGTGAGCTCGCGCCGCTCGGCCCGCACGGCCGCGAGCCGCAGCGCCTTCACCGATGCGTCCACGCCGACGACCGAGCCGCCCGGTCCGACGAGCGCGGCCGCCTCGAACGCGACGTCCCCCGCGCCGGAGCCGAGGTCGAGCACGCGCATCCCGGGTTCGATGCCCGCGAGGCGCAGGACCGTCCTGGTCGCCGGGGCGAGGACGGCCGCCTGGTGCTCGAGCCGGGCCAGCTCCTTCTCGTCGTGCCCCAGCAGATATCCGGTACTCGTGGTCATCACCACACTCCGTTCCGCGCACCGCGCGTCGATACGCCGTGCCGGAGAGCATCCGTGCTGGTCGGCGCTGAGACTTGGCGGGATGATGGGGATCCGGTGGAGATTGGGTGAAGACGTGTACCGGTTCGCCGACTGCCAGCTGGATCCGCGCCAGTTCGAGCTGCGGCGCGGTGGCGTGGTCGTGCACGTCGAGCCGCAGGTGTTCACGCTGCTCGCGCACCTGATCGAGCACCGGGACCGGGTCGTGGCGAAGACCGAGTTGCTGGACGCGGTGTGGGGCGGGCGGTTCGTCAGCGAGTCGGCGCTCACCAGCCGGGTCAAGATGCTCCGCAAGGCCCTCGGCGACGACGGCAACCAGCAGCGGTTCATCGCGACCGTGCACGGCGTCGGCTACCGGTTCGTGGCCGAGGTCGAGCTGACCGTCACGCCGGCCGCGCCGCTCGAGCCGCCGGTCGACGAACCCGCGGCCGAGCGGGCGGCCCAGCAGATCCGGTACTGCGTCTCGCCGGACGGCGTGCGCGTGGCGTACGCGATCTCCGGCTGCGGGCCGCCGCTGGTGAAGGTCGCCAACTGGCTCACGCACCTCGACCTGGAGTGGTCCAGCCCGATCTGGGCGCACTGGATCGACGGTTTGTCCTCGCGGCACCGGCTGATCCGCTACGACGAGCGCGGCTGCGGGCTGTCGGACTGGGAGGTCGGCGACTTCAGCTTCGACGCGTGGGTCAACGACCTCGAGCTCGTCGTCGACGCGGCGGGGCTGGACCGCTTCCCGCTGCTGGGTGTCTCGCAGGGCGGCGCGGTCGCGATCGCCTACGCGGTACGGCATCCGGAGCGGGTGTCGCAGCTGGTCCTCGCCGGCGCGTACTGCCGCGGCCGCTACGCGCGGGCCCGCACCGCGGACGAACGCGAGGAGGCCGCGCTGGACCTGCAGCTGGGCCGGATCGGCTGGCGGCACGACGACCCGACGTTCCGGCAGGTGTTCGCGAGCCAGTTCCTGCCCGACGGCGACCGGGCGCTGTGGGACGCGTTCAACGACCTGCAGCGAGCCACCACGTCGACCGAGAACGTGGTGCGCTTCCTCGAGGTGTTCGCGCACATCGACGTCTCCGCGCTCGCGCCGCTCGTGCGCTGCCCCACGCTGATCCTGCACGCGCGCGACGACCTGCGCGTGCCGCGGGCGCAGGCGCAGGACCTGGCCGCGCTGATCCCGGACAGCGAGCTGCGCTTCCTCCCCAGCCGCAACCACATCCTCACCGCCGGCGAGCCGGCGTGGCCGGAGTTCCTCGGCGAGCTCGACCGGTTCCTGAGAGTCGATGTAACAACCCAGGAGCAGGCGGCGATTCGTCGTGTGTCCCCGTAGTGCTGACGGACCCCCGACCTGGCAGCACTGCGGGGATCCTTCTTGGGTGCATGATGTGCCCATGCCACCGGACCCGGGCTCGGACTCAGGCAATGCCTTCGACGTGACCGTCGACGTCGAGCGGCACGACACCGCCGTCGTACTTCGGGTGGCCGGCGAGCTGGACATGCTCACCACGCCGAAGCTGCAGGAGTGCATCACGCGGGAGCTGGCGGCCGGCCCGGCCGTGCTGGTGATCGACCTGTCCGACGTGACGTTCCTGGCGTCGAGCGCCATGGCCGCGATCGTCTCCGCACATCAGGAGGCCGGCGAACGCAGCGCGGTCCGGATCGTGGCGACGAGCCGCGAGACCGCCCGGCCGCTCGAGGTGGCCGGGCTGAACACGTATCTCGCGATCTTTCCGACGCTGGAGGACGCGCTCGCCTGAGTGTGGCCGCGCCACATGTCCGGCCAGCCGGGGGTGGCGGGCGCCCACCTTGCCGCGCCGCGCCGTGGCGGTCACGGTATGACCGATCCCACACAGTCGTGCCCGCTGGAGGTCGCCAGTGCCCGCTCAGCAGACCGACCTCCGCACGCCGACCCAGCTCGCGGTGCCGGTGCCGGGCGGCGAGCTGAGCGTCGCGGTGTGGGGTTCGCTCGGTTCGGCGCAGCCGGTCCTCGCGATCCACGGCCTGACCGCGTCGAGCCGCGCCTGGCTCGAGACGGCCACGCGCCTGCCCGGCCCGGTGATCGCGCCGGACCTGCGCGGGCGCGGCGGCAGCGGCGAACTACCCGGGCCGTACGGCATGGCGGCGCACGCGGCGGACTGCGTCGCGGTGCTCGACGCGCTCGGCGTCGACCGGGCGACGGTGGCCGGGCATTCGATGGGCGGCTTCGTGGCGTCGGTGCTGGCCCATCGCCACCCGACTCGGGTGGCGCGGCTCGTGCTCGTGGACGGCGGCGCCCCGCTGCCCCCACCGCAAGGCGGTGCGGAGACGGCGATCGGCCCGGCCGCTCGCCGCCTGGAGATGCGGTTCGAGTCGGCGGCGACGTACCGCGACTACTGGCGCGCGCACCCGTCGTTCGCCGAGTGGACACCGGCGATCGAGGCCTACGTCGACTACGACCTGACCGGGCCCGCGGGCTCGTTGCGCAGCCGCGTCTCCGCGGAGGCCATGCACACGGACTTCACCGACCTGCACCACGGCGCGGACGCGCGGGAGGCCTTCGCCGCGCTGCCGGCCGAGACTCCGTTCCTGCGGGCCGAGCGCGGCATGCTGAACGAGCCGACGCCGCTCTACCCCGACCCGGACGTGCTGTCGCGCCTGAAGGTCACGACCGTGCCGGGCACGAACCACTACTCGATCCTCTTCGGCGACGCGGGTGTCTCGGCCGTGGTCGCCGAGCTCACCTGATCCGTCTCGACGGGGAGACTCCATGCGCTCACTCCGCTATCTGCTCGCCGGCGGCGCCGTAACGGCGCTCGTCGCGACCGGTGTCGTGGTGCTCGGCGGTTCGGCGAACGCGGCCGAGCCCGCCTACCTGACCAAGGAGGCGACGTACACGTCGGTCGCCAACGGCTGGGCCGCCGTGGACCGGTACCGCGACACGACCGCGGGGTTCCACGACGAGCAGTACCCGCCGGACGGGCGCGGCGACCAGGACGGGCAGCGCAAGACGTTCTTCGCGGGCGTGGCGCGGCCGTCGTCGTCGCGGTTCCTGTTCTACTCCGCGCCCGGCTGGAACACCGGTGCGAAGGCCACGCCCGTGCTGCTCGTGCACGGCGCCAACGACAACCCCGACCGCGCGTGGGCCAACCCCAACGAGTCCGGCGGGTTCGGCTGCGGGTCGGCCACCTGCCCGTCGACCGGGCTCATGCAGTACCTCAGCTCGCGCGGGTACCGGGTGTTCGCGATCGGCTTCGCGCACAAGCAGGGCGACAACTACATGCAGGCGCAACAGGTCGGCGACGCGATCGCGATCATCAAGGCGCGCCTCGGGGTCGGCGCGGTCGACGTGATCGGGTGGAGCAAGGGCATGATGTCGGCGCGGATGTACGTGGCGTCGGTGAAGCAGTCGTGGGGCCGGTCCTACGCGGGCGACGTGCGCAAGCTGATCCTGCTGGGCGGGCCGAACGGCGGCTACGACTACCCGTTCGCGCACGGCTGGGCGCACGACTTCTCGATCTGGCCGGAGTGTGGCGGCAAGGTCAACGCGCCGAGCCCGCACACGCGGATGACCTGCTACGGGGCGTTGACGTACCACCCCGAGCTGTCGATCACCCCGGCCGGCGGGTTCGACGCCTACCCCGGGCAGCGGCAGATGCTGGCGCGGTGGGACGGCGTGTTCGGGGTCAACGTGACGACGCAGGACTACTACACGACCTACTACGGCGGGCGCGGCTTCTACACCGACGGGCCGGGCATCCAGGCCGCGATCAACGCGGGCTCGCTGATCTCGCGGATCCAGTCCGCACCGACGCCGTCGTCGGTGCCGGTGTACCTGCTGGCCGGCGGCTCGCCGACGATCGTCGGCATCTGGAACGAGACCCGCGGCCCCTCGGACGGCGTAGTCTTCGTCCAAAGTGCACTGTCCACCACCGGGATCTCGAACGTCGGGGCCACGACGCTGGTCGCGTCCGCCAACCATCTCCAACTCGGCTGGGCGACCGCGGTCTCGTCGACCGTGGCGGGCTGGCTTTCGTGAAAGGAACCGCGTGATGTCCACTCTCCTCGACGGGATCACCGCCACCTCCGTGCCCACCGGCCGGCTCTCGATGAACGTGCTGTCCGTGCGCGAGTCCGGCGAGCCGGTGCTGTTCGTGCACGGCAACGTCTCGTCGTCGCTGTTCTGGCAGCCGACGATGCTGGCGCTGGCGTCGTCGTACCGGCCGCTCGCGGTGGACCTGCGCGGTTTCGGCGACACGGAGCCGTTGCCAGTGGACGCGACCCGCGGCGTGCGCGACTACTCCGACGACGTCGCCTCGCTGCTCGACGCCCTGTCGCTGGGCCCGGTGCACCTGGTGGGCTGGAGCATGGGCGGCGGCGTGGTGCTGCAGCTGCTGCGCGACCACCCGTCGGTGGCGCGCACGGTGACCCTGGTGGCCCCGGTGTCGCCGTACGGCTATGGCGGCACGGTCGGCGAGGACGGCACGCTCATCGACCCGGCGGGCGCGTGTTCGGGTGGCGGCGGCGGAAACCCCGACTTCGTGGCCGCGTTGGCGGCCGGCGACCGGACCGCGGACTCGCCGCTGTCGCCGCGGTCGGTGCTGCGGACGTTCTACGTGAAGCCGCCCTTCGTGCCCGAGCACGAGGACATCTACGTCGAGTCGATGCTGTCCACGCGCATCGGCGACGACCACTACCCGGGCGACAGCCGTCAGTCCCCCGTGTGGCCTGGCCTGGCGGCGGGTGACCGTGGCGTGCTGAACACCATGTCCCCCAACCACTTCCGCCTGGACGACCTCCACGAGATCGCGCCGAAGCCCCCCATCCGCTGGATCCGCGGCGACGCCGACCAGATCGTGTCCGACGCGTCGATGTTCGACCTGGCGAACCTGGGCGCGCTCGGCGCCGTGCCGGGCTGGCCGGGTGCGGAAACCCATCCCCCACAGCCGATGCTGGCCCAGACCCGCGCGGCCCTGGACCGCTACGCGGCGGCGGGCGGCACCTACGACGAGGTGGTCATCGAGGACACGGGCCACACCCCCCACATCGAGAAGCCGGCCGAGTTCGCCACGGCCCTGCGAGAGATCCTCGCCAAGGGCTAGCTCGGGACCTTGTCCTTTCCGGCGTCCTTTCCGGCGTCCTTACCGGCGTCCCTCCCGGCGTGCTTGCCCGCCGCCTCGCGGGCGATGTCGATGCGGGACCGGACGCCGAGCTTGGCGAGGATGTGCGACACGTGCGTGCCCACGGTGCGCGGGGAGAGCACGAGCTGCTCGGCGATCTGCGGGTTCGACATGCCGCCCGCGACCATGTCGGCGATCCGGGACTCGGTCGGCGTCAGGCTGCTCCAGCCGACCCGGGCCTGCCGGTGCTTGGCGCGCGGGCCGCGGCGGATGCCGTACTGGCGTAGCTGCGCCCGCAGGTTCGCGAGGTCCCACTGCGCGCCCAGCCGGTCGTAGACGTCGTCGGCGCGGGTGAAGGCCGTGCGCGCGCCGCGGATGTCGCCGCGGTCGGCGAGCTTCACCGCGGCGGCCTCGAGCGCCCGGGCCCGCATGAGGGGCAGCCCCGCGTCGTCGTAGCGCTCGGCGGCGTCCTGCAGCAGCGTGGGGTCGCCGTCGAGCAGGCCCTGGCAGAAGGCGGCGTTGGCGAGCCGGTGCGGCACCTGCGAGCGGCGCGCGAGCGTGGCCGCCTGCTCGGCGGTGTCCACGGCCGCGTCCATCGAACCGGTGCTCGCGGCCAGCCGGGCGACCTCCGGGAGCAGGTCCTCCATCTCGTCGAGCTCCTCGGCGTGGCTCGCGACGCCGGCGGTGAGGACGGTGAGCGCCTCCTCCGGGTCGTCGGACAGCTCGTGGTCGAGGCTCCGCGCGAGGGTCAGCGACGCGACGACCCGGTTGCCGATCTTGTCCGCGCTCGGCTCGGCCATGCTCAGGTGCTGCCGCGCGGTCGCCGGATCGCCCCGGTGGAAGGCGATGACCGCGGCGATGCCCCGGTCGCAGCAGGTCACGCTGGGGTCCTTGAAGTCGTCGGAGAGCGTCTCGACCTCGGTCTGGGCGTCGTCCCAGCGGCCGACCTCGAAGAGCAGCGTGCCGAGGGCGCTCTGCGCCTGGGCGAGCCGCACGAGGCTGCCGGCGTGGTCGGCGCGCTTGCGCACCTGCTCGGCCGTCACGAGTGCCTCGTCGTAGCGGTCCATGTCGCCGAGCGCCACGGCCTGGTTGACCTGCAACAGCAGCCCGAGATCGGTCAGCGTGCTGTCGTCGCCCACGACGGCGAGCGCCCGCTCGAACAAGGGCAACGCGGCGGCGACGTCCCCTCGCATCATCGAGACGATGATCAGCACGTGCAGGGCCCAGCCGACCGCCCAGCGATCCCCGGTCCGCTCACCGGTCGCCAGTGCCTCCTCGGCAACCTTCCCCGCCGCGATGACCTCACCCAGGTCGCGGCGCGCCCGCGCGGTCATCACCATGAGCCGCGCCCGGTGCCGTGCCGACAGATCCGGGGTCGCCAGGGCGCGCTCCAACTCCGCGAACGACCGGTCCGCCTGCCCCGCGAAGGCCCGGCACTGAGCCACCGTCCCGTGCAGGTCGACGAGGAGGTCGGAGTCCTTGACCACCACCATCGCACCCGTGGCGACCCGTTCGGCGTCTTCCTGATCGCCGCTGCGGAACAGGGCGTCGGCGAGCCGGCACGCGAGAATCGCACCACGCTTGGTCGTCGCCGGAGACCTGTGTGTGGCCTCCTTGAGCAGCTTGATCGCGGTCCGCGGCGCCTGCGCCACGAGCGTCGGCCCGGCGTCCGACAGCCAGTCCAGCAACGACTCGTCCAGCGGACCGGCCCCGGGCGACTTGACGGCCTGCAGCAGCTGCCTGGCCACCCGTTGATCGGCAACGCGAGCCTTGGCGAGCGCGCGGGCGGCGTCCATGTGCCAGGCCGGGCGAACCGAATCGGCGATGTCGTCGTAGAGCGCGGTCCGGATGAGCGGGTGCCGGAACGCGAGCCGCTCGCGTGCCTCCCTGAGGACGCCCGCTGCGCGCGCCTCGTCGAGGACGGGTACCAGCTCGGCGATCCTGCTGCCCATGACGATGGCGAGATCGGACACCAGGAAGTCGACGCCGAGCAAGGCCGCGCCCTGCAGGACCGTGCGGACCTCCTTGGGCAGGAAGTCGAGGCGATGCGCGATGGCGCCGACGAGCGAGTCCGGAACCGGCCCGTCCTCGACCTCGACGACGCCTTCGTCCCCGACCTTCAGCCGGTGGGATCGGGCGAGCGCGTCGACCAACTCGGTCAGGTAGAGCGGGTTGCCGGCCGCGTCGTCGGCGAGCTTCAACAGATCCTTGCCCGGCTTGCCGGCGGAGATCGTGGTGACCAGATCGGCGACCGCCGGTCGCGGCAGGCCGCCGAGGCTGATGATCCCCTCCTCACCGACCGCGCGCCGGATGGGGAGTAACTCATCGCGCTGAGGAATCGGCCGCACGACACCGATCAGCAGCAGATCCACGCGGTCGACGGCACGCGCCAGCCACTCCCACACGCTGATCGTCGCGACGTCGGCCCATTGCAGGTCGTCGACGACGAGAACGGTCGGTGCGGCGCTGCACATCTCCATGAAGAGCGTCAGCATCTGCTCCGACGCGGCGACCGTCGGATCGGCGGAGCTCGCAACCTCACCCCGGAGCAGCCGAAGGATGGTGCCGAGCCGGGGCGCTTCGGTTACTTCCTTGTCCCGCAACGCGTCCAGCAACGGCTGGAGCGGAAGCGCCTCGCCGAGTTCGTCACCCGCCGCCCAGAAGGCCTGGTAGTCGTACTGCTCGGCGCAGGAGATCGCGGCTCGCGCGAGAGAGGATTTGCCGATGCCGGGCTCGCCCTCGATCAGTACGGCTCGCCCGGTTCCGGCACCTAGATCCTTTATCCATTCGTGGAGTCGGGCGAGTTCCGAATCGCGGCCGACGAGTGCAGTCGCATCACCCGACATACTTCGACAGTAAGCCGATCCCCTGGTCAGAGCATCGGCCATCCGGGTGCCGTGCCACCGATCGTGCATATGCACGGCGTCACCCGGATGACGAGACACGTCTGTTTGCTGCGATACCAGAAGTAGAGACATGTCTGTTAGCTGTTTGTTACCCACAGTACTTGGGTGATTACCCACTCTTATGTCATAGTTTTGTTGACCCAATATTTTGGGCCACTTCTACACCCTAACGCGAAACGGCATGCCCGCGTTTGACCCCTCTGACCCTATTCTGCTTTCGGGAGGCCAGAATGAGAGTCGCGCGTTGGATCATTGCCCTTGTCGCATCGCTTCTTCTCATACTTTCGATCAGCGGCACCGCCTCTGCAGGTCATTCCGATATGACGTACAACGACATACCGATGATGACATACAACTAATGGACGTAATTGAGCCGGTTAGCGGCCACATCCGCTTTGGCTCAGAACTTTGTCCAGCGCGAGCGTCCGTGGCCGCAGGTCTACACAGTCGTCGATGGCCCCACCATCGCGATCCGTGTCGCCTGCGGCCCGGTACGCCGCTCGGTTCTGCAGCGCGCGGCCCAG
>NZ_DATBKY010000100.1:0-6607 GCF_036555685.1 Actinophytocola sp. | reverse complement strand
ATGACGGGCCAGCGAGTACCCGTTGGAGTGCAGCCCCGACGAACCCATGCCGATCACCACGTCGCCCGGCCGCACCCGCTCCGGCCCGAGCACCGCGTCCGCCTCGACCACGCCCACGCCGGTCGCCGACAGGTCGTACGCGCCGTCGGCCATCAGGCCCGGGTGCTCGGCGGTCTCGCCGCCGAGCAGCGCGCAGCCCGCCTGCACGCAGCCGTCCGCGATGCCCTTGACGAGGGCGGCGATCCGCTCCGGGATCACCGCGCCCACCGCGATGTAGTCCTGCATGAACAACGGCTCCGCACCGCACACCACGAGGTCGTCGACGACCATCGCCACGAGGTCGATGCCGACGGTGTCGTGCACGTCGAGTGCCTGTGCCACCGCGATCTTCGTGCCGACGCCGTCCGTGGACGAGGCGATGATCGGCTCTTTCCAGCGGTCCAGCTTGAGCTTGAACAGGCCGGCGAACCCGCCGATCCCCGCGAGTACCTCGGGCCGCGTCGCCTTGTTCGCGAACGGCTTCAGCTGCTCGACCGCCTGCTCACCGGCCTCGATGCTCACCCCCGCGGCGGCATAGGTCGCGTGCGGGCTGTTGCTGGTGTCGGTCATGGTTCCCGGTTCAGGGTCGCTGGAGTGCGTCCTCCGCACCATATCCGGCGGGCACGACGGGAGCGGCAGAACCTGCGACGCCCTTCTCCAGCCCCTCGAGGAGGTGCTTGCCGATGAGCTCCTCGTCCGGCAGCGGAATCGGGTACTTGCCGTCGAAACAGGCCATGCACAGCCGGCTGCGCGGCTGCTCGCTGGCCGCGACCAGGCCGTCGAGCGAGATGTAGCCCAGCGAGTCGGCGCCGATCGAGCGGCGGATGTCGTCGAGTTCCATGCCGTTCGCGATCAGCTCGGCCCGCGACGCGAAGTCGATGCCGTAGAAGCACGGCCAGCGCACGGGCGGTGACGCGATGCGCACGTGCACCTCGACCGCGCCGGACTCGCGCAGCATGCGGACCAGCGCGCGCTGGGTGTTGCCGCGCACGATCGAGTCGTCGACGACCACGAGCCGCTTGCCGCGGATGACGTCCTTGAGCGGGTTGAGCTTGAGCCGGATGCCGAGCTGGCGGATCGTCTGCGAGGGCTGGATGAACGTGCGCCCCACGTAGGCGTTCTTCACCAGGCCGGAGCCGTACGGGATCTCCGAGCCCTGCGCGTACCCGATCGCCGCCGGGGTGCCGGACTCGGGCACGGGGATGACGAGGTCCGCCTCGGCGGGTGCCTCCCCGGCGAGCCGGCGGCCGATCTCCACGCGGGTCGCGTGCACCGAGCGGCCGGCGATCGTGGTGTCCGGCCGTGCCAGGTAGACGTACTCGAACAGGCAGCCCTTCGGCTCGGGGTTGGCGAACCGGGACGAGCGCAGCCCGTTCTGGTCGATGGCGAGCAACTCCCCGGGCTCGACCTCGCGCACGAACGACGCGCCGACGATGTCCAGCGCGGCCGTCTCGCTCGCCACGACCCAGCCGCGTTCCAGCCGGCCGAGCACGAGCGGCCGCACGCCGTGCGGGTCGCGCGCCGCGTACAGGGTCGTCTCGTCCGCGAACACCAGGCAGAACGCGCCGCGCACGCTCGGCAGCAGCTCTAGTGCGGCCTGCTCGATGCCCCGGTCCGCGGCTTCGGCGGCGAGCAGCCCACAGAGCAGGTCGGAGTCGGTGGTGGCGCCGTTGTTGGTCCGGATGCCGGCCGCGCGTGCCCGTTCGAGCAGGTCGGCCGTGTTCACGAGATTTCCGTTGTGGCCCAAGGACAACCCGCTGCCGATGGCGGTGTTGCGGAACGTGGGCTGGGCGTTCTCCCATGTGGTCGAGCCGGTCGTCGAGTACCGGCAGTGGCCGACCGCGACGTGGCCGCGCAACGACGAGAGCGTCTGCTCGTCGAACACCTGGCTGACCAGGCCGAGGTCCTTGAAGACGACGATCTGCCGGCCGTCGGACACGGAGATGCCCGCGGCCTCCTGCCCACGATGCTGCAGCGCGTAGAGCCCGAAGTACGTGAGCTTGGCGACCTCCTCGCCCTTCGCCCACACCCCGAACACGCCACACTCTTCGCGGGGCTCGGGTTCCGGCGCGTTCCTCTGGTCGGTGACCACCGAGTCTGCTCCCCTGCGGACGGCGTCAGGTGAGTTCAGTGTATGTCGCCTCCGCCCAGGACCACGCGACGCGCCGGAGTGGCGGTCAGCTCATTCTGAGCGTGCGCAGCACGGACTCGTCGCCCGACCCGGTGAGCTGCATCCGGCTCCACAGCTGGTAGAGCAGGTTCTCGGTCCGGCCGTCCAGGTGGGCGTCGGCCGGCTCGTCGCGGGCGGCCTGGCGGACGAGCGGGACCTCGCCGGGGGTGAGCCGGACGAACCACCTTTCGGGACCGTCCGTCGCGGACACCACGGCGGTGCCTTTCGTCACCGGCGGCGAGTCGGTGCGCAGCCGCGCCGCCTGCAGCGTGCCGAGCAGCTCGTCGATCGCGTCCGCGGCCTGGTCGCGGTCGGTCGGCACCAGCGTGCGCCGGGCGGCTTGCGCGTCCCAGCGGCGCAGGTTCAGCTCGTGCGCGGCGCGGCGGTGCCAGACCCACGCGAGGCCGGGCGCCGCGGGCGAGAACGTCCATACCGGACGGTTGCCGGGCGTCGCGGCCAGCGCGTCGGATGCCTCGGCGAGCCGCTTGTCGAGGTAGCCGAGCGGATCCGGCGGCCGCTCGGCCGGGGGCGGGCGCAGCTGGACCGCGCTGCCGCTGGTGAGGTAGCGCGTGACCTGGGCGAGGAACCGGCCGACGTGCAGGGTCAGCTCGGTGAAGGTCCACCCCGGACACGAGGGCACGCCGGCGCGCGGGTCACCCTCGCCGACGGCCTCGCGGAACATCGCCGCCTGTTCGGTGAACACCTTGGTCCACCGCTGCGGGGTCCACACCGGCATGCCGTTCCTTCCGTCCGGTTCGTACGCACATGCACACAGTGTGCGCGGAAACACACTACGCAGGCGTCCGGTCGGTTAATTTCGGAGCGCACCCCAGTATTGGAGGTTCGCCGTGGCCAGTGGGTATCAGACCGGATACCAGGTGGACCCCGCCACCCTGCGAGGCGCGGCACGCGACGTCTACGCCGGCGCGGACGCGGTCGGGGAGGCCGCCGCGCTGCTGTCCGCGGCACAGCTGGTCCCGTCCGCGCTCGGCGAGGTGCCCGCCGCCGACGAGCTGGCCAGGGCGTTCGCCACGTTCGTCGGCGAGCACGGCGAGGACCTGCGACACGGCGCGACGTGGGTCGGCGCCGCGGCGGACGGGCTCGTGTCGAGCGCGGAGGACTACGAGCGGTGCGACGAGAACGCGGCCGCCGGCGTGACGGCGGCCGGCTCGTGAGCGACCCGGAGGAGCTCTACGCGCGGCTGGCCGGCGGGGACGCGGGCCGGATCCGCACGACCGCCGGGCCGCTGCTGTCGGCCCTCTCGGCGCTGGACGGCGCGCGCTCGGCGCTGGCGGGCGGCGCGTCGACCGCGGCCTCGGGCTGGCGGGGCAGCGCGGCGTCAGCCTTCGCGGACCACTCGGCGCTGTCCGGCACCGCGACGTCGACCGCGCACGCGCGGGTGGCGCAGGCCGCGCAGGTGATCGAGGCGGCCGCCGGCGCGTACACGACGATGCGGGTGGCGGCGGACAACGCGATCTCGGCCTGGCGGTCGCGGCCGCCGGGCATGGACGGCGGGGCCGAGGCCGCGCTCGCGTCGCTGGTCAACCAGGCGCTCACCGCGGTCCAGGACGGGTACGAGCAGAGCCTGCGAGCGTACGCCGGGTCGTTGACCGGGCTGCGGCCGGCGTTCGCCGAGGTGGCGGGCGCGGACGCGGCGTGGCAGCGGACCGGCGTGCTCGGCGGCGGGGTGACGGTGCCGCCGCCGGGATCCGATCCGCGCGCGGTCGCGGCGTGGTGGCAGGGCCTCTCGCAGACGGACCGGGACACGCTGCTGGCGACGCGGTTCGACGAGCTCGGCCGGCTGCGCGGGCTGCCCGCACCCGTGCTGGACACGGCGAACCGGCGGCGGATCTCGGCGGACCGGGAAACGCTGCGCGCCACGAAGTCCACATTGGACTCCGAGGTCACGGCGCGGGCGTCGGCGCTGGGCCTGGACCCGGCGGACGAGAGCGCGCTGCGGGGCGACCCGGCGCTCGCGGACCTGCTCGAGAAGCGGCAGGACGTGAACCGGCAGCTGGACAACGCGGCGGCCGCGCAGGCACGGGTGGCGGACGCGCGCGAGATGGCGCTCGCGAAGGGCCTGCCGGACGAGGTGTACGTGCTGTCCTACGACCCCGTCGGACCGGGCCGGCAGGACGGGGTGCTGGCCGTGGCGTTCGGCAACCCGGACGTGGCGGACAACGTCGCGGTCACCGTGCCGGGGGTCGGGACGACGCTGGAGCACGGGTTCCCGAACGGGCAGGCGGTCGAGCTGCGGGCATCGATGGACGCGGCGGCCCCGGGCACGCACAACGCGACGGTGGCGTGGCTGGGCTACGACGCGCCGTCGTGGGACCTGAGCGTGGTGACGGCGGACAGCGCGATCGAGGGCGGCGGGCTCCTCACGGCCGACGTGGACGGCTACCGCGCGGCGGCCGAGGCGGCCGGGCACGACCCGCACGTGACGGCGCTGGGGCACTCCTACGGCAGCACGACGGTCGGCTACGCGGCGATGCACGGGCTGGCCGCCGACGACATCGCGTTCCTCGGCTCGCCGGGCGTGGGGGCGTCGTCGGTCGACCAGCTGTCGCCGGGCGCGGGCCATGTGTGGGCGGGGATGACCGAGCACGACCCCATCGTGCAGGGCACGAGCGGCGACTGGTTCACCGCGGACGGCTCGTCGACCACGCCCTACGACAAGGCGTTCGGCGCCAACCAGTTCGGTGCGGGCACGGAGGAGAACCTGCTCGGCGCGCACAGCACGTACTACCAGGACGGCTCGGAGTCGCTGCGCAACCTCGGCGACATCGCGACGGGCCAGTACTCCTCGGTCACCGAGCCTCGCTGGCAGGACTCGCCGTTGCCGCCGTCGCTGCCCGGTTCGGACCTGCCGGTGGCCGGCCCGGCGATCGACGCGGCGGCGAACATCGGCAAGGAAGTCGTGGACATCGGCGAGGACGTGGGCGGCGGCCTGTGGGACGCCGTGACGGACGCCGTCCACGGCGACTGGGACGCGGCGTGGGACGAGCTGAAGGCCACCGGCGGCGAGCTGGCGAGCGACGTCGGCGACGTCGTCGTCGGAACCGTGGGCGACGTCGTGGAGGGCGGCCGCGACCTCGTGGACGCGGGCAGGTCCGTGTACGACAACACCTTGGGCCGCCTCTTCTGACCCGTCAGGCGGGTGGCAGGCGCAGCAACGGGAGGTGCGCGGACAGGTCGGCGCGGTTGCCCGACGCGGTGATCTTGCCCGCCGCCACGGCGTCCGGCCAGGACAGGGAGCCCGTCGCCAGGCGAAGCCACGTGTGCGGGTCGGTCTCCACCACGTTCGGTGGCGTGCCCCGGGTGTGCCGGGGGCCCTCGACGCACTGCACGGCCGCGAAGGGCGGTACCCGCACCTCCACGCTCCGGCCGGGCGCCAGCTGCGCGAGCGTGCGCAGGCTGAGCCGGACCGCCGAGGCCAGTGCCGGGCGGGGCGGGGCGGGCGCGTCGCCGGCCAGCCACGGGCCGATCGCCAGGACGGCCTCGCGGAGGGCGTGGGGATCGACCGGCTTCGTCAGGACGCCTCCCGCACGACGTCCGCCAGCATCTCCTCGACGTAGTGGGTCAGGTTGCGCGGGTCGGCCGGGGAGATCGTCGTCCACATCGTGCCGTCCTGGGACGGGCGGCGGATCTGCACGTAGCGGCCGTCCTCGGTGTCGAAGAAGGACACCACGCGCTCGGCCCGCAACCGGCGGCCGAACTTGTCCCGGGCGGCCGCGCCGAAGTTCCCCGTGGCCGACACGTCCTTGATCATCTCCGTCAGGGCCGCCGCGTCGTCCTCGCGGACCCCCCGCTCCAGCAACGCCTTGTGGAAGCCCTCCCGCGTGCCCGCGGCGCCGTGAGCCGCCGCCTCGAAGTCCGACGTCGGCAACGCCACCGACCGGCCGGCACCCGCCGGCGCGGGCGGCAACGACGCGAGCGCGGCCGCCGGCAGGCCGGATGCCGACGCGCGCCGCAAGGTCACCGAGCCGTCGGACAGCTCCGCGACCGCCGCCTGCTCGCCGACCGCAGCCGCCAGCACCCGCAGGCCCCGCCCCGCGTGCGCCCGGACGTCGACCTCCCGCTCGGGCTTCGCCAGGAGCGACAGGATGTCCTCGATGTCCGGGTTCACGTCGACCGGCCGCCCGAGGCCGCGTCCCTCGAGGTCGGCCCAGACCCGCTCCTCGAGCCGCGCGCGCTCCTCGAAGGTCTTGCCCGGCGAGGGGACCTTCACGATGAGCGGGAGCTGTCCCAGCCGCAGGTGCTCCCACAGCACGTCGAACTCGAGAGCGGTCAGGACGATCGGCTCGGTCTCCCGGTCGCCGATCGAGAACGTGCTGGTCACAGGCCCCCACCTTACTCAGCGCAGTCGGGGCGGGGTGCCACTCGCGCGACACCCCG
>NZ_DATBKY010000099.1:0-22385 GCF_036555685.1 Actinophytocola sp. | reverse complement strand
GATCTATCAGGTCGGCCGGGAGAAGATCCGGGAGTTCGCGGACGCCATCGGCGACCCGCAGCCGATGTACCGCGACGCCGACGCCGCCAAGGCCGCCGGGCATCCGGACGTCATCGCCCCGCCGACCTTCGTGATGGTCCTGTTCAACTCCTACGCCCTCGAGGCCGTCGTGCGGGACGAGGGCCTCGGGCTCCACTACGACCGCATGGTCCACGGTGACATGTCGTTCGACTACGCGCGGCCCGTGCAGGCCGGTGACCGGCTGGCGGTCACCACGCACATCGACGAGATCATGTCCCGCGCCGGCAACGACTTCCTGATCCTGCGCGCGGACATCGACACGGCCGACGGCGAGCGTGTGGTCACCGCGAAGGCCCAGCTCGTGGTGCGGGGCGAGTGATGGCCGAGACCGCGCAGAAGATCACCGCGGGCTCCGAGCTGCCACCGCTCGAGCTGCGGGTGCGCCGGGCGGACCTGGTCCGCTACGCGGGCGCGTCCCTGGACTTCAACCCCATCCACTGGAACGACCGGGTCGCCGACGAGGTCGGCCTCCCGGGCGTGATCGCGCACGGCATGTACACGATGGCCATCGCCGGCCGACTCGTCACCGACTGGCTGGGCGACCCGGGCCGGCTCGTCGAGTACACGGCACGCTTCATCCGCCCGGTGATCGTGCCGAACGACGCCGACGGCGCGCTGGTGGAGCTCTCCGGCAAGGTGCGAGACGTGCGCGAGGACGGCACCGCGCGCGTCGACATCACGGCCAGGTTCGACGGCAAGGCCGTGCTGGGCAAGGCCATCGCGATCATCCGCGTCTAAACGCGCACCGTCCAGCCGAAACGCAACCAACACTGAGTGACGCCTTCCGGGCATCCGAACAGTCCGGAAGGCGCCACCCACCGGCGGGGACCGGGCCGGTTCTCTCAGGCGCGGCTACGGCCGAGCTTCGCGCGGGCCGTCTCCACGTCCATGCCGTGCAGTCGCAGTAGATTCTCGCCGAGGATCTTGCGCTTCGCCGTGTCCGTGAGCTGCGGGTAGCCGTAGCCCTCGCACAGATCCTGCGGGATCTGGAAGTCCATGAACGCGCGGAGCGCCCACTGCGGGTGGAACAGCGGTGCCTCACTACCGTAGATGATCTTGTCCTCGCCGCACCAGAAGAGCAGCTTGCCGAGGATCTCGGCGAACATCCGCGGCGAGCGCACGACGAAGTTGATCGTCGCGGCGATCGACGCGTACAGGTTCGGGTAGCGGATCAGCTGCCAGCACGTCTCGTCCAGGAACGGCAGTCCGACGTGGAAGATCACGAAGTTGATGTCGGGGAAGTTCGCCGCCGCGCCGTCCATGTCCCAGGTCTGCGTGTGCTCGATCGGCTGCGGGCCGAGCGGCACGCCCTTGTGCACGCCGATCAGGTTGACGCCGAGCTCCTGGGCCTTCTCGAAGACCGGGAACGCGATCTTCGGGTCGTCCATCCGCCACGGGAACGGCGACCCGTAGTCGTAGCGGACGTTGTAGAACTTGAACGCCTTCGCGCCGAACTCGCCGACCTGGCGCTCCATCAGGTCGAGCGCCCGCTTGCCCTCCAGCGGGTTCACCGAGCCCCACAGGACCGTGCGGTCCGGGTCGAGCGCGGCGAGCTCCGCGCACTCCTCCCACGGGGAGAGGCCGTCGGCGAACAGGTCGGTCAGCGGTAGCGGCATGGCCACGAGCATGTCCGTGTCGGACTCCTCGTAGACCTGGTGGCGGATGTCCTCGATGGTCCAGTTGCGCAGGAACTGCTCGGCCGACAGCGTCTCCGCGTCGTCCGGGGTGAGCGTCGCGTGGAAGGCGTAGAGATGGTTCGCGAACATCTCGCCCGGTTTGCCGAACGCGTTCTTCGCCTCGAAGTTGAACGGGTGCGCCACGCCGTCGAACACGAACGCGTCGTCGATCATGACCGGTCTCCTTCCAGAGCACGGGGTTGGTGCGCGGCGATGTAGGCGTCCCGGTCGGCGACGGCGACCGGGTCGGGCAGGAAGCGGAGCTTGCCGCGGGCCGAGTCGGACAGCCGGTCGGTGGTCCACGGCGTGTCCCACACGACCTCGATGTCGGCGGAGTCGATCTCGGGCAGCTGCTCGATGCGGTCCCGCACGTCGGTGAGCACCCGCGCCGCGAACGGGCACCAGCCGGACGTGAGGAGCAGCTCGACCCGGGCGTGCCGGCCGGCCACGGACACGGTGTGCACCAGGCCCATGTCGACCACCGAGATGCCCTTCTCCCGGCAGCACGGGTCGAACACATCGGACAGCGCGGTCAGGAAGCGCTGCGGGATCTCGTCCATGCATCGAGGCTCGCAGCGTGCCCGGCGGGGAGGAAGAGCGCGGTTTTCACATGGCGAAAAGCGGCCGAGTGGCGGGTGCGTGTGAGGTGACGCAAACTGGTGGTTCCGGTGCCGGGCACGCGGGACGGTGAGGCATGCGTGACGAAGAGCCCTCCGACCTCGTCAGGTCGGTCTCGCGTGCGCTGCGCATCCTCGAGGAGGTCGGGGCGAGCCACGCGCCGCTGACGGTGAAGGCGATCGCCCGGCGCTGCCGGCTCAACCTGTCGACGACCTACCACCTCGTGCGCACCCTGACCTACGAGGGCTACCTCGTCCGCGACCGCGACGGCCGGTACGTGCTGGGCTCCTCGGTGGCGCGCCGGTTCCACGACCTGCAGGCGACGTTCGACCAGCCGCCCGAGGTGCACGAGGTGCTCCGCCACCTCTCGGCGATGACGTACCGCACGGCGTACCTCGGCCGCTTCGTGTCCGGCCGGATCCTGATCACCGACCTCGTCGAGGGCCCGAAGTCGCCGTACCTGGAGGACCTGGAGGTGGGCCTGAACGTGGCCGCGCACGCGACGGTGATCGGCAAGGTGCTGCTCTCGTCGCTGCCGCGCGCGGGCCGGGCGGCGTACCTGGCCGAGCAGGGCATGCGCCGGTTCACGTCCCGGACGCTGATCGACACGGACTCGCTGGAGGCGGAGCTGGCCGGGCTCACCGCGGGCCGCCCGGTACTCGAGCACGGCCAGTTCCGGGACGGTGTCTCGTGCGTGGGCGCGCTGGTACGCCGGCCCGGCGACCCGTGGGCGGTGGTCGCGTCGACCCGAGCCGACGAGGTCCAGGCGGACGTCATCTGGCACACGATGCGCGCGGCCGAGGACCTCGCACCGGCGCGGTAGCAACCCGCCTCAGCCGGACCTCTCAGTCCCGGGCAGGCGGAACAGCTTCGCGGAGGAGGTCGCCCATGCGGCGGATGCCCGTGGTCAGGTCGTCGTCGCCCAGGGCGTAGGACAGGCGGAAGTAGCCCGGCGTCCCGAAGGCCTCGCCGGGGACCACCGCCACCTCCGCGTGCTCGAGCACCAGCGCGGCCAGCTCGACGCTCGTCGCCGCGACCGAGCCGCGGATCGACTTGCCGAGGAGCTCGCGCACCGACGGGTAGACGTAGAACGCGCCCTGCGGCGTCGGCACGTCGATGCCGGGGATCTCCGACAGCAGCTTCACGATCGTCCGCCGCCTGCGGTCGAACGCCTCGCGCATCTCGTGCGCCGCGTCCAGCGGGCCCGACACCGCCGCGAGCGCGGCCCGCTGCGACACGTTTGCGACGTTCGACGACAGGTGCGACTGCAGGTTTGCGGCCGCCTTCGTGACGTCCGCCGGGCTGATCATCCAGCCCACCCGCCAGCCGGTCATCGCGTACGTCTTGGCCACGCCGTTGACCACGATGCAGGTGTCCGCGAGCTCGGGCACGACGACCGGCATCGACGCGGCCGTCACGCCGTCGTAGGTCAGGTGCTCGTAGATCTCGTCGGTGATCACCCAGATGCCGTGCTCGACCGCCCACCGGCCGATGGCCTCGACCTGCTCGCGCGGGTACACCGCGCCGGTCGGGTTGGACGGCGAGCAGAACAGCAGCGCCTTCGTCCGCGGCGTGCGCGCGGCCTCCAGCTGCTCGACCGAGGCGAGGTAGCCGCTCGACTCGTCGGTCAGCACCGGCACGGTCACACCGCCGGCCAGCGCGATCGACTCGGGGTAGGTGGTCCAGTACGGCGCCGGCAGCAGGACCTCGTCGCCCGGGTCGATGATCGTGGCGAACGCCTGGTAGACGGCCTGCTTGCCGCCGTTGGTGACGAGTACCTGACCGGCCGCGACCTCGTAGCCGCTGTCACGCCTCGTCTTCGCCGCGATCGCCTCGCGCAGCTCGGGCAGGCCGGCCGCGGGCGTGTAGCGGTGGTTGCGGGGATCGCGGGCCGCCTCGACCGCCGCCTCGACGATCGCGGGCGGCGTCGGGAAGTCCGGCTCGCCGGCGCCGAAGCCGATCACCGGGCGGCCGGCGGCCTTGAGCGCCTTGGCCTTCGCGTCCACCGCCAGCGTTGCGGACTCGGCGATGCCACCGATCCGGGCGGAGACTCGACGCTTGCTGGGGGCGGTGCTGTCAGCCATACGGAAATCGTCGCAGATCGGCCGATCGGATTAACAGTCGCCCGGTCAGTGTTGTACTGGTGCGTCCAGCGGGGGCGTGGTTGCGGGCCGCGTCTGCGCCTGCCGTACACTCTTGAACTTGGAAGTTGCCGACCTCACCCCACGAAGAACAGTGGGGTGGGTTGAATGCGTCCAAGACCGCGCGGCTGAGCGATCGGCCTCGCGAAGGGGTGTAGCTCAACTGGCAGAGCAGCGGTCTCCAAAACCGCAGGTTGCAGGTTCAAGTCCTGTCACCCCTGCGTCAGACGCAAGGTGCGGACCCATCGAGCGGAGGAACTGGCGTGGTTGACGACCGGGACAAGGAACGGGAAAAGGGACCGGAGCGCCCTTCTCGTCCGGTCACCGCCGCAGCGCGGCGTGAGCGCCGTGCGTCCGCTCGCCCTGTCGCGAGGAAGGACACGACGGCCGACGAGAAGTCGACGGCGTCGAAGCCGGCCGGGTCGGACAAGACCGACAAGCGCAGGGACAAGGGCACGGACAAGGCCAAGGTCCGGGGTAAGGGCAAGGACGAGTCCAAGGCCGCACGCGGCGAGCACAAGGGACGGCCGACGCCTAGCCGGGACCGCAAGGACGCCCGGCCGGGGCTGCTCTCGCGGACCGCCCGCTTCCTGCGTGAGGTCGTCGCCGAGCTCCGCAAGGTCATCTGGCCGACACGCAAGCAGATGATCACGTACACAGCCGTCGTGCTGGTCTTCGTGGCCTTCATGGTGGCGCTGATCGCATTGCTGGACCTCGGGCTCGCCAAGGGCGTGTCCGCACTGTTCGGCTGAGCCGCGCCCATCCGGGTGCGCCTGGCTCAGTGGACAGGGCACGCGATCGATGAAAGGAAGCGAGACCGAACAGTGAGCTCCGAGAACGGCGCTGCTGGCAGCCAGGAGCTGACCAGCTTCAGCGGCGGCGTGGACCAGTTCGACGAGGAGGCGGTCGCGGCCGCCGAGGCCGCCGAGCCCGCGGCCGACGCCGCGAGCACGGACGGCGCCGACGAGGCCGGACAGGCCGTCGACGAGATCCCAGACGAGACCGCAGACGAGACCACAGACGAGACCACAGACGAGGCCGACGGCGCGGTCGACGAGGCCGGCGCCGAGGA
Organism: Actinophytocola sp.; assembly: GCF_036555685.1. Taxonomy (GTDB): domain Bacteria; phylum Actinomycetota; class Actinomycetes; order Mycobacteriales; family Pseudonocardiaceae; genus Actinophytocola. The sequence continues at coordinate 16,797 of NZ_DATBKY010000099.1, read as the reverse complement.
GGAGGCCGACCCGGTCGCCGAGATGCGCGACGCCCTTCGCCGGGCGCCCGGCGAGTGGTACGTCGTGCACTCCTACGCCGGCTACGAGAACAAGGTCAAGACCAACCTCGAGACCCGAATCCAGACCCTGGACATGGAGGACTACATCTTCCAGGTCGAGGTGCCGACGGAGGAGGTCACCGAGATCAAGAACGGGCAGCGCAAGCAGGTCCAGCGCAAGGTGCTGCCCGGTTACATCCTCGTCCGGATGGATCTAAACGACGCCTCGTGGTCCGCGGTGCGTAACACCCCGGGCGTCACCGGCTTCGTGGGTGCGACGTCCAAGCCGTCGCCGCTGACCATCGACGAGGTGCTCAAGTTCCTCCTCCCGCAGGTGGAGGAGGCCAAACCGGCAACGGCGGGCAAGGGGACGGCGGCGACGCCGGCCAAGGGCCCGGTCGTGGAGGTGGACTTCGAGGTCGGCGAGTCGGTCACCGTCATGGACGGCCCGTTCGCCACGCTCCCCGCCACGATCAGCGAGGTCAACGCCGACGGCCAGAAGCTGAAGGTCCTGGTGTCGATCTTCGGCCGGGAGACTCCGGTCGAGCTGTCGTTCAGCCAGGTCTCCAAGATCTGACCGAGCGGAGCTTGTGGAGCGAGAAATCGTTCGAGTTGCCGAGACACGAAGCAGGGAAAGTAATGCCACCCAAGAAGAAGAAGCTGTCCGCGATCATCAAGTTGCAGATCACGGCAGGCCAGGCCAACCCGGCGCCCCCGGTGGGTCCCGCGCTGGGTCAGCACGGCGTGAACATCATGGAGTTCTGCAAGGCCTACAACGCCGCCACCGAGTCGCAGCGCGGCAACGTGGTGCCGGTCGAGATCTCCGTGTACGAGGACCGCACGTTCGACTTCAAGCTCAAGACCCCGCCTGCCGCGAAGCTGCTGCTCAAGGCCGCGGGCGTCGACAAGGGCAGCGGCGAGCCGCACCGCAACAAGGTCGCCAAGGTGACCTGGGACCAGGTGCGCGAGATCGCCGAGACGAAGAAGGCGGACCTCAACGCCAACGACATCGACCAGGCCGCCAAGATCATCGCCGGCACTGCCCGGTCGATGGGCATCACGGTCGAATAGCAACGAATCGACCAGGCCGCGCAGTGTCGATCAGGACAATCGCGGGCACTGCCCGGTCGATGGGCATCACGGTCGAATAGCAACGAATCGACCAGGCCGCGCAGTGTCGATCAAGACAATCGCGGGTACCGCCGACACAGAACGCGTGGGAGAGCCGGGTGCTGGCTCGCAACCACTGACGTAAGGAACGAATGATGGCAAAGCACAGCAAGGCCTACCGTCAGGCAGCGGAGCTGGTCGACCGCGAGCGGCTGTACTCGCCGCTCGAGGCGGCGAAGCTCGCCAAGGAGACCTCCAAGGTCAAGATGGACGCGACCGTCGAGGTCGCGATCCGGCTGGGTGTCGACCCCCGCAAGGCCGACCAGATGGTGCGCGGCACGGTGAACCTGCCGCACGGCACCGGCAAGACCGCGCGCGTGATCGTGTTCGCCACCGGTGACAAGGCCAACGAGGCCGTCGCCGCCGGTGCGGACGAGGTCGGCGCCGAGGACCTGATCGAGCGCATTCAGGGTGGCTGGCTCGACTTCGACGCGGCGATCGCGACCCCCGACCAGATGGCGAAGGTCGGCCGCATCGCCCGCATCCTCGGCCCGCGTGGCCTCATGCCCAACCCCAAGACCGGAACCGTGACGCCGGACGTCACCAAGGCCGTCGCCGACATCAAGGGCGGCAAGATCAACTTCCGGGTGGACAAGCAGTCCAACCTCCACCTGGTGATCGGCAAGGCGTCCTTCGACTCGGACAAGCTGGTCGAGAACTACGCGGCCGCGCTGGACGAGGTCCTGCGGGCCAAGCCGTCCGCGGCCAAGGGCCGGTACCTGAAGAAGGTCACCTTCTCCACGACCATGGGCCCCGGCATCCCGGTGGACCCGGCCCGCACCCGCAACATGCTGGCCGACGACTTGTCCGCCTCCTCGTAATTCAAAGTGTCGCGTGCGTTTCGACGCATCTGGCGGTTTTCGGGTTGTCGGTGGCTGGCTTGCGCCACGTCCCCTGAGGTTGCCGCTGGTCGGGACTAGCCAAGAACGGCGCCCCCGGGAAACCCGGGGGCGCCGTTCTTATCTCCCTGTGGGTGGGATCAGCCGATGATCAGCCGCCGATGGTGGCGCCCGTCGCAGCCAGCGCGGTGGTGACCGGCTGGAAGAACGTCTCGCCGCCGTTGGTGCAGTCGCCGCTGCCGCCGGAGGTCAGGCCGATGGCCTGGCCGTCCTGGGTGAACAGCGAGCCGCCACTGTCGCCGGGCTCGGCGCACACGTCGGTCTGGATCAGGCCCGTGACGGTGCCCTCCGGGTAGGTCACGGTGGCGTTCAGGCCGGTGACCGTCCCGTCGTGCAGACCCGTCGTGCTGCCCATGCGGAAGACCTGCATGCCCTCCTGGGCCTCGCCCGCACCGGTGATCGCCACCTCGCCCTGATCGGTGTTGACCGTGCTCGGCGCCTGCGTCGCCGGGTCGTCGTAGGTGACCAGCGAGAAGTCACCGTCGCCCGGGAACGTCGCCTGCGAAACGGTGGCGATGGGCGCACCGCCCTGGCTGTCCGACCACTGGTCGAACGCGACACCGCAGTGGCCCGCGGTCAGGAACGCCGGAGCTCCGTCCGACGTCGTGACGTTGAAGCCCAGCGAGCAGCGGGCACCGTCGGCGAAGATCGCGTCGCCGCCGGCCACGAAGAGCTGGAACTCACCGGACGTGCGCTTCAGCGTCGCCACGTTGTCGCCCATGGAGTCCACAGTGGACTGGAGCTGGTTCCATTCCTGCTGGTCGATCGTGCTGTCGGCAAGGACCTCGATCTGGTTCGTCTCCGGGTTGACCGACCAGGCGGTGCCCGGCATCCGGGCCTCGTCCCACAGCATGTCCTGGCCGTCCTGCAGCGTCTCCGCGGTGACCTGCGGCGCGGACTGGTCGTCCGACGCGTAGGCCTGCGGCAACGTCACGGCCAGTGCCGCGAGCGCTATCGCGCCGGCACCGGCGAACAACGCCTTCTTTTTCGATACGCCTCGATGTTTGGCGCCCAACTCCCCGACCTCCTTGGCTTTGCATTCGTACGAATGGGGCCACCCATAGATACGGACAGGTGTGAACCTCGGTTCACGTTAGGTGCAGGTCAGCGAATTTTCGACCCCGCCGATCGTAGGGTCGAAGTTGCCCAGGCGACCGCGCTGACCAGCGGATATGTCGGCGCTGGCGGGGCGAGAAGAGGTGCGGGAAATTGTTACTGACGGGTAGATCGGCCTGTACTCTTTCCCGACTTTCGTCGGGTGGCGCGATTTCCGAATGTGTGTTGACCGGCCTATTCAGCTTGTCGCCGGAGCGGTCGGGACGCCGGCGCAGCCGTCCGGCTCGGCCTGGTGCGCGGTCACGATGTACTGGCCCTCCTGCGAGCCCGGGATCTTGTCCACGGTGAACTTGCCGAGCGGCGGCCCGCCCGCGACGCCGAGCGCGCACGAGCTGATCGTCACCGGCTCGTCGCTCGGCTCCGGGCTGATCGAGAAGAGCTTGCTCGGGTTCGCGTACTCGTTCTTCATGTTCTTCTCGTCGACGCCGGTGTGGATCGCGGCGACGATGTCCTCGCACGAGGCGCCGTACCGGTGCAGGTGGTCGGCGAACTGCGCCCGCGCCTGCGGGGTGAACCGCTTGCACGCGCTGCCCGGCTCGCCCTGCGCGACGTCGTCGTAGATCTTCTGCACGGCGGCGCGCGGGTTGGTCTCGAAGAGCAGGGTGTTCTTGGTCTTCTGGCCGCCGACCTCGCTCGCCTTCGGCTGGTCGGGCGGGCCGCCGAGGAAGTAGTCGACCGCGAGGTAGCCGCCGACGACGAGCAGCGCGGCCACGATGAGCGCGGTGGCCAGCTTGCCGCCGAGCGAGCGGAGCGCACGCTGCCAGGCCGGGCGCCGCTTCGGCGGCGGGCCCCACGGCTGCAGGTAGCCGGGCGGGGGCGGGTCGCCCTGTGGGAAGCCCTGCTCCTTCTGCTGGCGCATCAGCTCCTGGAACTGCTGGAACTGCTGGAACTGCTGGAACTGGCGGACGGCCTCGGGATCGATGGCCGTGGGCTCGTTCGGCGGCCGGACCGACAACTCGCCGCCCGAGGTGGCGGGCCCGCCGGGCACGGCGGGCGTACCGGACGGCGGCGTCCGCTCCGCATCGCCGGGCGCCGGCCGGCCGGATTGGCCCGGTGGTGGGTGCTCGTTGTCGGCCACGACCTCCATCATGCCGTGCGCGCGCGGTCGCGGAAGGTCATGGGGGGAGGCGCTGGACGGTGCCGGGAGACCACCCCGTATCCTGGTCAGCGGTTCTACCGAAGACCGCTGGTCTCCGTTGCCGGCTTCCTTGTGGAGACGGTACGGACGAAGGCCCCGCGAACGGCGGGCGGCCCGCGCAGGAGAACGAGGTTCGAGCGCGTTCCCGCGCCCTGACGCCCCGTGCTGCTGCGCCGGGGCGTTCGTCGTCTCCACGGGTCTTCTCCGGCGGTCAGCCACATTCGGATCTGCCACGAGAGGAGGCGACCATGGCGAAGGCAGACAAGGTCGAGGCCGTCGCTGAGATCGCGGACAAGTTCCGCAACAGCTCGGCTGCCGTTGTCACCGAGTACAGCGGTCTCACCGTGTCCCAGCTGACGACCCTGCGTCGCGCTCTCGGCACGGGCGCGACCTACCGGGTCGCGAAGAACACCCTCGTCAAGCGCGCCGCCGAGAAGGCTGAGATCCAGGGGCTGGAGTCCCTGTTCGTCGGCCCGACCGCGATCGCGTTCGTCGAGGGCGAGCCGGTCGACGCCGCCAAGGCCCTGCGTGAGTTCGCCAAGGAGCACAAGGGCCTGGTCATCAAGGGCGGCTACATGGACGGCCGCCCGCTCACGGTCGACGAGGTCGAGAAGATCGCCGACCTCGACTCCCGCGAGGTGCTGCTCGCCAAGCTGGCGGGCGCCATGAAGGGCAACCTCACGAAGGCGGCCGGCCTCTTCGCCGCGCCCGCCTCGCAGGTCGCCCGCCTGGCCGCGGCACTGCAGGACAAGAAGGCGTCAGCCGAGCAGGCGAGCCCCGCCGAGAGCTGAGAAACCCAACTGAACGCAATTCAGACGTCGCCCCGGACTCCGCTGAGAGGGTCGGTCGCCGTGGCAAGGCTCCGACCGCCGGGCTGGTCCGAATTGCACTCATTCCAGAAAGGAAACGCCGTCATGGCGAAGCTGAGCACCGACGAGCTGCTCGACGCGTTCAAGGAGATGACGCTCCTCGAGCTCTCGGACTTCGTGAAGCAGTTCGAGGAGACCTTCGACGTCACCGCCGCCGCCCCCGTGGCCATGGCCGCCCCGGGCGCCGTCGCCGGTGGTGGCGAGGCCGCCGCGCCGGAGGAGCAGGACGAGTTCGACGTCGTCCTCGAGTCGGCCGGTGAGAAGAAGATCCAGGTCATCAAGGTCGTTCGCGAGGTCGTCTCCGGCCTGGGCCTGAAGGAGGCCAAGGAGCTGGTCGAGGCCGCTCCGAAGCCCGTCCTGGAGAAGGTCGCCAAGGAGGCCGCCGAGGCCGCCAAGGAGAAGCTGGAGGCCGCGGGCGCGTCCGTCTCCCTCAAGTGACGACCGCACGCTGAGCGTCCGTCAGGGCCGGTACCGACATGGTGCCGGCCCTGACGCCTTTTGCGAACCGGAGACGTGACTCGGTAGTAACCCACGAGCCGCCCGTTCGTTGCACCTGGATGAAACCCATGTTGCAGGAGGTTCGATGGGCGCCGAGGTGGTCGTCGAAGGCCTGACGAAGTCCTTCGGCCGGCAGACCATCTGGCGGGACGTCACGCTCACGCTGCCGCCCGGCGAGGTCAGCGTGATGCTCGGCCCGTCGGGCACCGGCAAGTCGGTGTTCCTCAAGTCCATGATCGGCTTGCTCAAGCCGGACCGCGGCAGCTGCGTGATCAACGGCGTCGACATCGTCACGTGCTCGGAGCACAAGCTCTACGAGATCCGCAAGCTCTTCGGCGTGCTCTTCCAGGACGGCGCGCTGTTCGGCTCGATGAACCTCTACGACAACGTGGCCTTCCCGCTGCGCGAGCATACGAAGAAGTCCGAGGCGGAGATCCGCAAGATCGTCTTCGAGAAGCTCGACATGACCGGCCTCGCCGGGGCGGAGAAGAAACTGCCCGGCGAGATCTCCGGCGGCATGCGCAAGCGCGCCGGGCTCGCCCGCGCGCTCGTGCTGGACCCCGAGATCATCCTGTGCGACGAGCCGGACTCCGGCCTCGACCCGGTCCGCACGTCCTACATCTCGCAGCTGCTGATCGACCTCAACGCGCAGATCGACGCCACGATCCTGATCGTGTCGCACAACATCAACCTTGCCCGGACCGTGCCGGACAACATCGGCATGCTGTTCCGCCGCGAGCTCGTCATGTTCGGCCCGCGCGAGGTCCTGCTCACCAGCGAGGAGCCGGTGGTCAAGCAGTTCCTCAACGGCAGCCGCATCGGCCCGATCGGCATGAGCGAGGAGAAGGACCAGGCGACCATGGAGGCCGAGCAGGCCCAGGTGGACGCCGGCCACCACGACGGCGGCACCGACGACGTGCGCGGCGTGGTCCCGCAGATCGAGCCGACGCCCGGGCTGCCCGAGCGCCAGGGCGTGCGCCGCCGCAAGGACCGGGTCATGTCGATCATCGACACGCTCCCGCGCGAGGCTCAGGACGGCATCATCGACTCGCTGACTCCCGAGGAACGCGAGCGGTACCACGTGCGCAGCAGGCGGTTCGCCACGACCGGCGCGTTCCGTCCCAGCCCGCATCCACGCGGCAACGAGTGGGAGAGCGCGACGGGCGACCTGCACGAGGACGTCGCCAGCCTGCCGAAGTCCGACTGGCGAACCGATCCACCCGCCGGCTCCGGAGAGCGTGCATGACATCTCGGACAGCGGCGCCGACTTTTCCGGGTGCCGGGGCCTTGCGGGAGACCGGCAGGCTGTTCGCCCTGGCCCTGGACGTCATCGTCAACACGTTCCGCCGGCCCTTCCAGGTCCGCGAGTTCATCCAGCAGTGCTGGTTCATCGCGAGCGTCACGATCCTGCCGACCGCGCTCGTGTCGATCCCGTTCGGTGCGGTCATCGCGCTGCAGCTGGGCAGCCTGATCGTCCAGCTGGGCGCGCAGTCGTTCACCGGCGCCGCCGCGGTGCTGGCGATCATCCAGCAGGCCGCCCCGCTGGTGACCGCGCTGATGGTGGCCGGCGCCGGCGGCTCGGCGATCTGCGCCGATCTCGGCGCGCGCACCATCCGCGAGGAGATCGACGCCATGGAGGTCCTAGGCGTCAACCCGGTGCAGCGACTGGTCGTGCCGCGCGTGCTCGCGGCCATGCTGATCGCGGTCCTGCTCAACGGCCTCGTATCGGTCGTCGGCGTGCTCGGCAGCTACTTCTTCAACGTCGTGCTGCAGGGTGGCACCCCGGGCGCGTACCTGGCGAGCTTCTCCGCGCTGGCGCAGCTGCCGGACCTGTGGATCAGCGAGATCAAGGCGCTGATCTACGGCTTCATCGCGGGCGTCGTCGCCGCCTATCGCGGGCTGAACCCCAAGGGCGGTCCGAAGGGCGTCGGCGACGCGGTGAACCAGTCCGTGGTGATCACGTTCCTGCTGCTGTTCTTCGTCAACTTCGTGCTCACGGCCGTGTACCTGACGATCGTGCCGCAGAAGGGGAGCTGATCGATGGCCACCTTCTCCGACACGGCCCGGCGGGCGGCACAGGCCCCGCTCGGCATGCTCGACAAGCTCGGCGACCAGCTGTCGTTCTACATCCGCGCGCTCGCGTGGATCCCGCGCACGCTGCGCCGCTACCTCAAGGAGACGATGCGGATCCTGGCCGAGGTCAGCTTCGGCTCGGGTGCGCTCGCGGTCATCGGCGGCACGATCGGCGTGATGGTCGGCATGACCGTGTTCACCGGCACGGTCGTCGGCCTGCAGGGATACGCGGCGCTGGACCAGATCGGCACGGCCGCGTTCTCCGGCTTCGCCTCGGCGTACATCAACACCCGTGAGGTCGCGCCGCTCGTCGCCGGGCTGGCGCTGTCCGCGACGGTCGGCGCGGGGTTCACCGCGCAGCTCGGCGCCATGCGCATCTCCGAGGAGATCGACGCGCTCGAGGTGATGGGCGTGCCGAGCCTGCCTTTCCTGGTGACCACGCGGATCATCGCCGGGTTCATCGCGGTGATCCCGCTCTACATCATCGGCCTGCTGGCGAGCTACCTCGCGTCCCGGACGATCGTCGTCTACTTCTACGGGCAGTCGGCGGGCACCTACGACCACTACTTCAACCTGTTCCTACCGCCGCAGGACGTGTTCTGGTCCTTCGGCAAGGTGCTGATCTTCAGCGTGGTGATCATCCTCGTGCACTGCTACTACGGCTACCGCGCGAGCGGCGGCCCGGCCGGCGTGGGCGTGGCGGTCGGCCGCTCGGTGCGGACGACGATCGTCACCGCGGCGCTGCTGAACTTCTTCATCGGCTTCGCCGTCTGGGGCACCACCGTGACCGTGAGGATTGGCGGATGAGTCGGGGTTCGACCATGGCCACGGTCCGGCGCCGGCTACTCGGCATCGGGTTCATCATCGTGATCGCCGCGCTGGTGAGCCTGTCGATCGCGTTGTACAACAAGGCCTTCACGCCGGTCGTGCAGGTCTCGCTGACCACCGACAAGCTCGGCAACCAGCTGCAACCGCACGGCGACGTGAAGGTGCGCGGGCTGATCGTCGGCGAGATCCGCGAGATCACCCCGACCGCGCGGGGCTCCGAGCTCGAGCTCGCGCTCGACCCGGACAAGGTCGACGTGATCCCGCGCAACGTCTCCGCCCGGTTCATCCCCAAGACGCTGTTCGGCGACCGGTACGTGGCGCTGCAGATCCCGCAGAGCCCCGACCCGCGGCACCTCGAAACGGGCGACCGCATCGAGCAGGACAAGTCCGCGCCCGCGGTCGAGCTCTCCCAGGCGCTCGACCACCTGCTGCCGGTCCTGCAGGCCGTCCAGCCGGAGAAGCTGTCCACCACGCTGACCGCGATCTCCACCGCGCTCGAGGGCCGCGGCCAGAAGCTCGGCCAGACGCTCGTCGACCTCGGCAAGCTCGTGAAGGAGTTCAACCCGCACGTGCCGCAGCTGACCCACGACCTCAACGCGCTCGTCGACGTCAGCGACACCTACACCGAGGCGATCCCGGACTTCGTCGACGCGCTGTCGGCCCTGACCGTGACCTCGAAGACGATCGCCGAGCAGAAGTCGAACCTGCAGGCGCTGTTCGCCGAGGTGACCAACACCAGCGCGAACCTGGAGTCCTTCCTGCGCGCCAACTCCGACAACCTCATCCGGCTGTCCGACAGCTCCCGCGACACGCTCGAGCTGCTCGCCAGGTACTCGCCGTCCTACCCGTGTTTCCTCAAGCAGATGTCCTCGCTCGTGGACGCGTCCGGCCCGGTGTTCGGCAAGGGCACCAACCAGCCGGGCCTGCACGCGACCATCGAGGTCGTCGTCGACAAGGGACCGTACGAGCCCGGTGTGGACGACCCGGAGTTCAACGAGCACCGCGGCCCCCGCTGCTACGACCCGAAGCAGATGGGCGACCCGTTCCCCGACCAACCGCCGGACGGCGAGCTGCAGGACGGCACGTCGCACGGACCGGCGAACCGCTCGGCGCAGGACGGGATTCTGCCGCCCGGCAACACGTCCCCGTCCAGCGCGGACGCGCCGGGTGCCCTGCCGAACTCGCCGGCCGAGCGTGACTTCCTCGCGCAGCTGCTCGCGCCGAGCCTCGACGTGCAGCCGCAGCAGGTGCCCGGCTGGGCGAGCCTGCTCGTCGGCCCGCTCTACCGCGGGGCGGAGGTGACGTTCAAGTGAGGAGCATCGCCGCATCGCTGCTGAAGCTGATCGTCTTCGCCGTGGTCACGGTGACCGCGACGGCCATCCTGGCGATCAGCATCGCGAACCTGGACCTCAGCTCCACCAACACGTACAAGGCCCGCTTCACCGACGCGACGCTGCTGCTGCCCGGCGACGACGTGCGCATCGCCGGCGTGCGCGTGGGCCAGGTCGAGGACGTCGGCATCGTCGACCGCAAGCAGGCCGAGGTCACGTTCTCGGTGAGCGCGAACAAGAAGCTGCCGGCGAACGTCAACGCGCAGATCAAGTTCCGCAACCTCGTCGGCCAGCGCTACATCTCGCTGACCGAGGGCACCGACGGGAACCCGAACGACGTCCTCGACGCCGGCCAGGAGATCCCGCTCGAGCGCACCCGCCCGGCACTCGATCTCACCGAGCTGTTCAACGGGTTCAAGCCGCTGTTCCGCGCGCTGTCGCCGAACGACGTGAACCAGCTGTCCTACGAGATCATCCAGGTCCTGCAGGGGGAGGGCGGCACGGTCGAGTCGCTGCTCGCCCACACCGCGTCGCTGACGTCCGCGATCGCCGACAAGGACCAGGTGATCGGGCAGGTGATCGACAACCTCAACGGCGCGCTGGAGACGATCAACGCCCGCGGCGACAAGCTGTCGAACCTCATCGTCCAGGTCCAGCAGCTGGTGTCCGGGCTCGCGCAGGACCGCAAGCCGATCGGCGACGCGATCGACGCGCTCGGCGGCCTCGCCGACACCACGTCCGGTTTGCTCACCGAGGCACGCGCGCCGCTGAAGAAGGACATCGCCGCGCTCGGCCGGCTGACGAACAACCTGAACGACAGCGAGGATGTGGTGGAGCACTTCATCCAGTTCCTGCCGGAGAAGACCGCCAAGCTCACCCGCACCGTCAGCTACGGCTCGTGGTTCAACTTCTACATGTGCACGGCCTCGGGCTCGGTCGGCATCCCCGGCATCATCACCCAGCCCATCGACGTGCCCATCACGCAGACGAACCACGCGAGGTGCACGCGATGAGGTCGTTCCGCTCGCGCAACCCGATCCCGATCGGCATCGCCGGCCTCGTCGTGCTGGGCCTCGCGTTCACCGTCGCGATGTTCTCCGACGACCTGCCGATCATCGGTGGCGGCACGAGCTACAGCGCGGAGTTCTCCGAGGCGGCCGGCCTCGAGCCGGACGACGAGGTGCGCATCGCCGGCGTCAAGGTCGGCAAGGTGTCCGATGTGGAGCTCGAGGGTGACCGGGTGGTCGTCACGTTCAAGGTCAAGGACGCCTGGGTCGGGGACAGGACCTCGGCCGCCATCAAGATCAAGACGGTGCTGGGGCAGAAGTACCTGGCGCTCGAGCCGGACGGCCGCGACGTGCTCGACCCGTCCGAGCGCATCCCGCGCGACCGCACGACCGCGCCCTACGACGTGCTCGAGGCGTTCCGCGGGCTCGCCGAGACCACGAACCAGATCGACACCGCCCAGCTGGCGCAGAGCTTCGAGGTCATCTCGCACACGTTCGCCGACACGCCGGACGACGTGCGCGGCGCGCTGACCGGCCTGCAGTCGCTGTCGAAGACGATCTCCTCGCGGGACGACGAGCTCGCCCAGCTGCTCGACAACACCCGCGACATCAGCCAGACGCTGGCCGACCGCGACGCCCAGGTCGTCAAGCTGCTCCAGGACGGCAACCTGCTGCTCGAGGAGGTCGGCAAGCGCCGGGACGCGATCGCCACGCTGCTGTCCGGCACCAAGACGCTGGCCACCGAGCTCAAGGGCCTGGTGGACGACAACAGCAAGCAGCTCAAGCCGGTGCTGACGAGCCTCGACCAGCTCACCGGCATGCTGGCGCGCAACCAGGACGCGCTCGGCCGCGGCATCAAGAACATGGCGCCGTTCGTGCGGCTGTTCAACAACGCCATCGGCAACGGCCGCTGGTTCGACAACTACATCTGCGGCCTCCTGCCGCCGCCGCTGGGCCCGTTGAACGAAGAGGGCTGTTTGGGGAAGAAACCGTGACCGCCGCCCCGGAATTCACCCTTGTGGTCACCTTGAGTCGGTGCAGTCCGGTCAAGCACGTACTTGTGGCCGGGTTGCGTCCCGATCCCCTTGGGTGCGGTTGGGAAGGGGGTCATCCATGACCACTCGTACCCGGTTCGGGCGGGATCTCGCCCGGGGCGTCACCATCGCCGTCGTGCTGGCGCTGGTGGTGGGCTTCGTGCTGTGGTGGCTCCTGATCGACGCGAACCAGCGCCGCTACACGGCGGTGTTCACCGGCGTCGTCGGCCTGTACGAGGACAACGACGTGCGGGTGCTCGGCGTCAAGGTCGGCCACGTCGACTCCGTCGAGCCCCAGGGCGACCTCGTGCGCGTGGCGATGCTGGTCGACCGAGACGTCAAGATCCCGTCGAACGCGAAGGCCGTGATCGTGGCGCCCTCGCTGGTCAGCGACCGGTACGTGCAGTTCAGCCCGGCCTACACCGGCGGCCCGGCAATGGCCGAGGGCACCGTCCTGCCGCGCGAGCGGACCGCCACCCCGCTCGAGGTCGACGACCTCTACGCGAGCCTCAACCGGGTCAGCACCACGCTCGGACCCAACGGTGCCAACAAGAACGGCGCGCTCTCGGATCTGCTCGACACGCTCGCGAAGAACACCAAGGGCAACGGCAAGGCACTCAACGACACGATCACCTCGCTTGGCCGGCTGGGGGAGACGCTGTCCGGCAGCGACAAGGACCTGTTCGCGACCGTCGACAACCTGCAGAAGTTCACCTCCGCGCTGGCCGACAGCGACGACGCGGTCAACCAGTTCAACGAGCAGGCCGCGGACGTCAGCCGCTTCCTCGCCGACGAGCGTGGCGACCTCGCCGCCGCGGTGCGGCAGCTCGGCATCGCCCTCGGCGCGGTGCAGAAGTTCATCGACGACAACCGCGGCCACCTGAAGTCCAATGTGGACAAGCTGGCGTCGGTGACCCACGTGCTCGTCGACCAGCGGGCCGCGCTGGCCGAGGTGCTCGACGTCGCGCCGGTCGCGCTGTCGAACATCATCAACGCCTACAACGGCTCGTCCGGCACGCTCGACGCCCGCGCGGACCTCAACGAGCTGGCCCAGCCGCCGATCGTGACCGTCTGCAACATGATCCGCCAGGGCACGCCGAACAACCTGCCGCAGTTCCTCGCCGACACGTGCGACGAGCTCGCGCCGCTGCTGAAGAAGGCCGCGCCGCTGCCGACGCCGGCCGAGGTGCTGACCGCACTGCAGCAGGGCAAGCTGCCGCCGGTCGCGCTGCCGATGGACAACCTCTCCGGCTACACGGGAGGGGGCCGCTGATGCGCAAGCTCGTGCTCGCTCTCCTCGCCGCGGCCGTGGTCACGTCCGGCTGCAGCTCGTTCACCGGCATCTACGACATCCCGCTGCCCGGCGGCGCGGACGTCGGCGACCACCCGTTCACGGTCAAGGCCCGCTTCAAGGACGTGCTGGACCTCGTGCCGCAGTCCGGGGTGAAGGTCAACGAGGTGCCGGTCGGCCGCGTCGAGGACATCCACCTCGCCCCGGACGGCTGGACCGCCGAGGTGACGATGCTCCTCAACGGCGATGTCGACCTGCCCGACAACGCGCTCGCCATGCTGCGCCAGTCGAGCCTGCTCGGCGAGAAGTACATCGAGCTGTCGCCGCCCCCGCCGAGCGAGGCGACCGGCAAGCTCGCCGACGGCGCGCTGATCCCGATCGAGCGGACGAACCGCAACACCGACATCGAGGAGGTGCTCGGTGCGCTGTCGATGCTGCTCAACGGCGGCGGCATCGAGCAGCTGCAGAACATCTCCCAGGAGATGAACGCGGCGCTCACCGGCAACGAGGCGGACATCCGCCGCACGCTGGGCAGCGTCGACCACCTGGTGACCACTTTGGACGAGAGCAAGTCGGACATCACGCGCGCCATCGACGGCGTCAACCGGCTCGCCGGCACGCTCGACAAGGAGAAGGACAAGCTCGCCGGCGCGATCGACAGCCTCGGCCCGGGCCTGAAGGTGCTGACCGACCAGCGTTCGCAGCTGGTGCGGATGCTGCAGAGCCTGCAGTCCCTGTCCGACGTGGCGATCCGCACGGTCGACGAGAGCCAGGCCGACGTGGTGGCCGACCTCAAGGCGCTCACGCCGGCGCTGTCGAAGCTCGCCGAGGCGGGCGCGGACCTGCCCAAGTCGCTCGAGATCCTGTTCACGATCCCGTTCACCGACGAGGCGATGAACGGCGTGCGGGGCGACTACTTCAACCTGTACGCGAAGATCGACCTGAACCTGCAGGACATCGTCGACAACCTGTCCCGCAGCCGGCGGAGCCCACTGCAGAACGTCCCGATCCTCGGCGACGTGGTGGGCGGCAAGCCGGGCGACGCGGGCGGGCAGCTGCTGCCGGGCAGCCAGCAGCCGGGCGCCTCGCAAGGCGGGCTGGCCGGCATCCTCGACGGGATCCTGGGGGGTGGTGGCTGATGCTCACGAAGCGAGTGCGCCTGCAGCTGATCGCGTTCGTCGTGATCGCGGTGGTCGCCGTCGTGTACGCGTTGTTCCGGTTCACCGACCTGGGCAAGGTGTTCGGCGCCGAGGGCTACACGGTGCGGCTGAACCTGAACGAGTCCGGCGGCATCTTCACCAACGCCGAGGTCACCTACCGCGGCTACAACGTGGGCCGGGTCGGCGACATCCGGCTGACCCACGACGGCCTGCAGGTCGACCTCGACATCGACCCGGACGCGCCGGACATCCCGGCCGACCTGGACGCCGTCGTGGCCAACCGGTCCGCCGTCGGCGAGCAGTACGTCGACCTGCGGCCGCGTCAGAACGGCGGCCCGTTCCTCGACGCCGGCTCGGTGATCGCCGCGGACCGGACGAAGACGCCGGTCGCCACCGACGCGGTCATCCGCGACCTGGACAGCCTGGCGAGCTCGGTGCCGACCGAGTCGCTGCGCACCCTGGTGGACGAGCTGGACAAGGCGTTCTCCGGCACCGGCGACGACCTGCAGGTGCTGCTGGACACCACGTCGGAGTTCACCGCGGCGGCCACCGACCACCTGCCGCAGACGGTCTCGCTGATCGACGACGGCGGCACCGTGCTCGACACGCAGGCCGCGCAGTCGGACAACATCTCCTCCTTCGCCGGCGACCTGAACCTGCTGGCCCAGCAGCTGCGCAAGTCCGACCCGGACCTGCGCCGGCTGATCTCGGCGACCCCGGGAGCGGCCACCGAGGTCACGAACCTGCTCCGCGAGTCGGGGCCGGGCCTGTCCCAGCTGTTCGCGAACCTGCTGACGGTGTCGGACATCGTCGGGGCACGCAAGGACGGCGTGGAGTACACGCTGGTCTCCTACCCGCTGTTCAGCGCGGCCGGGCAGGGCCTGCTTGCCTCCGACCCCGGGCAGGCGCACCTCGGCCTCGTCCTCAACCTGTTCAACCCGCCGCCGTGCACCAAGGGGTACGCGCAGAACCCGCGGCGCAACGGCACGGACACCGGGCCCAAGCCGCAGCCGAACCTGGCGAACACGTACTGCGCCGAGCCGCCCGGCAGCCCGGTCAACGTGCGCGGGTCGAACAACGTGCCGGTCGGGGGCAAGCCGCCAGAGCCCCGGCAGCCCGAGCAGAACGGCGCGACTCCGGGTGGCGGGCAACAGGCCGGCTTCGGGCCGGGTAGCCTGCCCGGCACGCTGACCGAGCCCGGGTCGGCCCGCCAGGCCAGCTTCCCGGAGCTGCTCGGTCTGCCCCGCTGACCCGGGTGGCGCCGGCCGTACCTACCCTGGAGTGCCATGACATCCGCCGACAGTGGAACCGGCGCCGACACCGGCGACACCGGCGTCGACACCATCGACGAGCCGCCGGTGGACGAGCCCGCCGCGGCCGAAGAGCCGGGCGCGCGGCCGCCGTCGCGGCTGCCGGTCATCGCGCTGTCCGTGTCGATCGCCCTGGTGGTCGCCGCGGCCGCGGTCGCGGTCTGGTTCGGGGTCGCCTGGTTCCGGGCGGCGAACGACGACGGCCTGGAGTACTCGGGCAAGCGCGACGAGGTGGACCGGGTGGCCCGGGCCGCGATCGTCACGATGAACGAACTTGACTACCGCAAGCTCGACGAGGGCCTCGAGAACTGGGCCGACGCGACGACAGGCCCGCTGCACGACGAGATCGCGAACCTCAACGCGGACAAGAAGAAGCAGCTCAAGGACGCGAAGCCGGTGACGTCGGCGAAGATCACGTCGTCGGCGGTGAAGGAGCTGGACGACCGGGCCGGCAAGGCGACCGTGATCGCCGCGATCGAGAAGACCGTGCAGACGGGCAACAGCAAGCCCCAGCAGTCCTACCAGCGGATCCAGGCGACGCTCACGCGCACCAAGGACGGCTGGAAGCTCGAGAACCTCGGCCCGGTGCCGTACGCCCAGCCCCAGTAGCGAAAGGACCGCAGCCGTGCCACCGTCTCGCCGCCGCCCGCCCCCCTCCGCGGGGCAGGTGCCGCCGGTCCGCCGCCCGCGGGTGGCCGGCCTGCGCAACCGGCAGGCCCCGGAGACCGAGCCCGAGCGCGAGTCGATGTCCGGCACGCTGGACGTCGAGGACACCGCCGAGCCGACGACCACGACGCCGCAGCACGAAGCCGAGCCGGCCGCGGACCGCACCGGCACGATCGGCGCGGCGCCCACCCGGACCGGCGCCGACGACGATCTGGACGACCACACCGAGGACGACTACACCGAGGACGACCACGGGGCCGAGTACGAGGCCTACGACGAGCGCGACGAGGACCAGGCCGGCGAGGACGAGGTCGACGACGACGCGGCCGCCGACGCCGAGCCCGCGCCGCGGCGCCGGCCGGCCGGCA
>NZ_DATBKY010000098.1:0-23511 GCF_036555685.1 Actinophytocola sp. | reverse complement strand
GTCACTGAAGAAGGCGGTCCTCGGCAAGGTCGGCGGCAAGATCGGCACCGAGCAGAAGGTGCCGATCATCGAGGCGCTGCACGACATCTCCGTGTCCCTCAAGGAGGGCGACCGGGTCGGCCTCGTGGGACACAACGGCGCCGGCAAGTCCACGCTGCTCCGCCTGCTGGCGGGAATCTACGAGCCGACGCGCGGGTCGTCGCGGATCGTCGGCAAGGTGGCGCCCGTGTTCGACCTCGGGGTCGGCATGGACCCGGAGATCTCCGGGCTGGAGAACATCATGATCCGGGGCCTGTTCCTCGGCATGTCGCGCAAGCAGATGGAGAAGCGGGTCGACGACATCGCGGAGTTCACCGAGCTGGGTGATTACCTGCAGATGCCGCTGCGGACATACTCGACCGGCATGCGGGTTCGGCTCGCGCTCGGCGTGGTGACGTCCATCGATCCGGAGATCCTGTTGCTGGACGAGGGCATCGGCGCGGTCGACGCGAAGTTCCTGAACAAGGCACGCACCCGCCTGGTCGATCTGGTCCAGCGGTCGGGCATGTTGGTGTTCGCGTCGCACCAGGACGACCTATTGTTCGAGCTGTGTAACACCGCGATCTGGATGGACGAGGGACACGTCAAGATGCATGGCTCGCTGCGCGAGGTCCTCACCGCCTACAAGGGCCGCGACCCGCTCGCGAACTTGGACAAGGAGACGCTGGAGCGGCTCGGCGAGTCCCCGGTCCTGACGAGCAAGAGCAGCGAGGTCTGATGAGTTCCGAGCAGTCGGCCCGGTTGCCGGACGACGCCGTGGTGGCCGTGGTGGTCACCCGGCACCGGCGGGAGCTGCTCGCCGACTCACTGAAGATGATCGCGGCGCAGACGCGGCCGCCGGACCACCTCGTGGTCGTCGACAACGGCCCGGACGAGCCGGTCGGCGACATCGTGTCGAACTGCGGCGTGCCGGCGACGTACCTGGTGTCGCGGCGCAACCTCGGTGGCGCCGGCGGTTTCGCGCTCGGGATGCTGCACGCGCTGATGCTCGGCGCGGAGTGGGTGTGGTGCGCGGACGACGACGGGCGGCCCGCCGACGAGACGGTGCTCGACACGCTTCTCGCCGAGGCGACCGCCCGCGGGCTCGCGGAGATCTCCCCGGTCGTGACGAACATCGAGACGCCGGAGCGGCTCGCGTTCCCGCTGCGGCGCGGGCTGACCTGGAAGCGCAGTGCGGACGAACTCGGCACGGACTTCCTGCCCGGCATCGCGTCGCTGTTCAACGGCGCGCTGTTCCGTGCGTCCACCTTGGACGTCGTGGGCGTGCCGGACTACCGGCTGTTCTTCCGCGGCGACGAGGTCGAGATCCACCGGCGGCTCGTCCGCTCCGGGCTGCCGTTCGGCACCTGCCTCAAGGCCGCCTACCTGCACCCGGACGGCTCGGCGGAGTTCAAGCCGATGCTGGGCGGGCGGCTGCACGCGCAGGACCCCGAGAACGAGGTGAAGCGGTACTACACCTACCGCAACCGCGGGTACCTGCTGTCCCAGCCGGGGCTGCGCAAGATCGGGCTGCTGGAGATCGTGCGGTTCGGGCTGTACTTCATCGGCACGAAGCACGACCCGAAGGCGTTCGTGCAGTGGCTGAAGCTGTGCCGGCAGGGGCGGCGGGAGAAGTTCTTCCGCCTCTGATCGGCTGATCAGCTCACCTCGACGTCGATCCGGTAGCGGTGGTCGTCGTCCGGGTCGGCGCAGCCGCGGAAGCAGTTGCGCAGCTCCAGGGACGTGGTGCCCTCTCGCAGCGCCTGGAACTCGAAGAAGCGCGTACCGCCACCGCCCACGACGTCCTCGTCGGACTCTGACTCGTAGTGGTCACCGCGTGCGTCGACCACGTCCGGGTCGGGTTCCTCGCTGACCGACCACATGTCGCCGACCGAGGCGTTGTCGTCGACCGCGATCGCGAAGAACATCCCGGCCTCGACGCGGACCTGCTCGTCGTCGATCGTGAACAGCGCGTCACGTCGCTCGCCGGTCCGCGCCTCGCCGGTGCGCGTGACCGAGCAGCTCGTCACAAGCAGGACGAGCCCGACGACCACCGCGACCACCCGCATGCCGCACCCCCTCCGCACGAGGCTACCGCTGTGCGCCTGCGAAGCATCCGGAACCGGAGAACCGCCCGGCCGCTCTGAGGCTGCATGACCGTCGACACCGGGTACCAGGTCGACCCGACCGCCCTGCACAAGTACGCCGGCACCGCCCAGGACGAGGCCGCCCGGATCGCCGGCTACCCGACGCGGATGCGGATGCTGACCTGCCCGAGCGCGGACGTGCTCGGCGAGCACGCCGACATCGCCGCCGCGTACGGCGGCTTCCTGAACGCCTGGGTCGAGGAGTACGAGCTGACGTCGCAGGCGCTGGCGGAGACGAGCACGAAGCTCGACGCCTCCGCCACCCAGTACGGCACCCAGGACCGGCTGCACGCGGACTCGTTCGACCGCGCCGTCCGCTGACCTAGAGGAGAAACGCACGTGGACCGCGGCGACCTGGAGAAATGGCGCAAGATGGCCGGCCTGGGCGGGCTGCTCGGCCGCGTCGTCCTGCCCCGCGCCATCGACGCCTACCTCGGTTTCCCGGGTCCCAAGGGCAACCCGGGCGAGCTGCGCGGCATGGCCGGCACGTACGGCGGGATCGCCACCGACGCGGACGGCGCGCAGGCCGACGTGGACAAGCTGGCGAAGAGCGACCTGCCGCAGGTCTGGGTCGGCCAGGCGCAGGAGCGCGCCTGCGAGGTCATCGGCGCGGTCGCCTTCGAGCTGGAGCACTCGGTCACCGTGATGACCAAGGCACGCGCCGAGCTCGACCAGCTCGCCGACGGCATCGAGGCCGCGCAGCACTCGCACGCGAGCGGCAAGGAGGCCCTGCACCAGGCGCGCAACGAGGGGGACTTCGACCGCAAGCAGAGCATCGCGATCGCCGGCATGGACCAGGTGATCGCCGGCTACGACCAGGCGAAGGCCACGCAGGAGGCGTCCGCCCGGGTGTTCACCGATCTCGCCGCCCAGGCACGGGCGAGCCAGCTCGACTCGTCGCACCTGGACGCGGCGGACAAGCTGGTGCTGGGCCAGAGCGCGGTGCCCGGCGGCCCGCACGACGTCAACATCATCATGAGCGCGGGCGACGCCGAGCGGGCGAGCACCAAGCTGGACGCGCTGAACGACGCGGACCGCGCGCGGTTCGACGAGCTGCTCGACGAGGCGAGGTCGCCGCAGGAGAAGGCGTATCTCATGCGTGCGCTCGCGGCCGGCCACTCGATCGACGAGATCGCGGAGTTCGGGGCGAAGATCCACCCGTACGGCGACGACCCGGAATGGCTGCGCGACCACCTGCAGCCGATCTACAACACGACCGACGAGACCACCGGGCAGACGATCCCGACGACGTACGCGGGTGCGAAGTGGGAGCAGACCGGTGGCACGTGCGTGGCCGCGTCGTCGGTGACCGCCCGCGCGGTGGTCGACCCGCTCTACGCGTTCCAGCTGACGACCGGCGGCAATCCCGGCGACCCCGCGTCGACCTCGGCCGACGCGTTCGAGGAGCGGTTCCTGCACGAGACCGAGCGCGTGTACGGGCGGCCCGCGAACGAGGGCAGCGGGATGAGCAAGGACGAGGGCGAGGACGCGGCGAACGACGAGATCGGCCCCGCCACCGGCGCCGAGTACGAGTTCCACGACCTCGACTCCCCGGAGGACCGCCGGGGGATCTTCAACGACGTCGCCGAGTCCGTCGACGAGGGCCGGCCGGTGCCGGTGCAGGTCGAGGGCTTCGACGACGAGGGCCACCGGTCCGGGCACCAGATGATGATCATCGGGCACGAGGACGGCATGCTGCAGATCTACAACCCATGGGGCCACACCGTGTGGGTCAGCGAGGACGACTTCGTGAACGGGCACATGGAAGGGGCGTCGGACTCGCGGCTGCCCACGGTCGACGGCGTGCACCTGCCGAAGTGACACTGGGAAGCGAGGTGACTGGCGTGCATGGCAAGACGGATGACGAGCTCGCGGCCCTGGACGTGCCGACGCTGCTGCGTGCCGGGCTCGACACCGGGGCCGGCCGCACCGAGCTGTTCGGCGACGGCGCGGTGGCGGCCGCGATCCGGCTCGACCAGGCCGGCGTGCTCCCCCGGTCGGTGACGTTCCTCGCGGAGATCGTGCGCAGCGGCGGCCCGCGGTACGCCGCCGAGCTGCCCGAGCCGCTGCCGCGGCCGGCGCAGACGTCGGTGGTCCGGCCGTGGCTTTCGGCGGCGGCCGGTGCCGACGGCGAAGAGCTGGCGCGCTGGCTGGAGGCGGTGGCGGCGGTGCTGGCGTTGCGTGCGAACGCGCGTCACGCGCGGTAGATCAGCGAGTAGCGGAAGTACAGGTGCCGGCGGATCCGCACGCCGGGTAGCAGCGCGCGTGCCTGCGCGCGGATCTCGCGGAGCGTCATGTCCGGGTCCTTGACGGGCGGCTCCGGGTTGCCGTGGTGGCGCGGCGCGAGCGCGATGCGCACGCGGTTGGGCAGGAACGCGACGGCGCCGTGTGGGCCAGGCCGAGCACGGCGAGGACCCCGCCGGGACGCAGCGCGTCACGGAGCTTGCGCACCGTCTCGGGCGAACGGCACGTGGTGCAGGCTCGCGACGCAGGAGACGAAGTCGTAGTCGCCGAGGTCGTGGTCGCGGATGTCGGCGTGGACGAAGTGGACGTTCGGCGGCCCGCTGGCCACGGTGATCATCCCCGGGTCCCGGTCGATGGCGTCGACCTCGGTGCGGCGGGTGGCGAGCAGGCGGGCGAAGGCACCGGAGCCACAGCCGTCCAGCGCGCGGGCGCAGCTCGCGGGGACGTGGCGCAGCAGAAAGCCGTGGTAGTGGTCGTTGTGGTTGAAGTGCCCATCGGCGAGCCACCCTGGCCCCGGATCGCTCAGAGCTGATCCGCTCACGGTGAACGTCGCTTGCCCGGGCCGGTCCCCGGTGGTGGTGTCGGGGCATGGCTGATCCGAAACGCGCCCTCGTGCTGCACCTGTCCGGCGGTGGTGAGCCGCTCGTCTTCGCGTTGTCCGCGCAGGGGGCGCGCGACCTCGACGCCCGGTTGGGCGAGCTGCTCTCCGGCGGCGCCGTCTACTCGCCCACGCTCGCCGACGGGTCCACGGTCGCCGTCAACTTCGGGCACGTCGTGACCGCGCACCTCGACGAGCTGCCACCGCTCGCCCGGGTCTACGGGAGCGGGCAGCCGACGAGACACGGGTTCGCCACGTGAGCGTTCTCTGACTAAAGTCAGAGAATGGACGCTGACCGAACCGCCGAAGGCGCCGACGAGATCGCACAGGTTCGCCGCTTCAACCGGCTCGTCACGCAGCGGGTCGGTGCGCTGGGCGACCACTTCCTCGCCCGCGACCGCCCGCTCGGCGAGGCTCGACTGCTGTGGGAGATCGGCAGCGAGCTCGGTAGCAAGACCGGAGCCGGCGCGGACGTCCGGGAGCTGCGCGCCCGGCTCGACCTCGACTCCGGATACGTCAGCCGGATGCTGCGCTCGCTGCAGGCCGCCGGGCTGGTGACGGTCGCGGCGAGCGAGACCGACCGGCGGGTGCGGGTCGCGACGCTGACCCCGGCCGGCCGGCGGGAGCGGGCGGTGCTCGACGAGCGCGCGGACGGCGCCGCGGCCGAGCTGCTCGCGCCGCTGTCGGCGGACCAGCGCCGGCGGCTGGTGGCGGCGATGACGGAGGTCGACCGGCTGCTCACGGCCGGCCAGGTCACGATCGAGGTGGTCGACCCCGAGCACGAGCACGCGCGGTTCTGTCGCGACGCGTACTACGCGGAGATCGACCGGCGGTTCGAGCAGGGCTTCGACCTGGCGGCGAGCATCTCCGCCGACGGCGACCAGCTGCGCCTGCCGGCCGGGTTGCTGCTGGTCGCGTACCTGCACGGGGAGCCGGTCGGGTGCGGCGCGTTGTGGTTCCGGCCGCGGGCGCGCGCGACGATCAAGCGGATGTGGGTCGCGGACTCGGTGCGCGGCCTGGGAATCGGCCGGCGGCTGCTGGCCGAGCTGGAGTCACGGGCGGCGGCGCACGGCTGTGTGGAGGTACGGCTGGAGACCAACCGCGCGCTGGCGGAGGCCGTCACGATGTACCGGTCGGCGGGCTACGCCGAGGTGGCCCCGTTCAACGACGAGCCGCACGCCGACCACTGGTTCACGAAGAGGCTCGGAACACGACCGTCCGGAGCATGACGAAGTTGATCGTCGTGGCGGTGGCCTGGGCGATGACCCAGGCCAGGGCGATCTCCCAGCGGGACGTGGGCAGCAGCGCGAGCAGCAGGGCGTTCGTGCCCACGTTGACGAAGAACGTCACCGTGTAGAGCAGCACGAAGCCGCCGGCCTGGGCGATGCCGTCGTTGCGGCCGGCCGCGAACGTGAAGCGGCGGTTGAGGAAGTAGGCCGTGGTCGTGCCGGCGATGAAGCTCAGCGCCTTCGCCAGGTGCACCCACAGCCCGAGGTGCAGCAGCCCCTGGTACACGCCGAAGTCGACCAGCGCGCAGAAGCCCCCGATCAGCACGAACCGGCCGAGCTGGCTCACCAGCCCGATCCTGGGCACATCCGCCTCCGTGGCTGTCGGCATGGCGAGAGTCTAGGGACCGACCACGACCCGGACGACGCGCCCCGTACCCTCGGTGCGGTGAAGCCAGGACATGACGAGCTGGCCAGGCTCACCGGCTGGGGCCGCACCGCACCGACCAGCGCGCACGTGGTCCGCACGGCGGACGTCGACACGATCGCGACGGTCGTGCGCGAGGCCGGGGACCGGGGCGTCATCGCGCGCGGGCTCGGACGCAGTTACGGCGACCCGTCGCAGAACGCGGGCGGCGTCGTGGTCGACATGACCGCGCTGGACCGCATCCACCGGGTCGACGCCGACGCGGCGACCGTCGAGGTCGAGGCCGGCGTCACGCTCGACACGCTGATGCGCACGCTGCTTCCCTTCGGCCTGTGGCTGCCCGTGCTGCCGGGCACCCGGCAGGTCACGGTCGGCGGTGCGATCGGCAGCGACATCCACGGCAAGGCCCACCACGTCGAGGGCAGCTTCGGCAACCACGTCCGCTCGATGGACCTGCTGACGGCGGACGGCACCGTCCACACGCTGACGCCCGACGGCCCGGACGCGGAGCTCTTCTGGGCCACCACCGGCGGCATGGGCCTCACCGGCATCGTGCTGCGCGCGACGCTGCACCTCAACCGCGTGGAGACCGCTTACTTCCTCGTGGACACCGACCAGGTCGGCGACCTCGACGAGCTGATGGCCAAGCAGACCGAGGACGACGAGTCCTATGTGGAGTCCGTGTCGTGGTTCGACGCGGTGACCACCGGGCCGCACCTCGGCCGCGGGCTGCTCACCCGCGCGAACCACGCGAAGATCGAGGACCTGCCGAAGAAGCTGCGCCGCCACCCGCTGCGCTTCGACGCGCCGCAGCTGCTGACCGTCCCCGACGTGTTCCCGCCCGGCATGGTGAACCGGCTGTCCGGCAAGGTCTTCAGCGAGCTCTGGTACCGCAAGTCGCCGACCCGCCGCGCCCAGGTCCAGAACATCACGCAGTTCCTGCACCCGCTGGACATGTTCGGCGAGTGGAACCGCGGCTACGGCCCGCGCGGCTTCCTGCAGTACCAGTACGTCGTGCCGTTCGCGGCCGGGCACGTGGTGCGGCGGACCATCGAGATGATGACCGAGGCCGGGCACGTGTCGTTCCTGAACGTGCTCAAGCGCTTCGGCGAGGGCAACCCCGCGCCGCTGTCGTTCCCGATGCCCGGCTGGACGCTGTGCGTCGACATGCCGGTCCGGCCCGGCCTGCACGAGCTGTGCGAGGAGCTCGACGAGCTGGTGCTCGGCGCGGGCGGGCGGCACTACCTCGCGAAGGAGTCGCGCGCGACGCCGGAGGTCATCGCGCGCGGCTATCCCCGACTCGACGAGTGGCGCAAGGTGCGCGCCGCCGTCGACCCCCACGGCGTTTTCGCCTCTGACATGTCGAGAAGGTTGAGTCTTACATGATTGACGCGGTCGGAAATCCCCAGTCGCTGCTGCTGCTCGGCGGGACCTCGGAGATCGGCCTCGCGATCGCCGAGCGGTACGCGCGCCGGCGGCCGCTTCGGGTCGTGCTCGCCGCCCGCCCGTCGCCGCGCCTCGACGCGGCCGCCGCCACGCTCCGCGAGGCAGGCGCCACGGTGTCCACTGTGGAGTTCGAGGCGTCGGACTTCGACGCGCACCCGGCGATGCTCGACAAGGCGTTCGCCGACGGCGACATCGACCTCGCGGTCGTCGCGTTCGGGCTGCTGGGCGACGCCGAGCAGGCCTGGCAGGACCACGCGCGCGCGGTCGAGCTCGCGCAGGTCAACTACACCGCCCCGGTCTCGGTCGGCGTCTCGCTGGCCGAGCGGATGCGCCGGCAGGGCCACGGCCGGATCGTGGCGCTGTCGTCGGTCGCCGGCGAGCGGGTGCGCCGGGCGAACTTCGTGTACGGCTCGACGAAGGCCGGCATGGACGGCTTCTACCTGGGTCTGGGCGAGGCGCTGCGCGGCGACGGCGTCGGGGTCACCGTGGTCCGCCCGGGCTTCGTGCACACGAAGATGACCGAGGGCATGAAGGCCGCACCGCTGTCCGTGCGGGCGGGCGACGTGGCGGACGTCGTGGTCGACGCGGTGGCCAAGCGCAAGGAGCTGGTCTGGGCGCCGGCGCCGCTGCGGGTGCTCATGTCGGTGCTGCGGCACATCCCCCGGGCGATCTTCCGCCGGCTGCCGGTCTGAGCCTCGTGGCGTCGCCGGACGAGTGGCTCGCGGACTTCACCGCGAAGCTCGACGCGATCGAGGCGCGGGCCGCCGAGCTCGAGCACGACCCGAACGCGCCGGCGATCACGGAGACGTCCGGCGACGGCGCGCTCAGCGTGTCGGTCGCGCCGACCGGGGCGCTGTCCGCGCTGCGCATCGACGATTCGGCCTGGCGAGGCTCCGGCGCGGAGCTCGCGGAGCGGATCCTCGAGCTCGCCCGTGCCGCGCGGCGGGCGGCCGCGGTCCAGGTCGCGGAGACCCTCGGGGCGGACGCCGGAGCGGTGTCGTTGATCGATCCGCTGCCGCGCGCCGGCGAAATCGAGACCGGCACCGAGACTGACGACGACGATTTTGCCGACGAACGCATCTTCGGCAGTGGAAACGAGAGGTGAACGGGCGCCCGGGAATACAATGAGGCGCCGAGGAGAGGGGTCGGGGTGATCGATTCACGGCGTGGCGGTGGCGGCTGGACACCCGCCGTGTGGCCGGCCGACGAGGCCGCCGCGCAGGAGCTGCGCGGCTGGCTGGCGAGTCCGCAGGGCGCCTTTCGCGGGCCGGACCTGGACTTCTCCGGCGCGGACCTGTCCGGCGGGGATTTCGCACACGCTTGGCTCACCCGAGCGCGGCTGAGCCGGTCGGCGATGCGAAATTCCGTTCTCGCCGGGGCGCATTGCGAGGGCGTGGACTTTTCCGAGGCGGATCTGTCCGGCGCCGATTTCACAAAGGCGTTCGGCCGTGAGTCGAATTTCTGGAAGGCCCGGCTGCGCCACGTCGATTTCACCGCCGCCGAGTTCAACCGGGCCGATTTCACCGAGGCGGATCTGGCCGGCGCGAACCTCACCGAGGTGCTGCTGACCCGCACGACGCTCGCGCACGCCAACCTCACCGGCGTCACCGCGGAGCGGACCGTGCTGCGCAACACGGTCCTCGACTCGGCCGACGTCACGGGGTTCACCGGCACGGTCCTCGGCCCGATCTCGGTGATCTTCCGCGGCAAGCGGTCGCTGCTGGACGGGGCGGAGCTCGAGCAATGGTTCACCGCACGAGGCGGCCGCGTGACCCGCTACTACCCGAGCAAGGTCGCGAAGCCGAGCTGAGCGGCATCGATCCCCGCGAGGCCGTCCGCCTCCAGCGCGCCCTCGCGCCCCGGGTCGAGCGGGTGGCACCGGCGGGCTTCGCCCCGCGTACCGCCACGGGCCTCGACGTCGCCTACGCGACCGGCACGGACACCGACACCGGCTCGAACACCGTCGTGGCCGCCGCCGTCACCGTCGACCTCGCCACCGGAGCGGAGGTCGGCGCGGCCACCGCGGTCGGCGAGGCCACGTTCCCGTACCAGACCGGCCTGTTCGCGTTCCGCGAGCTGCCCACGCTGCTCCTGGCGCTGGGCCGGCTCGCCGAGCCGCCGGAGCTGCTGGTCGCCGACGGGCACGGCGTCGCGCACCCGCGCCGGTTCGGCCTGGCGAGCCACCTCGGCGTCGTCACCGGGCTCCCGGCCATCGGCGTCGCGAAGACCCCGCTCGGCCGGTTCGACCCGCCCGGGCCCGGCCGCGGTGCCACCAGCCCGCTGGTCCTCGACGGCGAGGAGGTGGGCGTCGCGCTGCGGACGCGGGCGGGCGTGAAGCCGGTCTTCGTGTCCGTCGGGCACCGGATCGATCTCGCGTCCGCCTGCCGGTACGTGCTCGCACTCGCGAATTGTTTCCGGCTGCCGGAGACCACCCGCCTTGCCGACCGGCGGTGCCGCGAGGTGCTGCGGGGCCTGGAGATTGAACCCTGAGCTGCGGGAACCCGTTGTTTCTTATGAACGTCCAAAGATATTCGAGAAGGCCGCACGGAACCGGATCGAATGCGCAATGGTCCATGATGTCAGGCACGCACCGTCGGGGCACGCACAGGAGGAGGCGTGATGAGTGCTGAGTTCGAACAGCTGCTCGCCGAGTTCGAGAGCTTCCAGTCGAAGCTGCAGAACGTCGACAGCCGGTTCGAGAACATCGCGGGGATGCAGGGCGACCTGGCCGCGCTCGAGGTGAGCGTCTCCTCGCCGGACCGCGCGGTGACCGTGGTCGCCGGCGTCGGCGGCTCGATCCAGGACATCCGGTTCACGGAGACCGCGATGCAGCTCGGCTCGCAGCGCCTCGGCGCCGTGGTCATGGCGACCATGCGCGAGGCCGTCGCCGAGGCGGCGCGCAAGCAGGCCGTGATCGTGCAGGAGTACGCGGGCGGGGACGCCCCTGTCCTGGAGCAGGTGCTGGAGACGCAGTCGCAGGTCACCGGCCAGCCCGTGGAGGAGCTGCGCAAGCGGGTCGAGCAGGAGACCGCCGCGCGGCCGCCGGCCCAGGTCGGCGAGGCGGAGGAGTCGATCGTCTTCCGTGACACGCCGGCACGCCCACCGGCCGCCCCGGGCGGGGACTCAGCGGCCGATTCATTCCTGAAGAGCGTCTGGGACGAGGAGGACCGCTGACATGCCCGGTGGCGAAGGTTTCGAGGTGAACGTCGGCGGGGTGCGGGACTACTCCGGCAAGCTCGCCGACGACAAGGCGCTGGTCTCCGAGGTCGACGGGCTGGTCTCGCAGGCCGACGTCGGCAACGAGTCGTGGGGCATCGTCGGCCTCTTCGTGCACTCGAAGTACACCGAGATGCTGACCGACCTGCACAACCTGCTGAACGACATGTCCGAGGGACTGCAGTCCGGCTCGGCGAAGATGACCGAGACCGCGGACACGTACCAGACCATCGAGGACAACATCGCGAAGGTCTTCGACGACGCTGCGGCCCAGCTCGGGTCCGCCCCGGGAGGTAACTGAGCATGGCCGGCGAAGCCATCCACGGAGATCTGAGCGGCATCACCATCAACAAGGAGATGGGCTACGGCGAGAAGGTCGCCCGCGGCCTCCCGGTCGTGGGCGGGCTGGTCTCGGCCGGCATCGCCCTCGACGGGGGCGACCTGCGCGGCACCGCGGCGGCGTCCGCCGCGTTCATCCAGTCCTGCAAGGACACGGCCAGCGGGATCGCGACCGACCCGCTCGGCTGGCTCATCGGGCAGGGCCTGAACTTCCTCATCACCGTGGTCCAGCCGCTGCAGGACCTGATCCACTTCGTGTCCGGCGACGGGCCGGCGCTGCTGAACGCGGCAGGCAACTTCAACAAGATCGGCCAGGGCCTCGAGCAGTACGCCGGGAAGTTCCTGCAGACCGCCGAGGACGCGCTCAAGACGTGGACCGGCGAGGCGAAGGAGGCCGCGAAGGCCCGCCTCGAGCGGTTCGCCACGGGCATCCAGGGCACCGCCGGCCAGTCCGGCGACGTCGCCCAGCTGCTGCAGATCTCGAGCATGATCATGACGGTCATCGAGGACTTCATCAAGGCGCTGCTCACCGAGTTCGTCGAGTGGCTGATCCTCATCTGGATCCCCGCGATCGCGGCCGCCGCGCCGACGTTCGGCGGTTCGATCGCGGCCGCGTGGTCGGGCACCTTCGCCAAGGGCGCGACGACCACCGCGAAGGCGACCAAGCAGGTCAGCAAGCTGCAGAAGCTGCTCAACATGCTCAAGGACCTGCTCGAGAAGCTGAAGACCCTGATGGCGAAGACCAAGGACTTCTTCAAGCAGGCCGGCTCCGCGTCGAAGACGTTCGCGCAGACCACGCGCATGCAGAGCAAGCTCGGCGCGCGCGAACGTGGCGGCAAGCTGCTCGACGACTTCGACAACGTCAAGACGTTCCCGCAGCGGCTCGGCGAGAAGGCCGCGTCGACCGCGCGGGGCGAGGTCAAGGTGACCGGCACGGACAGCAACCTGGGCAACGTGGCGCGCAACGTCAACAACGGCGTGAACGCCGTCGACTACGGCACCACCGGCGAGAGCCAGTCGCAGGAGGAGACCGAGGCCGACCTCTCGATCTAGATGGACCTCATCGCGACCTGGGGCTGGCCGGCGTGGACCCTCGCGGTTCTGTTCGTGGGGTTCGTCTGCTGGCTGCTGTGGCGCTGGCTGGCCGCGCTCGTCTTCCGGCACCTGCTGCTCGACGGGCTGCTGCGCCGGTACGGCTGGCAGGCCGAGCAGCCGGGCGGCGGGGGTGCGCGCGCCGAGTTCGAGCAACAGGTGCGGCAGCGGCGGCGCGAGGGCTGGGACTACCTGCGGCAAGGGGGCTGGCGGCACCTCCGGGAGGGCTACCGGACGGGCCCGTTCGGCGAGCCGACCGCGTCGCCCTGGCGCGCGGACGTGGTCATCAGCGGCGCGTTCCGGGGTCGCACCTTCCTGGCGTCGCAGGTCCGGAGCGACCAGCTGAGCAGCGGGGACCACGCACAGGTCGCCACGCGGCGGCGGGCGTCACTCGAGCTGCACGTCGTCCCGCCGCCGTTCGACGCCGGGTCCGCGGTGCCCCGGTTCGAGGCGCGGACGGGCCGGCTGACCGGGAGCGTGCGTGGCGCGCCGCCCGGGCTCGAGACACTCGTGTGCTCGCGCCGGTTCCGGGTGGTGCGCTGCGACGGCGCCACGCTGTTCCTGTCGCTGGGCCCGCGGCTGCGGCGCGGCCCGCTGCTGGCCGGCCTCGAGCACCTCAGCCGGATCGCCGACCGGCTACAGGAACGCCGATAGCGCGACGCAGCCGACCCAGGACAGGCCGAGCACCTGCAGCACGCGGTCGCGCAGCGCGATGTCCTCCGGCTCGCCCGCGTTGCCGCCGTCGACGTCGACCGCGTAGCGCAGCACGGCCACGACGAACGGGACGATCGAGATGACCGCCCATACCGAGTTCGTGCCGGTGCGCTGGCGGATCTCGAACGCCCAGAGCGCGTAGGCCATGATCATGATCGCGGCGGACGTGGCCCATACGAAGCGCAGGTAGCTCGCCGAGTACTTCGACAGCGACGGCCGGATCGCCGCGCCGGTGCGCTCGTAGAGCACGATCTCCGCGTACCGCTTGCCGGCCACCATGAACAGCGACCCGAACGCCGTGACCAGCAGGAACCACTGCGACAGCGGCAGCTCGGCGGCCGCGCCGCCGGCGATCGCGCGCAGCAGGAAGCCCGAGGCGACGATGCACAGGTCGATCACCGGCTGGTGCTTGAGCCCCAGGCAGTAGCCGATCTGCACGGCGGCGTACACGCCGATCACCACGAGCAGCCGCCAGCTCGACAGCAGCGACACCGCGAACGAGGCCGCGAACAGCACGCCCGCGAGGCCGTACGCGACCTGGACCGGCACGATGCCGGCCGCGATCGGCCGGTTGCGCTTGGTCGGGTGCGCGCGGTCGGCCTCGACGTCGATCGCGTCGTTGATCAGGTAGACGCCGGAGGCGACCAGGCAGAACGCCACGAACGCGATGCCGGCGTCGAGCACCACCTCGGGGTGGAAGACCGGGTCGGCCGCGTACGCCGCGAAGGGCGCCGCGAGGACCAGGACGTTCTTCACCCACTGCCGCGGGCGCACGGTGCGGAGAACGCCCCGGACCAGCCCTGCCGACTTCTCGCCGGCCGGCGTGCCGGGTGTCACCGGGGCCTCCCCCGGTGTGCTCTCCGCAGTGCTGCTCACGGCTCTCGCCTCCTCGCTCGCCTGCTCTTCAGCCGGCGCCGGACGAGCCCGCCGACCACCGCGCCGAGCACCGAGCCGGCCAGGACGTCGGTCGGGTAGTGCACGCCGAGGACGAGGCGGGACACCAGCATCGGCGGCACGACGACCGGCACGAGGTTGCGTCCGGTCAGCCCGGAGTAGACGACCGCCGCGGCCGTCGTCGAGGTGGCGTGCGAGGACGGGAACGACAGCGAGCTCGGCGTGGCGACCAGCACCTCGACCGAGTCGTCGATCGGGCGCTGCCGGCGGACCACGCGCTTGACCGCGATCGACGCGGCGTGCGCGGCGACCACGCCGGTGGCTGCGGTCAGCCAGTCCCGGCGGCGCTTGCGGTCGACCGCCGCACCCAGGAGCCCCAGCGCGAACCAGCCGGCGCTGTGCTCGCCGAAGAGCGACAGCCCGCGCGCCGCGCGGACCACGCGCGGCTTGCCGATCGTGCGCTGCACGCGGGCGAGCGCGGCGATCTCGACCGACCGCTCCGGCTCGGCCGGCGGCGTGCCGGGCTCGGCGATGGACCGGTGGGCGGGTGCCCGGTGGGTTGCGTCGGTGACCGTGGCCATCAGCCGTCCAGGGAGCCGTCGAGGGGCGCGCCCCCGGTGAGGTGCGGGGCGACCTTGTTGTCGAAGACCGACAGCGCGGAGCCGATCGCCATGTGCATGTCGAGGTACTTGTACGTGCCGAGCCGGCCGCCGAAGATCACGTTGCGCTCCTTGGCCTCCTTCTTGGCCAGCTCGCGGTAGTGCTCGAGCTTCTCCCGGTTCTCCGGGGTGTTGATCGGGTAGTACGGCTCGTCGTCGTCCTTGGCGAAGCGGGAGAACTCCCGGAACACGACGGTCTTGTCGCCCGGGTAGTGCTTGCGCTCCGGGTGGAAGTGCCGGAACTCGATGATCCGGGTGTAGGGCACGTCCTCGTCGTTGTAGTTGACGACCGAGGTGCCCTGGAAGTCACCGGTGGCCACGACCTCGGACTCGAAGTCGACCGTGCGCCAGGTGAACCGGCCGGCCTCGTAGTCGAAGTACCGGTCCAGCGGTCCGGTGTAGACGGTCGGGGTGCCGGCCGGGATGTGCTCGCGGACGTCGAAGTAGTCGACGTTCAGCCGCACGTCGATGTTGTGGTGCGCGGCCATCTTCTCCAGCCACGCGGTGTAGCCGTCGACGGGCAGGCCCTCGTAGGTGTCGTTGAAGTACCGGTTGTCGAACGTGTAGCGGACCGGCAGGCGCGTGATGATGTTGGCGCCGAGCTCCTTGGGGTCGCTCTCCCACTGCTTGGCCGTGTACCCGCGGATGAACGCCTCGTAGAGGGGGCGGCCGATCAGCGAGATCGCCTTCTCCTCGAGGTTCTGCGCGTCCTCGGTCTTGAACTCGGACGCCTGCTTGGCGATGAGCTCGCGCGCCTCGTCCGGGGTGTGCGACTTGCCGAAGAACTGGTTGATGAGGCCCAGGTTCATCGGGAACGAGTAGACCTGGTCCCGCACCCTGGCGAAGACACGGTGCTGGTAGTTCGTGAACGCGGTGAACTGGTTGCAGTAGTCCCAGACCCGCTTGTTGGACGTGTGGAACAGGTGCGCCCCGTACTTGTGCACCTCGATGCCGGTCTCCGGCTCGGGCTCGGAGTAGGCGTTCCCGCCGATGTGCGGCCTGCGCTCCAGCACCAGGACCCGCTTGTCCAGCTGGGTCGCGACCCGCTCGGCGATGGTCAGGCCGAAGAACCCGGACCCCACGACGACCAGGTCGTAGCCGGAGTAGTTGCTTGCGTCGTCCACCGGTGCGCTCACGGAGGGCCAGGTTACCTGCGCCCCGCGTTCATCCCTCACGCACCTGCTCGGCGAGCTTCTTGTCGAGCGCGACGCGGACCAGCGCGGCGGACAACCGGACCAGCTCGTCGCCGCGCACGAGCCCGGCGAGCTTGTTCGGATCCTCGGGCAGCCCGACCCGCTTCGCGCCGTCGAGGGTCTTGCGGTCCAGGTAGGGCCGCAGCTCGGGCCAGACGAGCTGCGCCTCGCGGCAGAAGATGTCCACGCCGACCGGGCCGAGGCGGGGGAAGTCCCGCAGGTCCGCGCGCGGGTCGCCTTCGCGAAGCTCGCGCAGGTCACCGCGGTACTTGTCGAGCAGCAGCCGGGCGCCGTCGCCGAGCGCGGTCGCGGTGCTCTCGTCGTAGCGGACGTAGTGGGCGCGGCCGAGGGCGTCGACCCGGTCCTGCCAGGTGGCGTCGAGCATCTTGCGTGGCGTGCCGTACCTGCGCAGCTCCCGGGCCGCGGCGACCGCGATGTCCGCGGAGATGCGGGTGGACAGCAGCACGCTGAGCACGAGCAGGCGATACAGCGGCGACGGCTTGTCGGCCAGCTTGATGCCGGCCTCTTCCGCGTACGTGCGGCCGGCGAGGTCGAGCAGTTTCCGGACGGTGTCGCGCTGGCTGGCCATGACGCCCGGTTACCCGCCCGGACACGCGAGAACCCCCGTACCGTCGCGGTACGGGGGTTCTGGCTTCCTACACCCTTGCCCCTTGGATCCCTCCGGCGTGACGCCTCGATCAAACAGACGCCTGGGCGCCCCCGGGCGTTCCGTGTGCTGGGTCACTTCCTCATCCGGTACACCGAGGTGAGTGGCGGGTCGCCGCCGTCGCCGCGCAGGACCAGGTAGTCGCCGCTGACCGCGACCGGGCGGCCGGGCAGGTGGTCCGCGACGGGCCGGCCGCGGCCGGTCACGGCGAAGTACGACCGCTCGGACGCGCCGAAGAGCCGGTCCCGCGCGACCAGGCAGACCGCGCGCGGCTGCTGGTGGCTCGCGACCGTGCCGACCCGCCCGGCGCCGACGTCGTAGGTCTCGAACACGAGGTCGCCGGAACCGCGGGCGCGCGGGCAGGCGATCAGCGTGCCGGTGTCCGCCGCGCACGGCCCGGTGCGCGGGTCGCCGCCGAGGTCGGCCAGCACCTCGCCGGTCGCCGCCGCGACCACCCGCCGGACCGGCCGCGCGCCACCGGCGTCGCCCTCCACGAGCACGGCGCCGCCCGCGGTCAGCGCGACGCGGGCGGCGGTGAAGCCGGCGAGCGTCCAGGCCGGCGTGCCGTCGGCGAGGTGCCACGCGGCCACCGTGCCGGGCGGTGTCACGCCGACCACGACCGGGCCCGCGATCGAGTACGGCGTCAGGCCGGCCCGCAGCCAGCGCTGCCGCCCGGTGGCGGTGTCGAAGGCGATCACCCGCGGCGCGCCCCCGCGCACGGGGCCGATGGTGACCAGCACGACCCGGTCGTCGGCGGCAACCGGCACGTACCGCTCACCGGCGCCGGCGTGGACCGGGGCACGCCACCGCACGGTGCCGTCCGCGCGCGACAGCACGGCGATCCCGCTGCGGGTGCGGACCAGCACGCCCGAGCCGAGGAGCGTCCCGCCGCTCGAGTACGTGTCCGCGCTGCCGGCCAGCCGCTCGCCGGCGAGCACGTGCCAGCGCGGCATCCCGGTGGCCAGCTCCACCAGCGTCACCCCGTCCTGCGAGACGAGCGCCAGCCCGTCGCGGACGCCGGGGCTGCCCGGGGTCTGCGACAACCCGCCCGGCATGGTCCACAGCGCGCCGCCGAACAGCAGCCGCGGCGGCTCGGGTGGCGCGGGCGGGCGTGGGTCCGGGGCGGGGTCGTCGGTCACGACGAGCAGCACGGCCAGGGCGGCGAGAACCGCGAGCGCGCCGAGCGCGACCCTGTTCCACGATGTGCCGGCCATGCCCCGCCGCCCTCATGTGTCGACGGAGACGAGCCTAACGGCGGGCGAGCACCTCCGCCGCGACCTTCTCCAGCACGTTCATCCGCCCCGCGTACACGCCGTCCGGCCGGGGCCAGTGCACGACGAGGTCGGTGAACCCGGCCGCCTCCGCGCGGCCGAGCGCCTCGCGGAAGTACTCCAGGCTGGACAGCGAGTAGGCCGGGCCGGCGTCCACGGACAGGTGGCGGCGCACGTGCGCGGCTCCGTCCACCAGCTCGTCGAACCGCTTCGCGAGCTCGCCGACACCGCGCCACCACGCCTCGCCGGTCTCGTCGTGGTGGTCCTCGGGGCGGCCGCTGGTGACCCAGCCCTGGCCGAACCGCGCGGCGAGGCGCATCGAGCGCGGACCGTTGGCGGCCACGACGAACGGCAGCCGCGGGTGCTGCACGCAACCGGGCGCGGAGCGGGCGTCGACCGAGGTGAAGTACTCGCCGCGGATCGAGGTCCGCTCGCTGGTGAGCAGCGAGTCGAGCTGGGTCACGAACTCCTCGAACCGGTCCACCCGCGGCTTCGGCGGCAGTGTCTCGCCGCCGAGCACCTCGTTGTCGTACCCGGCGATGCCGCCCGCGCCGACGCCGAGCGTGAACCGGCCGCCGGACATGTCGTCGAGCGCGAGCAGGCTGCGCGCGAACGGCACGGGGTGGCGGAAGTTCGGCGAGGCGACCATCGTGCCGAGCCGGATCCGGCGGGTGACCATGGCGGCCGCGGTCAGCGTCGGCACGGCGTCGAACCACGGGCCGTCGACGAGCGAGCGCCAGCCGATGTGGTCGTAGGTCCAGGCGTGGTCGAAGCCGTACGTCTCGGCCGCCCGCCACTTCGGTTCGGCCAGCAGCCAGCGGTACTCGGGGAGGATGACGATGCCGACACGCATCAGTACGGGTAGCCCATCTGTTGTGGCGGGTACGGCTGCTGCGGGTACTGGAGCTTGCGCTGGTAGCCGCGCATGGCGCGGCCGGTGGCGGGCAGCAGCACGAGCACGGTCGCGGCGGCCCACGACACGAACGACACCACGACCATCGCGATGAACTCGCCGCCGCCGTCGGAAAGGATCTTGATGATCGCGTAGACGTAGTAGATCGTCACCACGCCGCCGATGAAGCCGAGGACCCAGCGCACGAAGTCCAGGCGGGCGAACAGGATCAGCGCGAACACGAGGGTCGAGCAGGCGACCGTCATCGTGACCGAGATGGCGAAGTCGATGTTGCCGGTGACGTCGTCGCTGAACGCGGCGCCGACGGTCGCGACGAGCAGGTCGACGTTGTCGGTGCTGCCGTCCCAGCTCACGATCGCGGTGATCAACGCGAGAACACCGCAGACGAGGAACAGCACCGCACAGACGTACGCCATGGCCGTGCCCGGCGGGCCGTACCGCTGCGGCGGTCCGTAGCCGTGCGGCGGTCCGTACTGGGGCTGCTGCGGGTAGCCCGGCTGTGGTCCGTAGCTCACGAAACGCACCGTAGTCGAAGGAACCGGCACGCAGCAGGGAAGATGGATTCGTGGACAGACCCAAGCTGGTGGCCTCCGATGTCGACGGGACGCTGCTCGACCCGCTGGAGAACGTGACGCCGCGGACGATCGCGGCGATCGACGCGGTGCTCACGTCGGGCACGCCGTTCGTGCTGGTGACCGGCCGCCCGCCGCGCTGGGTGACGCCGATCGCGCGGGCCGCACGGCTCTCCGGCTACGCGGTGTGCAGCAACGGCGCGGCGGTCGTCGACCTCGGCGCGGATCGCGTGGTGTCCGCCCGCGACGTCGACCCGGTCCAGCTGAACGACTTCACGCACGCGCTGCGCCGGTTGCTGCCGGACATCCGGGTGGCCGCGGAGCGCACTCCCGTCCACTCGGATTCGACCGCGGTCTTCGCGACCGAGCCGGGTTTCCGCAACCCGTGGGGCAACCCGGCCGGGACGGAGAGCGGGATGGACGCGGAGAACAACGAGGTGCCGACTGCCGAGGTGCTGGGCCACCCGGCCACCAAGCTGCTGATCCGGCACCGCGAGCTGTCCAGCGGTGAGCTCGCCCGGGCTGCGCACTCGGTGCTGAACGGCTCCGGCCTGGAGGTCACGTACTCGACCGACCGCGGGCTGATCGAGCTCTCGGCGGCCGGCGTCACGAAGGCGACCGGGCTGGCCGAGGTGTGCGAGCTGCTCGGCGTGCCGGCCGGTCGGGTCGTCGCGTTCGGGGACATGCCGAACGACGTGGAGATGC
This sequence comes from Actinophytocola sp., assembly GCF_036555685.1. Lineage (GTDB taxonomy): Bacteria > Actinomycetota > Actinomycetes > Mycobacteriales > Pseudonocardiaceae > Actinophytocola. The sequence continues at coordinate 3,170 of NZ_DATBKY010000098.1, read as the reverse complement.
TGCGGTGGTCCGGGCACGGGGTGGCCATGGCCAACGCCCACGAGGCCGTGCTGGCCGCGGCGGACGAGGTGACGGCGCCGAACTCCGAGGACGGGGTGGCGCAGGTGCTGGAACGGTGGTTCTGATGGCCCGGACTCTCGTCGTCATCCGGCACGCGAAGTCGGACTGGGAGCAGGCGACGCCAGACGAACAGCGGCCGCTCAACGAGCGCGGCCGGCGGGAGGCACCGTTGATCGGCAGGTGGCTCGCGGACCACGTCGAGGGGCTCGACCTCGTGGTCTGCTCGCCGGCCACTCGGGCGCGGCAGACCTGGCGGCTCGCGTCCGCCGGGCTCGAGCCCAAGGTCAGGGCCCGCTACGACGAGCGGATCTACGCGGCCGGACCGCGGGAGCTGATGTCGGTCGTCGAGGAGCTCGACGACGAGGTCGGCACCGCGGCGCTGGTCGGGCACAACCCGGGGCTCACCGAGCTGGTGGAGACGCTCTGCGGTGAGCGGGTCGAGCTGAAGACGTCGGCCGTGGCCGTGCTGCGCTGGGACGGGTCCTGGGCGGACGTGTGGGCCCGGCGTGCCGCGCTGGTCACACACGCCACGCCCAGGGAGTGACTGGCCCGCCTTCCCCGGAAGTCGAGGTGTCGGTCGCGTTCCGGCGAACGGGACGGCCAGGCGGTTGTTCGCGGCCCTAGTCGTCGTCCTTGACCGAGCGCATCGCGATGGGGGCGCCGGCCAGGTCCTCCTCGTTGCAGAGCAGCTTCACGTCGTAGTACGGGGAGTCCTCACTGTCGTCGTAGTCGAGATGAATCGCGATCACGTCGACGGGCTCACCCAGCCACTCCTGCGTCCGGCGCAGCCACGCGGCGGAGCGCTCGAGGGCGGTGGGGAGGTCGTCGTCGCGGAACTCGACCGGGCGGTATGGGACGCCGTAGACCTGATCTTCCTGGTGAGAGGGTTTTGGCAGGTCGACCGACACACCGGCGTCGTCGAGGTCGAGTGCGATGTATCCGGACTGGTCACTAGCGATCTCGCTCACCGTACGAGCGTCTACCAGTGCGTGATCAGCCGCAACCCTTCCAGTGCATGGACAAGCGTGCGTGTGGTTCACTGTGCCCCGGTCGTTATTTTGGGTTCGTGGTTCACACGCTCGCGGAACGCGGCCAGAGTTGTCGCAACCCGCGGCGGCTTTTGCACTTTTGCTGTTCAGGAGTACGTAGTGGCACAGGGAACTGTGAAGTGGTTCAACTCTGAGAAGGGCTTCGGCTTCATCGCCCCGGACGACGGCGGCGCTGACGTCTTCGTCCACTACTCGGAGATCCAGGGGTCGGGCTTCCGCAGCCTGGACGAGAACCAGCGCGTGGAGTTCGAGATCGGCCAGGGCCAGAAGGGCCCGCAGGCCACCGGCGTTCGCGCGGTCTGATCATCCCATCGCACCACTGAGGGCCACCCGGCTCGGCGAATCGGGTGGCCCTCAGTGTTTTCCTGCTCAGCTGTCGAAGTACTTGCGCCAGGCCGCGACCGAGGTGAGCTCGGGCAGCGCGGCCCGGTACTGCTCGACCAGCTTGGGCCACTCCGCGATGAGCTTGCGGTAGTTCTGCGCGGCCCGCGCGGACAGCTCCCGGAACAGCTTCGGGTCCCGCCGCCGGAACGCGACACCGCTGCCGTCCGCGTTCGACACCGTCGCGCTGTCGAGGTTGCCCAGCAGGAACCACCGGGCGCCGTGTGCCGGGATGTTGATCTGCGGCCGCTCGGTCGCCGACTCCGCCGGGGTTCGCAGGTTGTGCAGCACGGCCTTGCCCGCCCGCAGCGCGATCTTCCGGCGGCTCGCCGGCGGGCGCAGCATCTGCTCGGCACGGGCCATGTCGAACGTCGGCGGCGGGTAGTCGCCGGCCGACGGCTGGAACTGCGCGTCGGTGTACTCCTTGCGGATCCGCTGGACTTCGGGCAGCGCGGTCGCGAGCATGTCGAAGAGCCGGTCGGGGCCGGCCATGAAGTCCTCGACCGCCTTCATCTCGAGCGCGACCGTCGAGTACTCCATCGACAGCAGCCGCCGCGCCGTCGTGCGCATCCCCTGCGCGAGCAGCATCTTGCGCATGTCGCCCGGCGCGTGCAGCGCGGCCATGACGAGCCGGTTGCGCAGGTGGAAGTAGACCGTCCAGTCCTTCGTGTCGCTCTTGTCCGTCCACGGCTCGTGCCAGACGGCCGAGCCGGGCAGCGTCACGGTCGGGATGCCCTTGGCGAGCGCGCGCAGCGAGTACTCGGCGTCGTCGCACTTGATGAACAGCGGCAGCGGCAGCCCGTTGCGCTCCACGACCTCGCGCGGGAACAGGCACATCCACCAGCCGTTGTAGGTGGAGTCGATGCGCCTGTGCAGCTCGCGGCTCTCGCGCAGCGACTTCGTGGCGAAGTCGTGGTCCCACACCGCGCCCGGCGCGCGCCGCCAGACGAACGCGTTCAGGTCGACGACCTCGCCGTTCGTGTGCAGCCGCGAGCGAGCCTGGAGGTTCAGCATCTCGCTGCCGACGATCACCGGCTTCTTCGCGGCCCGGGCGAACGCGTTGGACCGCAGGATCGAGTCGGGCTCCAGGGCGATGTCGTCGTCCATCAGCAGGATCTGGTCGACGAAGCCGGGCTGCGTGTGGTCGACCGCCTCGTAGAGGGCGCGGGTGAAACCGCCCGCGCCGCCGAGGTTGGCCTGCTCGATCACCTCGAGCCGGTCGCCGAGCGCCTTCTGCGCCTCGCCGAAGCGCTCGTGCTCGCGGATCTTGCGGCTGCCCTGGTCGGCGACGTAGACCTTGCTGATCACGTCAAGGACGGCCGGGTCCTCGCCGAGCGCGATGAGCGACTTCACGCAGTCGTCGAGGCGGTTGAACGTGGTGATGCCGACCGCGACCTTCTGCTTGGGCAGCGGCTCGTCGGCGAGCCAGACGGTGTCGGTGATCTCGAGCGTCTCGTTCTCGGTGAACACGTCGAACCAGATCCAGCCGCCGTCCTCGAAGGGCGCGAGGCTGACGCGGAACTCGAGGGTCCGCCAGCCTTCCTCGGGGTGCACGGGCTCGCCGGTCACGTGGGCGATGTCGCCGTTCAGCTTGGAGCGGTACACCTCGACGCGGCCGCCGCCGCGCACGCGCATGGCGAGCGTGACGTCCTGGACGCGGGTCCAGCGCTTCCAGTAGCA
>NZ_DATBKY010000097.1:0-5767 GCF_036555685.1 Actinophytocola sp. | reverse complement strand
CGGGATGGTGCCCGACGCAGCTCGAGCATGACCGGCTGCCTGGCGGGGGGAGCGTGTCGTGGACCGAGGCGTTCGGTGGCGTCGACCTGGACCCGGGAGCGGTGGCGGGCGGATATGCCGAGGCGTGTGCGGCCGCGCAGGCAGCCGTGCATGGGGCGACGGATCCCGACCATCTCGAGGCCATCCACGAGCGCTGGCTCACTGAGGTGGCCGACGCCGCGGTCGCCGAGCAGGTGAGCGCCGGGTCCGGCTGGGGTCATGTCGAGCTCAGGCTCCGGGCCTTTCCGGAGGCCGTACCGCCCCGGGCACTGCCGTTCCCACCGGTCGACGACGACAGCTTCCCGGCACGCCACCTGCTCGACGATGACACCGAAGGACTCGCGAAATCGGCCCACCGGCTGCCGGTGCCGCCGGTCTCCGACCGCTGGCGCGCCGTCCTCGAGGAGGCGCCGGACTCCGAGTGGGTGCACCTGGCCCGCGCCGTGAACGCCCACGTGCGGGGCGAGCCAGGCCGTGCCGCTGAGCAGTACGGCGCGAGCCTGGCCGCGCGCGAGAACCCGTGGGCGCTGCGAGGGCTGGCGCTCCTGGCCGATGATGATCGCGCGTGCGACCTGTACGCGCGGGCCCGGCGGCTCCGACCGGACTGCCGCGGGCTGGCCGTGGAGCAACTCGAGCGGCTGCTCGCCGCCGGACGGCCAGGTGACTGCCTGGACGCCATCGCGGCCCTGGACCCTGCGATGCGCGAACACGGCCGGACCCGGCTGCTGGAGGCCCGGGCGCGGCTGGCCGAGGGGGAGCGCGAGTGTGCCGCCGGGATCATGGAGTCGCTGGTCGTCGATGATCTCGCGGAGGGAGACACGGTCCTCGGCGAGGTCTGGGACGCGCTGCATCCGGGCGCCCCACTCCCCGCGCATCTCGACTTCCGGATGACCGACACAGGTGGCACCGGTGACGGGTGAGGTGATTGACCACTCCACCCGCTGGAGGATGCTCTCGAGGCGCTGTCGAGCATTAACCGCGAACCCGCGTCTGGGCACCCAAAGGTCAGCGGAACGTGCCCCGGGACACCGACCCCTCCAGCCGCCGCTGGAAGATCACGTACACGATCAGCACCGGCACGACCGTGATGACGACCGCGGCGAAGAGCGCCCCGAAGTCGACCGCGTAGCCGGCCTGCGAGGCGAAACTCGCCATCCCCTGGGTCAGCACATACCTGCTCTGGTCGGTGTTCAGCGCCACCGGCAGCAGGAACTGGTTCCACAGTCCGAGGAAGTTGAAGATCGCGACGGCGGCAATGCCGGGCCGCGCCATCGGCAGCATGATCCGGAAGAAGGCCCGCCACTCCCCGGCGCCGTCAATCAGCGCCGCCTCGTACACGTCGCCCGGCAAGGACCTGAAGAACGCGTAGAGGAAGAACACCGTGAACGGGAGGGCGAACGCGACGTACACCATGATCAGCCCAGGCAGGGTGTTGATCAGCCCGATGTTCTTCAGGACGAAGAACAGCGGCACGATCGCCAGGAAGATCGGGAAGGTCAGCCCCGCGAGCATCAGGTAGTAGATGAACCGTGCACCGGGGAACGTGAACCGCGCGAGCACGTAGGCGCACATTGCTCCCAGCAACATGACGAGCACGAGGGCGACACCCACCACGATGACCGTGTTCAGGAAGAACTGGCGGATCCCGGCGTCGGTCCACGCATGAGCGTAGTTGTCGAAGCTCCAGTGCGCCGGCAGTGAGAACGGCGAGGCCAGGATCTCCTTGGTCGTCTTGAACGACGACAGCACGACCCACAGGAACGGGACGATGACGATGATCGTCCAGATGAACAGGAGCGCGTGCGAGGTGGCCTCAACGGCCTTGTCACCGCCCGTCCGTGCCCTGCGGTTCCCGGTGACGATTCTCTCGTCGGTGGCGACGGCAGTCATCGGCCCCGCCTCCTCTCGCCGCCTCCGGTGAGACGGTTGATCGCGAATACGATCGCGGCGAACAGCAGCGTCACGACCGCGAGCACGACACCCATCGCAGTGGCGTAGCCGAACTCGCCTTTCCGGAACGCCGTGTTGAAGAGGTCCTGGCTCATCGTCAGCGTGGTGTTGTTGGGGCCGCCGTTCGGGTTCAGCGCCTGCATGTAGACGAAGGCGTCGAGGGCCAGGATCCCGAGATAGATGTACGCCGTCTGCACGGTGTCCCGGACGAGCGGGAGCGTGATCCTGATGGCCGTGCGGAACCGGCCGGCGCCGTCCATGCGCGCGGCCTCGTAGATCTCCGCCGGGATGCCTTTGATGGCCGCGACGAACAGCACCGTGTAGAAGCCGACGAAGCTCCAGATGATCACGAACATGGACGCCGGCATCGCCGTACGTGTTTCGCCGAGCCAGGCGAAGTTCTCGAACCCGCTGAGGCCGATCTTGGTGAGGGAGGCGTTGAGGAGCCCGGCGGAAGGGTCGTACACCTGCGCCCAGATGAGGCCGATGACGATGGCTGGGACGGCGTACGGGAAGAACGACACGACCCGGTAGAACCCGGAGCCGCTGATCCCGCGGATGCTGCCCCTGGTAGGCCCGTTCACGGTGACGGCCATCGCGATGACGAGCGCCAGCACAATGGTCACGAGCGGCACCACGATCGCCAGCTCCACGTTGTTGCCCAGCGCGCGCATGAAGATGTCGTCCTGGAACAGCTTCGTGAAGTTGCCCAGCCCGACGAAGTTGTGCGTCGTCGTGAAGCCGCTCCAGTCGGTCATTGAGTAGTACAGGGCCTGGCCGAACGGGTAGATCACGAAGATGAGGTAGATCGCCAGCGGCAGGCCGAGGAATACCGCCATGAAGCTCAGCCGGCCCCGGCCCGCCATCCGGCGCTGCCGGGCGGCCGGCCGAGGCCGGCCGCCGGCAGCCGGCGGCATGCTGGTCATGGTGCTGGTCACGTGACGGTCTGCTTCTTCACCGATGAGTCGTTGGCGATCTTGTCGGTGATGGTCTGCAGGCCCTTGGTGAGCCCGGGGACGTCGGTCTGGCCGGACAGGAACGAGTTCCACACCACCAGCTGGTCGGTGTTCATGCCGTAGTAGTCGACGAACTGGTAGTTGAAGGTGTTGGTGCCGGCGGCGTCCAGCATCTTGGTCTGCGAGACCAGCGCGGTCGACCCGAACCCGTCGGCCGGCACCAGGCCCTTGACGATCGTCGGCGCGAGACGGGTCTTGGAGAAGTTGGTCGCCGCCGCCTTCGACAGCATCGCGCGCAGGATCTCCTTGCCCCCAGCGACGTTATTCGCCTGGGACGGCACGATGAACGGCTCGCCAGCAGCGGCACGGAGCGACGCGTACGGCATCGTCGGGCTGGAGGAGACGGTCGGCTCCGGAGCACCGGTCATGTCGAAGCCGGACTTCGTCGCGTCCTTCATCTCGTTCTCGATCCAGCCGCCGGACGGGTAGAGGATCGCCTGCTGGTTGTTGCTCCACTTCGCCTGGGCGGCGGTGAACTGGGTGCCGGCGCCGCCGGGGACGAAGTAGCCCTTCTGCACCATCTGGCCAAGGGCCTGGAAGACGCTCTGGATCTGCGGGAGCGACCAGCATTTCGGCTTGAGGTTCTCCAGCGCCAGGCGGACCTCGTCGCCGCCCTCCTTGATGGCGGAGTTGACGGCCATCGTCTGGTAGTACGTCGCCGCCTCCTTGCCCCAGACCAAGAGGTACTTGCCCTTGGCCTTGGCCTTGGCGCCGAGGGCTATCGCCTCGTCCCAGGTCTTCGGTGGGGTCCAGCCGTTCTGCTGGAACAGCGAGGCGGAGTACCACATGCCGTAGACCGTCATCACGTAGTTCATCGCGATGAACTTGCCGCCGAAGGTGCCCGGGTCCTTCACGTTCGGGTAGAGCGTGTCCGAGATCTTGGTGCCCTCGTAGTTGTTGGCGTCGAAGACGCCGTCGAGCGTCTCGAGCTGCTGCTGGATGGTGCTGAACCCGATGGCGTTCGCACCCGAGTTGTCGATCAGGTCGGGCGGGTTACCGCCGACGAAGCGAGGCTGCAGCTGCTGGGCGATCTGCGTCGACGGCGACACCTTGAGCGTGACGCCCGAAAAGTCCGTCTGCTTCTTGACCTGGTCGGCGGCGAACTTGACGTAGTCGTAGCCGTAGCCGCCGTTGAAAATCACGGCCTCCACGCTCGAGGTCTTCGCGAGCCCGAACGGGTTGGTGGCCGACGTCGCGGCGCCACCACCGCCGCTCGAGGACGATCCGCCACACGAGGCGAGCGCTCCAGCGAACGGCGCGAGCGCCGCGGTCGCAAGGGCGCCACGGAGCAGGCTCCGGCGGTCGATTTCGATTTCTCGGCTCATCATGGGTCCCTTCGTGATGATCTCTTCTACTGAGTGCTCGGGTCGTGCACTTGTCCAGCTGCGGGCTGCCGATGGCTGCTGCGGTCAGGCCAGGCCGGCGATGCGCTCGCCGTACCGTGCCTTGAGGGCGTCGTTGTGCGCGTCACCTCCCGGGACGTTGGCTGAGATGTAGAGCGGCGGGACCTCACCCGCATCCCGGAGTCGCTGAGCCGCACCGAGGGTGAGGAGCTGGGCGATGTACGCGGCCGTGATCGAGGAGACCGCGCCGGCGGACAGCCCGCCGCCGAGGCCGATCGTGGTGTCGCCGAACGGCGCCCGGTTGTCGATCACGATGTCGGCGATCTCCGAGAGCCGCTTACCACTGCTGTGCTTGGGGCTGACGGCGTTCGTGTGCTCCAGGCTCGTCACCGCGATGACGGGGTGGCCGTCGGCCTTGGCGCGCGCGGCGAGGCCGACGATCGACCCGTTGACGCCGGAGTTCGACGCGATCAGGAAGACATCGGCCGGATCGAAGGTGTACAGCCCGTAGAGCTCGTCGACGACCGACTCGTCTCGCTCGAGGGTGGCGCCCTTGAGCACCGAGACGTCCCGGCTGCCGCGCAGGACGACGTCGCGCAGCACGATGGCGTGCGTCGGGATCAGCCCGCCGGCGCGGCCCGCGATCTCCATGGCGAACGCCTGGGAGTGGCCGGTACCGAAGGCCTGGAGAACGCCCCCGCGCCGCAATGAGGACACGATCAGGTCGATGGCCGGGTCGAGGCCGCCGGCACGGACCTCCTGGTCGAGGTCGTCGAGCCGACGGCGGACCTCGGTGGAGAAGCCGGCGAGATGTGCGCTCATGCTGTGGTGGTTTCCTTCGACGAAGGCACGGTCCGTGGCCGGGTCGCCGGGCGAAGCGGGCGGCGATGCGGCGCGACGGCCGCCGCGGAGGCCGCCAGCAGGCTCGTCGTACGCGAGAAGTCCCGTTGGGCCGCGAGGAGGTAGAGCAGGTCGATCACGAAGAGCTGGGCGTGCTTGGCCGACAGGTCGTCGGGCTTGAGGTACTCCCCCGGCGCGTGGCTGGTCAGGTGGGCGTCGGCGACCTGGGCCAGCGGGGAGGCCGGGTCGCTGGTCACCGCGACCGCGTAGGCACCCGACGACTTCGCCAGGGCCAGCATCTCGATGGTCTCCTCGGTGCGGCCGGTATTGGAGAAGGCGATCGCGACGCTCGAATCGCCCAGCAGGGCGGCGCTGGTGAGGCCGACGTGCGCCTCGCTCCACGCGTGTGCGTTGATCCCGATCCGGTAGAGCCGGGCCTGCAGTTCGACCGCTATGCCGGCGCTACCGCCGATGCCGTAGATGTCGACGTGGGTGCTCTGGGCGACGGCGTCCGCGACCCGGCCGACGAGCGCGGGGTCCAGCCGCTCCGAGGTGGACATGAGCGCCACGGTGTGGGCG
>NZ_DATBKY010000096.1:0-2687 GCF_036555685.1 Actinophytocola sp. | reverse complement strand
GACGGTTGGCTCGTCGTGTTGACGCCCGTGCCGTCGTTGCCGGCGGAGATGAAGATCTGTACGTCGTTCTGCTCGATCAGCCGGTTGTACAGCTGCTCGCGCGCGGTGTTGCCCTCGTTGACCAGGTCCAGGCCGCCGATGGACATGTTGACCACGTCCACGCCGGCTTCCTGCACCGCGTAGATCATGCCCTCGTCCAGAGCGTGCGAGGTGCAGCCGCCGACGAACAGGCAGGCGCGGACCGAGACGAGCTTCGCGCCCGGGGCGGCACCGCTCATCTTGCCGCCGAACAGCTTGTTGCCGGCGACGATGCCCGCCACGTGCGAGCCGTGCTCACCGGAGACGATGCCGATGTTGACCGAGTCGGTCGCCGGGCTCGTCTGCACGACGAACGGCATCGACTCGGACACCGCCGTGGCGGGGTTGTCCGTGCCGAACCGGCCGATGTCCTGCTTGACCTTGTAGTCGGTCATCGGCTGGTCGTCGGCGAAGTCCTTGTTCTGGTTCGTGTCGACGCGCACCTCGCCGGTCGACTTGTCCCACCGGACGCCGAACGTGCCGATGCTGCCCGCCGGGTTGCCGTCCCGGTTGACGTCGTTGCCCAGCTCACCGGCCAGCCGCGGGTCGCGCTCGTTGAAGATGCCGAAGCGGACGTTCGCCGGCTGCCCCGGCGTGGGGCTCGACATGTCGATCCACGTCGGGTCGTTGTCCAGGTTGCGCCCGTTCGCGAACCGCGGGTCGGTCGCGGTGACCCAGTCGACGATCTTGCGTTCGCCGGTGCTCGTGGTGTTCAGCGACGGGTGGCCGAGGTCGACGCCGGAGTCGACGATGCCGACGGTCACGCCGCGGCCGTCGAACTTCGGGTTCTGGTCGACGAACTGGGCCGCGCCGGTGTCGCCGGTCGGCATGTACGGGTTGACCCGCGGGGTGTTCGCGCCCGGGGCGGGCTGCGGCGACGGGTCGGAGATGCCCTCCGGCCGCGGGTCGTCCAGCTTGATCGTGCGGTCGACGTTCGCGCCGTCGACGCCGGGCAGCTCCGCGACCGCCTCGGCCTTGCCGACCGGCACCTCGACGCGGACGTAGCCGAGGTCGTCGGCGCGGTACCGGATCGTCGCGCCCGCGCGGGTCAGGTCGTCGAGCGTGCCCCTGTCGGCGATCAGCTGCAGTTCGACGGTGCGCTTTCCGTCCTCCCGCGCCTGGGCGACAATTTCGCGGTCCTGCTTGCCGAGGCCAACGCCCGGGTCGGTGGGCTGCGTCGGCGCGGCGCCCGCGCTCGAGGGGAGTGCGGCCAGCGCGAGGCCGACCGACGCGGCGAGCAAGGCCGCGCCGACGCCGGCTCTGCGCCGGCGGCGCGAGCTAGATCGGGTCATCCCAAAGATCCTTTTGTTCGTGCGAAAGCGTGTCGGGGTACTCGCGTCAGCGGAGCAAGCCAGAGGTCACGGAGTGTTGTTGAGCAGGGGCGCACTGACTAGCGTCCAAACGGGCTAATCCTTTCGTTTCGGACAACCCTCCGCCGTCTATGTCGCCGCAGGTAGCCCGTTCGCTACCGGTCGGTTGGGCGACGCGGAACGCGACCGGGCCGGCACGTAGACTCACCACAGTGAGTTTGACCCTTGGGATCGTGGGCTTGCCCAATGTCGGCAAGTCCACCCTCTTCAACGCCCTGACCAGTAACGACGTGCTCGCCGCCAACTACCCGTTCGCGACGATCGAGCCCAACGTCGGGGTGGTCCCGCTGCCCGAGCCGCGGCTGGCCGTGCTGGCGGAGATGTTCTCGAGCGCCCGCGTGGTGCCGGCCACGGTGTCCTTCGTGGACATCGCGGGCCTGGTCCGCGGCGCCTCGGAGGGACAGGGCCGGGGCAACAAGTTCCTCGCCAACATCCGCGAGGCGGACGCGATCTGCCAGGTGATCCGCGTGTTCGACGACCCCAACGTGGTGCATGTGGACGGTCAGATCGACCCGTCGGCGGACATCGAGACGATCAACACCGAGCTGATCCTCGCGGACATGCAGACGCTGGAGAAGGCCCTGCCGCGGCTGGAGAAGGAGGCCCGCACCCGCAAGGAGGCGCGGCCGGCGCTGGAGGCGGCGCGGCAGGCGGTGGCGGTCCTCGACTCCGGCCGCACGCTGTTCGCCGCTCAGTCCGAAGTGGATGGTTCGCTGCTGCGGGAGCTCAGCCTGCTGACGACGAAGCCGTTCCTGTACGTGTTCAACGCGGACGAGACCGTGCTCGGCGACCCTGACCGGCGCGCGGAGCTGGAGAAGCTCGTGGCGCCGGCGGACGCGGTGTTCCTGGACGCGAAGGTCGAGGCGGAGCTGCTCGAGCTGGACGACGAGGAGTCGGTGCGCGAGCTGCTCGAGTCGATCGGCCAGGAGGAGCCGGGCCTGCACTCGCTCGCCCGGGCGGGCTTCCACACGCTGGGCCTGCAGACGTACCTCACCGCGGGGCCGAAGGAGTCCCGCGCGTGGACGATCCACAAGGGATGGACGGCACCGCAGGCCGCGGGCGTGATCCACTCCGACTTCGAGCGCGGCTTCATCAAGGCCGAGGTCGTCTCGTACGACGACCTGGTGGCGGCGGGCTCGATGGCGGCCGCCAAGGCGGCGGGCAAGGTCCGCATGGAGGGCAAGGACTACGTGATGGCGGACGGCGACGTGGTGGAGTTCCGCTTCAACGTCTGACCTG
>NZ_DATBKY010000095.1:0-9712 GCF_036555685.1 Actinophytocola sp. | reverse complement strand
GGCTGGAACCACGTCGGCGACCCGGGTGCCGCGCACGGCTACTACGTGGAGCCCTACCAGCGCGACGACCGCGGCGCGAAGCTCTTCCGGGTGCAGGCGCCGGACGGCTCGTGGGCGGAGTACACCCACGAGCTCGAGCCGTGGGAGGCGACGAACAACTCGTTCGCCGCGGTCTCGCCGGACGGGCAGTGGCTGGTGGCCGGGGAGTGGGGCACCACCGAGCGGCTGCTGGTGCACCCGATGCCGGGCATCGCCTGGACGGATCCGGGCGCGAACCTGCCGTACGCGTCGGTCATCCGGTTCGACCGTCCGGCGCGCGACATCCAGGGCTGTGACTTCGTGTCGCAGACCCGGCTGCTGTGTTCCTCGGACGACCCGGCGGGCGACCTCTTCGGCACCACGAAACCCCTGCTGCAGCTGGATCTCTCGGCGCCGGTGGGCGCCACGGACGTGACCGCGACCGTGACCTCGCTAGGGCAGCTGCCCCTGGAGAGCGGCTGCGACGGCGAGTTCGAGTCCGAGGGCATCGACTACGACGAGCGCGACGGGACGCTGCGCGTCATCGTGCTGTCGCCCGGTCTCTGCGTGGCGATCGACAGCAAGACCTGGCGGTTCCAGCGCGGCTGAGGGCTCTCAGAGCTTGACCGGGTAGTGCGGCTCCGGAACGCGGGGCTGGATGCGCCGCTCGATGAAGATCCCGTGCCACAGCATGTAGACCAGCAGCGCCCAGATCCGGCGCGAGTGGTCCAGCGTGCCGGCCCGGTGCTCCTCCAGCAGCCGCAGCACCGCGTTCTTGTCGATCTCCTCGTCCGTCTGGGACTTGAGGACGATCTGGCGTGCCCAGTCGAACATCTCGTCGCGCAGCCAGTGGCGGATCGGGACGGGGAAGCCGAGCTTGCGGCGGTTCAGCACGTGCGCGGGGACGATCTGGCGCAACGCCTGGCGCAGCGCGAACTTCGTCGTCTCCTTGGTGATCTTCTCCGCCAGCGGGACCTTCGCCGCGACCTTGAAGACCTCCGGGTCGAGGAACGGGACCCGCAGCTCCAGCGAGTTCGCCATGGTCATCTTGTCGGCCTTGACGAGGATGTCGCCGCGCAGCCAGGTGAACAGGTCCACGTGCTGCATCCGCGTCACCGGGTCCCAGCCGGCCGACTCGCGGTAGGGGCCGGCCGTCACGTCGGTGTGGCCGACGTTCTCGTCGAAGGTCCGCAGCACCGCGCGCAGCTGGTCGTCGCGGAAGATGCGGGCGTTGCCGTAGTAGCGCTGCTCCAGGTCCAGCGCGCCGCGGCGGAGCAGGTCCTTGCCCCGCGTGCCCTCGGGGATCTTCGTGGAGATCGACCCCATCGCCCGGCGCAGCGCGCCGGGCACCTTCTCGAACGCGGCGAGCGACAGCGGCTCGCGGTAGATCGTGTAGCCGCCGAACAGTTCGTCCGCGCCTTCGCCGGACAGCACGACCTTCACGTGCCGGCGGGCCTCGCGCGCGATGAACCACAGCGGCACCAGCGCCGGGTCGGCCACCGGATCGTCGAGGTACCAGACGATCAGCGGCAGCGCCTCCATCATCTCCTGCGGGCTCACCGTGCGGACCACGTGCTTCACGCCGATCGCCGCCGCGGACTCCGCCGCCACGTCCACCTCGGAGTAGCCCTCGCGCTCGAAGCCCGTCGTGAACGTCACCAGGTTCGGGTTGTGCTCCTTCGCCAGCGCGGCGATGGCCGTCGAGTCGATGCCGCCGGACAGGAACGAGCCGACCGTGACGTCCGCACGCATGTGCTTGGCCACCGAGTCACGCATGACGTCGGCGATCTCGTCGTAGAGGCGCTCGGGGGAGTCCTTGCCGCGGATGGGGGTCGGGCGGAACGTGTGGAAGAAGTACCGGTCGGTGGTGATCTGGCCGCCGGGGGAGACGGTGAACGAGGTGCCCGACTCGATCCGGCGGATCTCCCGGTGCAGCGTCTCCGGCTCCGGCACGTACTGCAGCGTCAGGTAGTGCTGCAGGGCGGTGCGGTCCAGCGAGGCGGGGACCCGCAGCCGCGGCGCCAGCTCGAGCAGCGCCTTCTTCTCGCTCGAGAACGCCACCCCGCCGGGGCCGGCCGAGTAGAACAGCGGCTTGATGCCGAACGGGTCGCGCGCGCCGAAGACCACGCGCCGCCGCCAGTCCCAGATGAGGAACGCGAACATCCCGCGCAGCTTGGACACCGCTGCCGGGCCGAGGTAGTGGTACAGCGCGACGATGACCTCGCTGTCGCCGTTCGTGCGCATGGTCGCGCCGTGCTGCTCGATCAGCTCCCGCCGCAGCTCCAGGTAGTTGTAGATCTCCCCGTTGAACAGCAGCGTGTAGCGCTCCTGCACGCCCTCCGGGCTCCAGTGCAGCGGCTGGTGCGAGTGGTCGACGTCGATGATCGACAGCCGGTTGAAGCCGAAGACCACCTCGTCGCCGGACCAGATGCCCGTTTCGTCTGGCCCGCGGTGGCGCTGGCAGCGCATCGCCTGGGCGACCGCCTCCCGGCTCGCGTTGGCGTCGGACTCGGATGGGCAGACCAGGCCAAGCAGACCGCACACGTCTCCGGCACAACCTCTCGTGTCGAGTGCTCGTGAGCACCAAGTATGGCTGGCGCGACGACGGCCGCCCCTACGCGGTGTGGCCTGGGCCTCTCGGCTAGGCTCCGCACTAGATCAAGGAAGCTTGAGGAGGGGCGCGCAGTGGGCAACAAGCGGCGCACACCGGCCGTCCGGCTGGCCGGTCTGGCGAGCCTGGCCGCACTGGTCACGCTCACCGTCTCCGGCTGCTCGGCCGGCGACGTGCTGCGCTTCGGCTGGCCGGAAGGCGTCACGCCGCAGGCGGACCGGATGCGTGATTTCTGGACGTGGTCGGTGATCGCCTCGCTGATCGTCGGCGTGCTGGTGTGGGGGCTGATCCTGTGGCCCGTCATCGCGCACCGCAAGCGCGGCGACAAGCTGCCCCGGCAGTTCCAGTACAACCACTTCCTCGAGTTCATCTACACGGGTGTCCCGTCGATCATCGTGGTCGTCCTCTTCTACTTCACGATCACGACGCAGAACTACGTGCTCCACGAGGACTCGCCGGACGACGTGGACGTCAACGTCAACGTCACGGCCTTCCAGTGGAACTGGCAGTTCGAGTACGAGAACTACAAGGACTCGTCCGGCGCCACGGTCGCGCCGCGTACTCCAGAGGGCCCGCTGGTCACCACGGTCGGCAGCTCGACCGAGATCCCGCTGCTCGTCCTGCCGACCGAGGCCAAGATCCACTACTCGTTGCGCGCCCGCGACGTGATCCACTCGTTCTTCGTGCCGGAGTTCAACTTCAAGCGCGACGTCTTCCCGTACCCGGAGAAGAACCACCAGTCCAACACGTTCCAGAACACGATCGACCGCGAGGGCTCGTTCGTCGGGCGCTGCGCCGAGCTGTGCGGGACCTACCACTCGGGGATGAACTTCGAGGTCCGCGCGCTCAACAAGGAGCGGTTCGACCGGTACATGAACCTGCGTCGCTCGATGAACGACGACACCCACCAGCCGTACACCGCGGCGGAGGCGCTGGCGCAGCTGGGCGAGGAGGACTCGAGCTGCGGCGACCTGTGCAACCCGGTTGCCAACACCACCTCGCCGTTCGACACCGACCGTCACGTCCGTACCTCGTCGGGAGAGTGAGGATCGCATGAAGGTCGAAGCCAGGCTCTTCGACGTCACCACGTCGTTCTTCATCCTGTCCGCGATCGTGTACGGCGTCTGGTCCAAGGAGCCGGTCGGCACCGTCGCGCTCATCCTCACCGGCGGTCTCTCGCTGATCGTCGGCTCGTACTTCCACTTCGTCGCCCGCCGCGTCGAGCGCCGCCCGGAGGACAATCCGGACGCGGAGATCAGCGACGGCGCGGGCGAGGTCGGCTTCTTCAGCGCCGGCAGCTACTGGCCGGTGACGCTGGCCGCGTCGGGCGGCGTCTCGGCGCTCGCGCTCGCGTTCTGGCAGGTGTGGCTGCTCGTGATCGGGCTCGTGCTGGTGCTGATGTCGGTCGCCGGCCTCGTGTTCGAGTACCACACGCGGCCCAACGCCACGGACTAGTCCGCCCCGGAATTCAAAGTGTTGGTTGCGTTCCAGCGGATGGTGCGGAATCTCGGTTGATGGTGGCTGGGTGCCGTCGCGGTCCCCTGAGGTCACCGTTGGCCGGTCCAAGACCTCGCACAATGATCCGCATTACCCCGCAAGGTCATCGCCGTGCTGGACCAGAGTCAGCTGGCCAGGGCGGCGTCGCGTAGTGCGGCTGACCGGGTGATCCAGTTCGCCAGCAGATCGCCGGCGCGGCCCGAGTCGATGGCCTGTGCGGCGGTCTCCATGCCGGCCGCGAGGTCGCTCGTCAGGTCGTCCGAGAACCCGCGGAACGCCGCGATCGCACCTGCCGCGTTCAGCAGCACCGTGTCGCGCACCGGGCCGGCCGTCCCACCGACGACCGTGCGCAGCACCTCGGCGTTCTTCGCCGCGTCACCGCCGGCCAGGTCGTGCGCCGTGGTCGGGGCGATCGACAGCGCCCGCGGGTCGATCTTGTCCACCCGCACCGTGCCGCCCGAGGCCACCCACGCCGTCGTGGTGGTCGTCGTCGTGATCTCGTCCAGACCGTCGTCGCCGCGGACCACCAGCACGCTGAACCCGCGGCCGGCGAGCACCTCGGCCACCACCGGCGCGAGGCGCTCGTTGGCGCACCCGACCAGGGCCGACGTCGGCTGGGCCGGGTTGGTCAGTGGGCCGAGGATGTTGAACACCGTCGGGATGCCGAGGTCCTTGCGGGTTGGCCCGGCGTGGCGGAGCGCGGGGTGGAACGCCGGCGCGAAGCAGAACCCGATGCCGACCTCGCGGACGCACTCCGCGACCGCGTCCGGGGGCAGCTCGATGGCCACGCCCAGCTGCTGCAGCACGTCGGCCGCACCACACTGCGACGACGCCGCCCGGTTGCCGTGCTTGACGATCGGCACCCCGGCCGCCGCGGTGACGACCGCGCTCATCGTGGAGATGTTCACCGTGCCGGCCTGGTCGCCGCCGGTCCCGACGACGTCCGCGGCCGGTGTGTCGATGCTCACCCGGTGCGCGTGGCGCAGCATCGCCTCGGCCATGCCACCGACCTCGTCCGGCGTCTCGCCCTTCGCGCGCAGTGCGACGGCGAACCCGCCGATCTGCGACGGGGTGGCGTGGCCGGACATGATCTCGTTCATCGCCCAGGACGTGTCCTCGGCGGTCAGATGGCTGCCGGCGACGAGCTGGTTGAGCAATGCCGGCCAGGTCCGGTCGCCCATGAGTGGACCTCTCAACCCTGATAGACGGGAAGCTGCTTGTCGCGCAGCACGTCGGCCACCGTCTCGGCGGCGGCCAGCGGGTCGAGCGGGTGCACGATCACCGCGTCGGCCTGCGACCAGGTGGCGAGCCATCGGTCGTCCTTGCGCCGGATCGCGATCACGATCGGCGGGCACGCGGTGATCTCGTTCTTGAGCTGGCGGCACAGCCCGATGCCGCCGGTCGGCTGCGCCTCGCCGTCGAGAATGGCCAGGTCGACGGCGCCGCTGTCCATCTCCATCAGCACCTCGGCGACCGTCCCGGCCTCGTGGTACTCGACCCGGCCGATGTCCGCGGCCGGCCGCCGGCCGACCGCTGTGATGATCGTCTCCCGGACCTCCGGCCGGTGGCTGAACACCAGGATCTTCAGCGGCGAGCTCATGACGAACGTCCTCCGGCGAGCGAGACGGGATCGGACCAGGTCCTCGGGCGTATGCGGCGATGCTATCGGCCCCGCCGCGGCACGTGGTCAGGTGCCCGCCCGCGCACCCCGACGCGCCGTGGACCCGATCAGTCCAGGGAGTTCGCGGCAGGCAATAATGCGGGCGTGACGACAGCAGCGCCTTCAATCAGCCAGCGTGTGCACTCGCTGAACCGGCCGAACATGGTCAGCGTCGGCACGATCGTCTGGCTCAGCAGCGAGCTGATGTTCTTCGCCGGTCTGTTCGCCATGTTCTTCACGGTCAAGGCACAGAACGACGCGGACCACTGGCCCCCGCCGCCCACGCACCTCGACGTGCCGTACGCCCTCGTTGTCACAATCGTGCTCGTCGCTTCGTCACTCACTTGTCAGATGGGTGTGTTCGCAGCGGAGCGGGGTGACGTCTTCGGTCTCAGGCGCTGGTACCTGATCACGCTCGTGATGGGCACGTTCTTCGTGCTGGGCCAGGCCAACGAGTACCGGAGCCTCATCTCCGAGGGCACCACCATTCCCTCGTCCGCGTACGGGACGGTGTTCTACCTGGCGACCGGCTTCCACGGCCTGCACGTCACCGGCGGCCTGATCGCGTTCGTGTTCCTGCTCATCCGCACCCGGATGAGCAAGTTCACCCCGGCACAGGCCACCTCGGCGATCGTCGTGTCGTACTACTGGCACTTCGTCGACGTCGTGTGGATCGGTCTGTTCAGCGTGATCTACTTCGTGAAGTGACCTCGGCCCGACCGGCCCGCCAAGCCCGAACTGACTCACCAGGGGTTGCCGCACAGATGACCAAGAAACGCAGGGCCCGCACGAAGCTCCAGCGCCGGCTTGCCGGTCTGCTGGCGCTCGCTATCGCGCTGCTCGGGATCGGGACGCTGTACAGCTTCCTGGTTCCCGAGCCGCAGACCGCGCAGGCCCAGGAGGACCCGGCGGTGGTGCGTCAGGGCGAGCAGATCTTCAACAACACCTGCATCACCTGCCACGGTGCCCACCTCGAGGGCGTCGAGGGGCGGGGGCCGAGCCTGGTGGGCGTCGGCGAGGCGGCGGTCTACTTCCAGACGTCGACCGGCCGGATGCCGGCCATGATGCAGGGCGCTCAGGCCGAGGAGAAGCCGCCGGTGCTCTCGCCGGAGGAAGTCGACGCGGTGGCGGCGTACGTGCAGGCCAACGGCGGTGGCGTGACGTTGCCGGAGCAGCGCGGCAAGGAGCTGCGCGGCGACAACCCCGCGCGGGGCGGCGAGCTGTTCCGGCTCAACTGCGCCTCGTGCCACAACTTCACCGGCCGTGGCGGCGCGCTGTCCTCCGGTAAGCGCGCGCCCGCGCTGGACCAGGTCACCGAGGACCAGATGTACGCGGCCATGCTGTCCGGCCCGCAGAGCATGCCGCGCTTCTCCGAGCGACAGCTCTCGCCGAGCGAGAAGAAGGACATCATCGCCTACGTCAAGTCCGTGACCGACGGCAACAACAACCCCGGCGGCGACTCGCTCGGCGGGCTCGGCCCGCAGTCCGAGGGGCTGATCGGTTTCATCGTGGGAATGGCGGCATTGATCGGCATCACGCTGTGGATCGGGGCCAGGCAATGAGCAATGACGAGACCCCGGACGAGACCCCGGACAAGACCCCACAGGTCCCGAGCGACGAGGAACTCTCCCGGATGAGCCGGGACGAGCTGGCCCGGCTCGGCATGAAGCTCGACGGCGTCGAGCTGGTCGAGTACCCCGACCCGTGGCCGGTCAAGGGCACCCGGGCGGAGAAGCGCGCCGAGCGCGCGGTCGCGCTCTGGTTCACGATCGCCGGGCTCGCGAGCCTCGCCTCCGTGGTCGTGTTCATCTTCTGGCCGGCCAGGTACGTGGCCCCGGGCGAGGACGGCTACTTCCTGTACTCGCTGTACACGCCGGCCCTCGGTGTGACGCTCGGCGTCGCGATCCTCGCGGTCGGCATCGGCGTGCTGAACTACACGCGAAAGTTCATCCCGCACGAGATCGCCGTGCAGGACCGGCACGACGGCGGCTCGAAGGAGCTCGACAAGAAGACCATCGTCGCCCAGTTCGCCGACTTCGGGCACAGCAGCACGATCGCCCGCCGCTCGATGATCAAGCGCTCGCTCGCGTTCGGCGGCGGCGCGCTCGGGCTCGCGCTCACCGTCGTCCCGCTCGGCGCGTTCCTGCGCAACCCGCACGCGCAGTCCGCGAACGCCGACGGCCTGCTGCACACGGGCTGGCAGCACGTCTCGGACGAGAAGGTCTTCCTGCGCCGCGACACCGGCGACCCGTCCGAGGTCGTGCTGGTCAAGCCGGAGGACATGGACGCGGGCGCCATGGAGACGGTGTTCCCCTTCCGCGAGTCGGAGCGGAACGACGAGAAGGCCCTCAGCCACGCGCTGACCAGGTCGGACAACCCGGTCATGCTCATCCGGCTGCGGCCCGAGGACGCCGCCAAGGTGATCAAGCACGTGGGCCAGGAGGACTTCAACTTCGGCGACTACTACGCCTACACG
Source organism: Actinophytocola sp. (assembly GCF_036555685.1). GTDB lineage: Bacteria > Actinomycetota > Actinomycetes > Mycobacteriales > Pseudonocardiaceae > Actinophytocola. The sequence goes on along the minus strand of NZ_DATBKY010000095.1, from coordinate 1,450 downwards.
AAGGTCTGCAGCCATCTCGGCTGCCCGACCTCGCTGTACGAGCAGCGCAGCAACCGCATCCTGTGCCCGTGCCACCAGTCGCAGTTCGACGCCCTGCAGTACGCGAGGCCGGTCTTCGGCCCCGCGACCCGCAGGCTCGCTCAGCTGCCGATCACGGTGGACGAAGAGACTGGATACTTCATCTCCCCACATGATTTCATCGAACCGGTGGGACCCGCGTACTGGGAGCGGCGGTCATGAGTGGTCTGACGACACCGACGAAGCCCGACAACGTCGCGATGCGTGCGGCGGCGGGCGCCGCGAAGTGGACCGACGACCGGTACCACGTGGCGAGCGGCCTGCGGCGGCAGATCAACAAGGTCTTCCCGACGCACTGGTCGTTCCTGCTCGGCGAGATCGCGCTGTACAGCTTCATCGTGCTGCTGCTGTCCGGCACGTACCTGGCGCTGTTCTTCGACCCCTCGATGACCGAGGTCACCTACCAGGGTTCGTTCGTGAACCTGCGGGGCCTGGAGATGTCGAGAGCGTACGAGTCGACGCTGTTCCTCTCGTTCGACGTGCGCGGCGGTCTGTTCGTCCGCCAGGTGCACCACTGGTCCGCGCTGCTGTTCATGTCCGCGATCGTCGTGCACATGTTCCGCACGTTCTTCACCGGCGCGTTCCGGCGGCCGCGTGAGGTCAACTGGGTCATCGGCGTGCTGATCTTCGTGCTCGGCGCGACCGAGGGCTTCGCCGGCTACTCGCTGCCGGACGACCTGCTCTCCGGCGCCGGCCTGCGGATCATGTCGGGCCTGATCCTCTCGATCCCGCTGATCGGCACCTGGGCGCACTGGCTGATCTTCGGCAGCGAGTTCCCCGGAACGGAGATCGTGCCGCGGTTGTACACCGTGCACATCCTGCTGATACCCGGGATCCTGCTGGCGCTGATCGGTGTCCACGTCGGCCTGGTCTGGTACCAGAAGCACACCCAGTTCCCGGGCGTGCGGCGCAAGGAGACCAACGTCGTCGGCGTCCGCATCCTGCCGACGTTCGCCCTCAAGGCCGGCGGCTTCACGGCCGTGGTCATCGGCGTGACCGCGCTGCTGGGCGGCATCTTCCAGATCAACCCGATCTGGAACTTCGGGCCGTACAACGCGGCGCAGGTCTCGGCCGGCTCGCAGCCGGACTTCTACATGGCCTGGGTCGACGGTCTGGGCCGGGTCTTCCCGCCGTGGGAGTTGGTACTCGGTGACTGGCGGATCCCGGCGGTGTTCTGGCCGACCGCCGCGTTCCTGCCGGTGCTGTTCGTGCTGGCCGGCATGTACCCGGCGATCGAGCGGAAGATGACCGGGGACAACGCGCTGCACAACCTGCTGCAGCGCCCGCGTGACGCCCCGGTCCGCACCTCGCTGGGCGCCATGGCCGTCATCTTCTACCTGGTGCTGGTGGTCAACTGTGCCAACGACTGGTT
>NZ_DATBKY010000094.1:0-46261 GCF_036555685.1 Actinophytocola sp. | reverse complement strand
GAGCACGTGGGACTACTACAAGAACGTCCACGGCCGCAACGGAATCCGTAACGACGGCGTCGGTGCGGAGAGCTTCGTGCACTACGGCGACGCCTACGTCAACGCCTTCTGGGACGACTCGTGCTTCTGCATGACCTACGGCGACGGCATCGGTGACGCGCACCCGCTGACCTCGCTCGACGTGGCCGGCCACGAGATGTCGCACGGCGTCACGTCGAACACCGCGGGCCTGGTCTACGAGGGCGAGTCCGGCGGCCTGAACGAGGCCACGAGCGACATCTTCGGCACCGCGGTGGAGTTCTCCACCAACAACGCCGCCGACCCGGGCGACTACCTGATCGGCGAGAAGATCGACATCAACGGTGACGGCTCGCCGCTGCGCTACATGGACGACCCGACGAAGGACGGCGCCTCGCTCGGCTGCTGGACCCCCGACGCGGGCAACGTGGACGTGCACTACTCGTCCGGCATCGCGAACCACTTCTTCTACATGCTGTCCGAGGGCAGCGGCGCGAAGAACGTCAACGGCGTGGACTACAACAGCCCCACCTGTGACGGCTCGACCGTGACCGGCATCGGCCGGGACAAGGCCGAGGCCATCTGGTACAACGCGCTGTCGACGAAGTTCACGTCGACGACCGACTACCACGCGGCACGCACGCAGACCATCGCCGCGGCCGACGAGCTGTACGGCGCCGGGAGTGCGGAGTCGACCGCGGTCGCCGCGACCTGGGCGGCCGTCGGCGTCAGCTGACCCAACCGGCACACGGCCCCTGGCGTCCCGGACGCCAGGGGCCGTTGTCACGTCCGGAACATGCGCGATCGCCGAGCGCCGCCGGCCGCGCCGGATGGACACGGCGGATGGACACGGCAGATGGACACGGCGAACGGCCGGCGATGGCCGGCACGGATCCGGGCTCGATGGACAATGGCGGCCATGACGGAGAACGCCGGCTACGAGCACATGCGCGAGGCCATCGGCGTGATGACCGCGTGGGCCGGCTCGGGCGACGCGGAGTTCATGAGCACGTACTACAACAGGCTGCTCGACGACTACGGGACGGAGAAGGCCCGCGAGGTCGTCTCCGGACTCATCAACCTGTGCGGCGAGCTGCTCGCCATGCGCGCCGAGGAGCTGGGCGTCAGCGAGGAGGACACGCTCCAGCAGATCGCGCGGCAGATCGCCGACCGATAGGCGACCGGTCACCGCCCGCAAGACCAGCGGCCGGTCCCGCGACGGAGCCGGCCACTGGTCTTTCGTGGTGGCGCGGGTCAGCCGAGCGCCAGCGCCTGCACGCGGCTGTAGTCGCCGTTGAACCGGTCCTGGTCACCCGGGAAGGTGCCGGAGTCGGCGTACTGCCAGATCGTCTGGTAGCTCCAGTTGTACGGCAGCGCGCCGACCGTGGACGAGTAGCGGGCCACCCACAGCGGGTTGGTGCTGGAGAAGTCGCCGCGGTTGCCGGTGCACTCGGTCCACCAGCTCGTCGCCGTGTAGATCACCGGCCAGCGCGTCGTCCTCGCGTGGTACTCGTTGCTGAACGCGAGGATCCACGACACCATCGCCGACTGGCTCAGGCCGTAGCAGTCCCCGCCCTGGCTGGCGGTGCCCCACTCGATGTCCAGCGTGCCCGGCAAGGTGAGACCGTCGGCCGACCACGCGCCGCCGTGCGTGGCGAAGTAGTCGGCCTGGGCAGCGCCGCCGGAGGAGTCCGGCCGCGCGTAGTGGTACGCGCCGCGGATGATGCCCTGGTTGTATGCCTGCAGGTAGTTGTAACTGAAGTTCGGGTCGCGATAGCTGGTGCCCTCGGTCGCCTTGATGTAGGCGAACTTCGCGCCCTGCGACTTGACCGTCGCCCAGTTGATCGTGCCCTGCCAGTGGCTCACGTCGAGCCCGGGCGTCTGGGTGGCCGCGGCCACGACACCGGAGACGTGCTCGACTCCTTCATGGGCGCGAATACTCGCGCCCATCTCGTGGTCGACCGTGCCGACCCGGTCGCCGGCCATCGGCTCGGCCGCCGCCGTCACCGACCCGGCCAGCACGGCCGACATCGCGATGCCGATTCCGACGACCGATCTCCAGCTACGAATCGAATTCTTCATAATTCGCCCCTTTTGCCCTCGCGCAATTCACGGGCGCAGGATGCCCGCACGGACCAGTTTAGGGAAGAATCACCTGAAGTCACGATGCTGAGTTAATTGCCAACTAACCAGTTTTCCCACCGTTGCCCGCGTGACGACGACAAGGGCGGGCAGGCCCGTTTGTGCGACGGCGACTTGTGCGGGGACTTGTGCGGGGACTTGTGCGGCGACGTCAGTGACCGTGTGCCTGTTCGAGCGTGGCCCCGGCGAGGAGCGCGGCGATCCCGCGGGCGAACGTGGGGCAGTCGTGGATGTCGTCGTGTGGGCACGCCAGGCCGTGCGCGATGGCCGTGCGTGCCGCCCGCATGTGGGCGATCCGCTCGTCCAGCTCGGCGAGCTTGCGCTCGTGCAGCTCCCGCCACCCCACGGCGGCCGAGGTGCGGAGCGTTCGCAGCTCGGTGATCTCGCGCAGGGTGAAGCCGACGTCGCGCAGGAGCACGATCTCGCCGACGAGCACGACGGCCGACGACGGGTAGCGCCGCTGGCCGGAGACCCGGTCCGGCGCCGGCAGCAGGCCCAGCTGCTCCCAGTAGCGCAGGGCGGAGGTGGCGACGCCGGTGCGGCTCGCCAGCTCACCGATCGTCAACCGCGTGCCGGCCGTTTCTTCTGCCATTGACTTCAAGTGTACTTGAAGTCGTTGACTGGCGATCATGACGAGTGTTCTCCCCCGCGTGCTCCCCGCCCGCGCGATCCGCAGCATGGTGCGCCAGTTCGGTCATCCTCGCGGACTTCCCGGACGGCTGGTCGGCTGGATCATGGCCCACCGGCGGTCGAACGTGGCACGCAACCGCTGGGTGGTCGCCGTGCTGGACGTGCGACCCACCGAGCGGGTGCTCGAGATCGGCTTCGGTCCCGGGATCGCCCTCGCCGAGCTCGCCCGCCGGGTCACCCGCGGGCAGGTCTACGGCGTCGACCACTCCGCGGTCATGGTCGCGCAGGCATCCCGGCGCAACGCCGCGGCCATCGCCGCACACCGCGTGCGGCTCACCCAGGCGCCGGTCGACCGGCTACCGAGCTTCACCGAACCGCTCGACACCGTCTTCGCCGTCAACAACATGGCGTTCTGGCCGGATCCGCAGGCGCGGTTGCGCGAGCTGCGCGGCCTGCTGCGCCCGGGCGGGCGGATCGCGCTCGTCAGCCAGCCCCGCAGTCCGGGCGCGAACCGGGAGACCACGAAGCGGGTGGCCCAGGAGCTGCAGGACGCGCTCACCCGCGCCGGCTTCACCTGGCAGCGGACCGAAACGCTGGCCCTCGACCCGCCGGTCGCCTGCGTCATAGCCACCAACACAGCCACCAACCCCGCACCGCAGTAAGTGACCGGCAACCGGTGTCCGAACAGGCCGGTGGCCGGGCGCGAAGCACCCGGCCACCGGACCCTTTCACCCTCCGATCAGCTGGTCGACACGTCGTCGATCAAGAAGTTGGTCGCCAGGAACGCGTCTTCCGTGCCGGTCCACTTCAGCGTGACCGACTGGCCCGCGAAAGCGGCCAGGCTGGACGACCGCTGGACGTACCCGGACCCGGCGTTCAGGTTCGAGAAGGTCGCCAGCGTCTGGCCGTTGGCGGTCAGCGTCAGCTTGTCGTAGGCCGCCGACGGCTCGTCCTCGGTGTCGATCCACAGGTAGTAGCTCAGCGTCGCGTTGCAGCCGGCCGGAACCGAGATGGTCTGCTGCAGCGTGTCGGTGTGGGTTCGGCCGTAGCCGTCGAGCCACGCGAAGCCGTTGCCCGCGTGGGCGTTGGCGCCGGTGTTGATCACACCGGTGGTCGCGGTCCACCCGGTACCGCCGCTCTCGAACCCGCCGTTGCTGATCAGGTTCTGGCCGCAGCCACCGCCACCGCCGCTGATCGTGAACGTGAACTGCGTCGACCCGCTCTTCACCGGGTTCGAGCTGTCGGTCACGTTCACCGTCACGTTGAACGTGCCACCCGCGGACGGGGTGCCCGACACCTGGCCGCTCGTCGAGTTGATCGAGATGCCCGGGGGCAGCCCGGTCGCCGAGAAGTGGTACGGCGAGGTGCCGCCGCTCGCGGTGATCGTGAACGGCGTGATCGCGGTGCCCACCGTGCCGGTCTTGTTGCCCGGGTTGCCGACGGTGACGCCACCGCTCGCCGAACAGGTCGGGTCAGCGGACTGGGCGGGCACGCTCACCGCGTCCCACGCCTTCTTCGTGGCGTTGAACAGGCCGCAGGTCGCGTCGAGGTTCTTCGCCGAGGTCAGCGTCCAGGTGCGGTACTTCAGGTACGAGCTGCTGGAGGTCTTCATCAGCATGGCGCCGTACATGATCTTCATGGCGTTCTGGACACCGACGCCCGTGAAGGTGGTGCTGTTGCAGGTCGGGCTCGTGGGCTGGCCGTTGGTCGGGTTGGTGCCCTCGGCCAGCAGGTAGAACCAGTGGTTGCCGGGGCCCGCTGCCGCGTGCACCTCGGTGTTGGGGATCGAGCTCGAGTAGCAGTTCGGGTCGCCGATCTGCGACGGGTTGTACATGATGCGGATCGGGCCCTGGCCGACCAGGTTCACCTGCTCGCCTACGGTGAAGTCGGGAACGTCCCTTGTGGACTCGTTGGCGAACCACTCGCTGCCCGCGCCGAAGGTGTCGGCGACGAACTCCTGGGTGCCACCGTTTGAGATACCGCCCGGGGTGTGGTCGTCGATGCCGTGACCCTGCTCGTGCGCGATCACGTCGATGGCGCCGATCCAGCCGCCGGCCTGGTTGTGGCCGATCTGGATCTGCGATCCGTCGTAGAAGGCGTTGAGGTCGTTCAGGCCCACGCGGATCGGCCACGCGCCGCCCGCACCGTCCGGGCCGTTGCGGCCGAGCCAGGAGGCGAGCATCGCGTTCTCGGTCTGCGAACCGAAGAACGCGTCGACGCAGCCGGTCTCCCGGTTGCTCGCGGTGCCGTTGCCCCAGTTGTCGTCCGGACCGGAGAAGACCTGGTTGTTGGCCGCGTCCTGGCAGCTGAGGTTGCTGATGCTCGGGTCGCGCATGGAGAAGGTGGACCCGGAGTGCGTGGTGTTGATGGTGACCGGGTTGGCGTTCCACGCGCTGGTGCCGGTGCCGTGCATAACGTGCTCGCGGCTCTCGAGCACCTTGCCGGACTGCGCGTCGACGACGACGGAGAGCTTGCTGTAGCCCTCGCTGCCGGTGCCGGTGACCATGGTCTGGTACGCGAGCCGGGGCGAGCCGTGCGCGAAGACGACGAGCTGGGGGGCGCTCGCCGAGGTGACGGACTTCAGCTCCGTGCGGGCGGTCGCCGCGGCCTGCGCGGCGGTGAGCTTCGGTGTGGTCGAGGCGAGGTTGATCGCCTGGTTCTGGGCGACCGAGGTGTCCATGACCTGACCCGCGGAGTTGGTGATGACGACGAAGTCGCCACCCACCACGGGAAGACCCTTGTAGGTGCGGTCGAAGGGCACGTACTGCGTGCCCTTGAAGCTGATCGCGGAGTGCTGCGTGAACTTGTCGCTCGCGCTCGCGTGCAGCGCGGCGGGCTTGGCCGCCACGAAGGCGGACGCGGCGTTCGTGGCGAGCGCCTGCGCGCTCGGCGCGGCGCTCGGGGCGGGTTGTGCTTGTGCCGCGGACGTCGTGACGGCCGCGAATGCCGCGACCAGCGCGCCGGCCGAGGCCAGGACGACGACACGTCTCAATCTCGATGACATGAACCGAACTCCTCTGAGCAGGGCGCAGCGCCCCCGAGCCCTCTACCGGGGGTCACGTGCGTGAAAGAGGTGAGCCGGTTCGCGCGAACCGGCTCAAGAATCGAGCGCGGCGAAGTCCCGCACAAGAGCCGCTGACCATCAACGTATAAACAGTTAACAATATGTCCACATTGTCCCGAACCCGTCACGCGGCCACTACGCCAACTGGGGCGGGCACTACCCCGATGGCCGATAGCGTGCTGGTCTCGTCGGCAGCGCCGGCGAGCCGGGTGCGGGGACCGCCCGGGGGAGCTTCTCGCTCGTCGTGGGTGACGCAGCGACGGGGTGCGTGCGCCTAGAGTCCGCGAATGACAACTGTCGCTGAGGAAAATGCCTTCCGGTCCGGCGGTGGACCTGCCTTCGGTCTGCCGCGAGCGCTCGTCGTCCTGTTGTGTGCCGCCGCCGCTGTCGTCGTGTTCGCCGGCGTGCGGGCCGCTTCCTGGATCATCGCGCCGACCTTCCTGGCGCTCGTGATCGTGATCGCGGTGTCGCCGGTCGCCTCGTGGCTGCGGCGGCGTGGCTGGCCGGGCTGGCTGACCATCGTGGTGCTGGTCCTGTGCGTGTTCAGCGTGCTGGGCTTCGTCGCCGTGGGCATCATCGTGTCGGTGGCCGCGCTGGCGACGAAGCTGCCGGAGTACGCGCGCGACGCCGGCGACCTGGCCCGCTCCGTGACGTCCTGGCTCGCCGATTTCGGGGTCGGCCAGGAGCAGCTTCGGCAGGCCGCGAACTCACTCGACCTGAACCATGTCGGCCGCGTGCTCTCCGTGCTGCTGAGCGGCGTCGCCGGGCTGGCCACGAGTCTCGTGTTCCTGCTGGCGCTGCTGCTGTTCCTCAGCATCGAGTCCTCCGGGATCGGCGACCGGCTCCACACGATCACCGCGGAGCGGCCGGGCATCGGTGTGGCGCTGGCGCGCTTCGCCAGCGGCACGCGGCGGTACCTGATGGTGACCACGGTGTTCGGGCTCATCGTCGCGATCTTCGACACGATCGCCCTGTGGATCATGAACGTGCCGTTGGCGCTCACCTGGGGGCTGCTGGCGTTCGTGACCAACTACATCCCGAACATCGGGTTCATCATGGGCCTGGTACCGCCCGCGCTGCTCGCGTTGCTCGCCGGCGGGCCGGGCCTGATGATCGCCGTGATCATCGTGTACGGCGCGCTGAACTTCGTGATCCAGTCGTTGATACAGCCCCGGTTCGTCGGGGACTCGGTCGGCCTGTCGACCACCGTCACCTTCCTGTCGCTGGCGTTCTGGGCATGGCTGCTCGGCCCGCTGGGTGCGATTCTCGCGATCCCGTTGACGGTGTTGGTCAAGGTGCTGCTGGTGGACGTCGATCCACGTGCGCGGTGGGCGGACGCGTTGCTTCGCTCCTCGGCGAAGGAGCTGGACGAGGCGGCAGTCGCCGCGCTCGCCGAACGGCGCAAGCACCGGCGCAGGTGGCATCTGCGCCAGCGCAAACCCGCGTCGCCCGAACCCGTGCCGGACCCGGAGGAGTCCGAAACGTGAACGACCTGTCCGTCGCCCCTCCCGGACGAGAGCCGGCCGGCCGCCTAACTTCCGCTCACCGCGACGCTGGCGCTGGTCGGATTGCCGTTGCGGACGTACGCGACCTCGACGGTGTCGCCCGGCTCGTGCTCGCGCAGGGCGACGAGCATCTGGTCGACGCTGTTCACCGGTGTGCCCCCGAGCTTGGTGATCACGTCGCCGGGGCGGATCCCGGCGCGGGCGGCGCCGAGCGACGGCACGACCTGCTCCACCAGCGCGCCCCGGACCAGCCCGGTGGCGTCGGCGATCTCGGCGGTGACGGTGACGGCGAGTACGCCGATGCTCGGGTGGGTGGCCCGGCCGGTGCGGATCAGCTCGTCGGCCACGGAGCGGGCGAAGTCCATGGGAATGGCGAAGTTCAGCCCGATGCTGCCGCCCTCGCTGCCGGGCACCTGGGCGCCGGCCGAGTTGACCCCGACCTGGCGGCCGGCGCAGTCGGTCAGCGGGCCACCGCTGTTGCCGGGGTTGATGGCCGCGTCGGTCTGGATGGAGTTGACGAGCGTCGCCGGCGCGTCGCCCTGCCCCACATTGATGTAGCGGTTGAGGGCGCTCACCGTGCCCGACGTGATCGTGCCGGTCAGGCCGAGCGGGGAGCCCGCGGCGACCACCGGCTGCCCCACCACCAGGGCGGCGGACTCGCCGGCCGCGATGGGGGTGAGCCGGACCGAGTCCGGCGGCACCCGGATCACCGCGAGGTCGGTCGCCGGGTCGCGCCCCACGATGCGCGCCGGCACCTGGGCCTGCCCCCGGGCGAAGTCCACGGTGATGGTGCCCGTGACCGCGGCCGCCTCGATGACGTGGTCGTTGGTCAGCACGTCGCCCTCGCGGTCCAGCACCGAGCCGGACCCGGACCCGGCTCCCCCACCGCCCCGCACGTTGACCGTGACCAGGGACGGGAACACCCGCGCGGCCACCTCGGTGACGTCACACGGCGTCCCGGCCGGCGCCGCCCCACCCGAGCCGCCGGAACCGCGGGACCCGCCGGACCCGTTCGACGCATCCGAGCCGGACCGCAGCCAGGCCCCGACCACCCCGCCGAGCACGGCCGACACCACGATCAGGACCACCGCCGCGACGACGAGGCGCCCGCGGGTCACGTGTGGTCACCAGGGGTCCACGGCACAGGTGACAGCCTGGCCAGACTGCCCGTCCGGGTCCTCACCTCTCCGGGGTGAGGTGAACACACACGGGTCAAGTTGACCACCTCGGGGTACCCGTAATACCAGTAACGGAACGGGCGATCGCGACACGACGGTCGCCGGCGCGCATGCCGACGGGAGGCCGCAGTCATGTCCGTGCCCGACGACGCCCGGGCGCGTACGCCCGAGATGACCTCGAGGCCGTCTCTCGCGGCCGAGCGGCCGGACGAGGAGAACGAGCGGGCCGTCGTGCTCGTGCGGTTGGACGGGCTCGTCGACCTCGCGTCCAGCGGGCATCTGGGGTCGCGGCTGCTCTCCCGGCTGGACACGCCGGACGTGAGCGGCATGGACGTGGTACTCGACGTGCACGAGGCCACCGTGGTGTCCGCCGCCGGGACGCGGGCGCTCACCGAGCTCGCCGAGCGGCTCAGCGCTTCGGGCCGGCGCCTGCTCGTGGTCGCCGGTGCGCACCGGCGGACGATCGAGCTCTCCCAGGCCGGCGCGGCGCTGACGACGTTCACCACCGTCGACGCCGCCATGAGCTCGCCGCGCGCCGGGGCGCAAATACGTCCGGCGCCGGACAGCGGCGGCACCTCGTCGCTCGCCGGCGTGCTGAGCTCCGTGGCGCGGTCGCTGGAGGCCGAACCGGATCTCGAAGCGACGCTGCGCGCGATCATCGACACGGCATTGACACACATCCCAGGGGTCGAACACGCCGGCATCTCGCTCGTGGAGGGCGGCCGGCCGCGGACGAAGACGCCGAGCGCCGACGTGGTGGCCGAAATAGACGAGGTGCAGTACCGCCTCAAGGAAGGGCCGTGCGTCGACGCCATCACCGACCACTGCACGTACCGCACCGGGGACCTCGCGAAGGAGTCGCGCTGGCCCGCGTTCGGCCCGGCGGCCGTGGCGCACGGGGTCCGGTCGATGCTGAGCTACCGCCTGTTCACCAGCGAGACCACCATGGGGGCGCTGAACCTCTACTCGAGTCAGGCCGACGCGTTCAGCGAGCGCACCGAACAGGAGGGCCGGCTTTTCGCCACCCACGCGGCGATCGCGCTCGTCGGCGCCCAGAAGGAAGCGCAGCTCATCGCGGCGATCGAGCACCGGGACATCATCGCCACCGCGAAGGGGATCCTGATGGAGCGCAACGGCGTCGACTCCGCGACCGCGTTCCGCATGCTCGCCGAGGCCTCCCAGCACACCAACATGAAGCTCTACACCGTCGCGGAATGGCTGGTGGAGAACCGCCACGAGGGATAGCCGCCGACGCCGGCTGGTCAATGCCGGTCAGTTTCGGTCGCGGATCCGCATCACGGCCCACACGACCTTCCCACCGAACGTGGTGGACGCGCAGCCCCAGGTACGGGCCAGCGTGGCGACGAGTGCCAGGCCACCTCGGGTACCCCGGGCCCCGGCCGGTTCGACGAGCTCGGCCGGGGCCGGGTCGTCGTCGTACACGGCGACGGTGAGCAACCCGCGGCGCAGCTCCATCCGCAGCGACGGTGCGCAGTAGGTGTGCAGCAGGGTGTTCTCCACCAGCTCGCAGGCGATCATCATCGCGTCCGACGTGGCTGCCACCACGTCCCAGTCGGCACAGACGTCCCGGACGAACTGCTGGGCCTGCCTGGTGCCGGCGAAGCTGTTCGGCAGTACCAGCCGGGCGATCCGCCGCGGCGGTGGGTCATCGATGCGGGCCACCGCCTCGGCCACGGACGGGCACACCGGAAGGAACCGGCGCACGTGAGGCGGCGGTTTCGCATCTCCCCCGCCCGGCCCGGTGGCCAGCAGCAGCGGGAGCCCCGGCCACTCGGCCAGCTGTGAGGACACCGAGGCGAACAACGCGTACGCCGAGGCATCGGACACGGCCAGCTCGGTGAGATCGGCGACCACCGCACGTGGCTCGTCGGTGGCCGCCTTGACAAGCGCGGTGCGCAGCCTCCCGTGCGTGGCGCGGTCGAGCACGCCGCGAGGCGACACGATCGCAGCGCCGGCCATCTCCTGGAGGTCGATACGCAACTGCGACGACATGGTCCACGAAGTCCTCGTGTTCGATCGGCGCGACGGTCCGCGGGCTGCGTCGGACCGGGTACCAGTTCGCCTACCCGCCCTCACACGAACCAAACCCACCATAGGCGGAACGAATCGTGGCGGGTTTGCCGCCGTGATCACCGGGTATTCGACCCCTCTTGCCGGAATGCAGGTCAGGCGTACCGTTGGCTGGTCGGGGTTCACGCCGACGTGAGGAACCATGTGATGACGCGGTACACGCGCGACCTCGTCGTTGTCGGGGCGTCCGCCGGCGGTGTCGAGGCGTTGCGCGAGTTCGCCGCGGGGCTGCCCGGGGACCTCGCCGCCAGCGTGCTGGTCGTGCTGCACCTGCCGGCCGGCGGAACCAGTGCCCTGCCGGCTATCCTGTCCCGGTCCGGGCCGCTGCCGGCGCGCAGCGCGCGGACCGGCATGCCGATGGAGCACGGGGTCATCTACGTCGCACCGCCCAACCACCATCTGATCGTCCTCGACGGGCAGGTGGCGCTATCCCACGGGCCGACCGAGAACGGCCGCCGGCCGGCGATCAACGCGCTGTTCCGCTCCGCGGCGGTCACGGCCGGACCGCGCGTCACCGGAGTGCTGCTGTCGGGGGTGCTCGACGACGGCGTCGCGGGACTGGTCTCGATCGCGAGCCGGGGCGGCCGGACGATCGCGCAGGATCCCGCCGAAGCCCTCTACCCGGGCATGCCGCGGCACGCCATGCAGTCCCTCGCGGTCGACCACGTGCTGCCGGCCGGGGCGGTCGGCGCGGCCCTCGACAAGCTCAGCAGGGAGGAAGTGGAAGTGCACGACGCTCCGGCACCGTCCAGGCTGATGCGCTTGGAGAACGAGATCGCCACCTCGGACACGTCCGCACAGATCGGTCACGACCCGGAGGCGTTGGGGCACATGTCCGGCTTCACCTGTCCAGACTGTGACGGCGCCCTGATCGAGATGGCGCCGGGCAACAGGTATCGCTGCCGCATCGGCCACGCGTGGACCGCCGAGGCACTGCTGGACGCCCAGGGCCTCGCCTGGGAGCGGGCGTTGTGGATGGCGGTCCGCACCCTCGACGAGAAGGCGGCGCTCAGCCGCCGGATGGCCGAGCACGCGCGGGAGCGTGGCAGCACCGGCGTCGCGACCCGGTACGACCAGCTCGCGGAGGAGGCGATGGAGGCGGCGAAGCTGCTGCGGGAACCGCTGCGGGCGGCCGGCCGGCACGACCCGGAGGCGTAGCCGAACACGCGGACGCCGACACCCCGACGTGCGGGAACGAGACCGAGTAGCGTGTGTGGGTGCCTTCCAGCATCGAACCCAGCGGCGACTTCGAAGCCGTGCTGACCTACCTGAAGGAGGCTCGCGGGTTCGACTTCACCGGCTACAAACGAACGAGCCTCTCCCGGCGCGTTCACCGCCGGATGGATCAGGTCGACATTTACGACTACGCCGAGTACATCGACCACCTCCAGGTCAACGCCGAAGAGTTCAACGCACTGTTCAACACCATCCTGATCAACGTCACGAGCTTCTTCCGCGACCCGGACGCGTGGGACTACCTGCGCACCGAGATCGTGCCTACGCTGCTCGCCGAGCGCTCGCCGGAGGACTCGATCCGGATCTGGAGCGCGGGCTGCGCCTCCGGCGAGGAGGCCTACTCGCTGGCCATGGTGTTCGCCGAGATCCTTGGCGTGGACCGGTTCCGGCAACGCGTGAAGATCTATGCCACGGACGTCGACGAGGAAGCCCTCGCCCACGCCCGGCACGCGGCGTACGCCGAGGCGGCCGTGGACAACGTGCCCGCCGACCTGCTGACCAAGTACTTCGACCGGCAGGGCGGCCAGTACGTCTTCCGCAAGGACCTGCGCCGGTCGGTCATCTTCGGACGCAACGACCTGGTGCAGGACGCGCCGATCTCCCGCATCGACCTGCTGGTGTGCCGCAACACCCTGATGTACTTCAACGCCGAGACACAGACGCGGATCCTCTCCCGCCTGCACTTCGCGCTCGCCATGCGTGGGCTGCTGTTCCTCGGCAAGGCCGAGATGCTCCTGTCGCACAGCAGGATCTTCGACCCGGTCGACCTCAAGCGCCGGGTGTTCCGCAAGACCACGTCGGGCCCGGTGAGCCTGGGCACCTTCCCGACCCAGCAGGTCATGTACGACCGGCACGGTGAGATCAGCAAGTTCGACCAGCTGCGCGAGTCCGCGTTCTCGGCGAGCCCCGTCGCGCAGGTCGTGGTCACCGCGGAGGACATCGTCGCGCTGATCAACCAGCAGGCGGAGATCGTCTTCGGGCTGTCGACGCGCGACGTCGGCCGGCCGCTGCGTGATCTCGAGGTGTCCTACCGGCCGGTGGAGCTGCGCGGCTACATCGAACAGGCCAAGGTCGAACGCCGCGCGATCCGTATCAAGGACGTCGAGTGGCAGCGCGGTGCCGGTGAGGTCGTCTGGCTCGAGATCCACCTGAACCCGTTGGTGGACGGCGAAAGCGGGCTGCTCGGTGTGTCGATCGTGTTCCACGACGTCACCTCGGCGCGGGCGCTGCTCGACGAGCTGGCGCACGCCCACCGGCAGCTCGAATCGGCCTACGAGGAGCTGCAGTCGACCAACGAGGAGCTCGAGACCACCAACGAGGAACTCCAGTCCACAGTGGAAGAGCTGGAGACCACGAACGAGGAGCTCCAGTCCACCAACGAGGAGCTCGAGACGATGAACGAGGAGCTCCAGTCCACCAACGACGAGCTCCAGGCGATCAACGACACGCTCCGGGAGCGCAGCCTCGAGCTCGACGAGGTGAACGACTTCCTCGAATCGATCCTGACGTCCTTCCGGGCCGGGCTCGTGGTCGTGGACACCGAGATGCGGATCCTGGCGTGGAACCGCGGCGCGGAGGACCTGTGGGGCCTGCGCCACGACGAGGCCGCCGGGCAGCACCTGCTCAACCTCGACATCGGCCTGCCGGTGGCCGAGATCCAGCCGGCCGTGCGCAGCGCGCTGCAGGACGACAAGTTCGACACGACCGTACAGCTGGCGGCGGTGAACCGGCGGGGCAGGCGGATCGCACTGCGGGTGCGGTGCGGCGCGTTGCGCAGCCCGTCGGGCGCGGTGCAGGGCTGCATCCTGATCATGGAGTCGGAAGAGCAGGACGACCACGCCGGCCTGGCCGCCGACTCCGCCGTCGGGCGGCAGTCGGCGGAGTAGCCGACACCACCGCAGGCCCCAAGGTGCCCGCTGCGGTCGCGGCGTCGGTCAACTCGTCGGCGGGCGCCGCCGTTCCGTCCGGCGCCGCCAGTGGCCCACGCCGAGCAGGGCGCCTGCCGCGAGCGCGCCCAGCCAGAACATGACGACGGAGGCCAGCACGAGGCCGCCGAGCATCAGCGCGACCGCGAGCCAGGTCGCGGCGACGGGCGGCCAGCGGCGGGTTCCCGGTGGTTTCACCCGCCACGCGTCGAAGGACGCCGCCAGTTCCGGTGCCTCGGCACTGAGTGCGCTCTCCATCCCTCTCAGCACAGCCCGGTCGTGCCTGCTCGGCATCGTGGCCTCCCTTCCCCGGCAAGGCCGCCAGTCGATATATCCCGTTCGTGTCCACTCAGGACGCCGGTCATCGGCCGTCCGGGCGCTCCTGGCGCGATTCCCGCGCGTGCCGGTGCAGGTACTCGAGCGCATCCAATGTAGACAGTCGGGTGTGCCAGGCGAGCCAGGCGCCGCCCTCGTGGCCGATGCGATCCAGGCAGACCAGGCCCTCGTCGGTGGGGGTGCGACCCGGCTCGGCATGGCGGGTCGTCACCACTCCGGTGCAGTCGCCGGACGGCGCGAGCATGGGCGTGCTCTGCACCGAACGCAGCCTCGCCCTCGTCAGCACCTCGCGCGCCGCCGCTGAGCACAGCTTGTCGGTCGCCACGTCGCGCACCACGACCCGCCGGCGCGCCCGCAACGCCGCGCCCGGTGACTGGCCGTCGGTGCCGACGTGGGTGAAGAACGCCACGACCTCGTCGCTCAGCCCGCGGTGGCGCTGCAAGGTCAGCCCGCCCCGTACCGGATCCACGACGTACACCTCGCCGACCGTCGACAGCGTGGCCGACAGGGCGGCATCGAGAACGACGTCGAGGAACGCCGTGCGGTCGCGGGGCTGGCGCGCCACGAACGTCACCTCCGGCGCGGGCTGGCGCACCCGGCCCGGGAACCAGAACAGCGCGTCGGGCGTGTCGGGCGGGTGCGCCGCGATGACCGCCGCCGCCAGCTCGCGCATCTTGATGTTGTGCTGCTGGGACGCCTCGCGGATCAGCGTGTTCGCCGCGTCCGCGTCCGGCAGGCCGTACCGCTCCTGCAGCATGCCGATCGCGTGCGCCAGCAGCGGCCGGGTCCGCAGCTTCTCGCGCAGGTCGTGCACCCGCGCACGCAGCCGCACCAGCTCGTCGTCGCCCGCGACGCCGGGCGGCGCCGGGGTGGAGTGCGTGCCGAGCAGGCCGGACAGCGCCGAGTCCATCGTCGGGAACACTTCGAGCACGTCGCCCGCGTGCAACACGTCCAGCAGCCGGTGCACCGGGCCGTCCCCGGCCACGAGCAGCAACCGGTGCCCCGACGCGGACAACCGGTCGGCCAGCCGCGTGAACACACCCGCGGCGGCCGCGGACAGCAGCGTGACGTCCGTGAGGTCGAGGACCACATGCCCGGCATGCCGATCGTCCTTGGCCACTTCGGCCACCAGCCGCGACTCCAGCGCGCTGTGCACCGAGACGTCGATCGCCCCACCGATCCGCAGCACCAGGAGGCCGGCGAGCTCGAAGACGCGCTCCAGCCGCCACCCGGCCTCGCCCCTGCGGCTGAGCTCATCCGCGGCATCAGGCATGGGCACAGCCCTCCCCGATTTCACAAGACATGCCGCACGGCCGCACCTTGCTCCGTTCACCACCGAAGTTACTCCGTTCGCGGCAGGTTGCAATGGCGCCAGCGCGCCGGGTTTCCGGCGTTTTGCCTGCTCCGGCCCGTATTCGACGCGGCCGAGGAGGCACCTGGAGGTGGCCCCGCGCAGAGCACGTTTCGACCGTGCAGCGGGGGCGCACTCTTGCGACGTGAAGGCCGTGGGGAGCGGTCGTGCGGAACCGTTGCGCGTGCGGCGGGTCGAGTACCGGTCCGACCTCGTCGTGCTGGTCGTGGACGGCTGCGTCGAGATCAGCTCCGCCGCCGTTCTCGGCGACGCCTTCGCCCGTGCCATGGCCGACCGCGCCTGCCGGGTGATCGTCGGCGACCTCACCGCCGTGCGTTTCCTGTCCGCGGCGGGCTTGCGGGTGCTCGTCGAAGCCGCGGCGGACGCGCGAGCGCGCGGCATCCGCCTGGGGCTCGTCGCCTCGGAGTCGATCACCATGCGGGTGCTGCGGATGAGCGGCGTGGCCGCGACGATCCCGGTCTTCACCGCGCTCTCCGACGGGATCCGCGAGCTCGCGGCCGGCGCCGGCGGTCCCGACCCGGCCGGACCGGGGCGGGCCCGACGCGGCGGCACGGCATAAACGGTCTCTATCGGGGTATGCCTCATCCGAATTGGACGGAGGCTGGACGTGCCGGTTTTCGACTTCGGACGCATGATTCAGGGCCTGCGCGGGGCCGCCCGGGAGCAGATGCTCGTCGCCATGCTCGCCACGATCCCGCGGCTGCTGCGGCACGACGTGTGGCGCACCGCGAAGAAGGAGCAGGGGCGCGGCCTCGGCGTGCTGCTGGTGCCGGGCTTCGGCTGCGGCGACCGGACGCTCACGCTCACCCGCCAATGGCTGCGCACCCGCGGCTACCGGCCGGCGGGGGCGCGCATAGGCCTGAACATCGGCTGCACGACCGAGCTGGTGCACCGCATCGAGAAGCGGCTCGAAGGACACGCCGAGCACACGGGCGGCCCTGTCGTCATGCTGGGCCAGAGCCGCGGCGGATGGCTCGCCCGCATCGTGGCCGTGCGCCGGCCGGAGCTCGTGCGTGGCCTGGTCCTGCTCGGCAGCCCGGTGCTGGACCCGCTGGGCGTGCGGGCGTCCGTCGTCCGGACGGCGCGCATGCTCACCCGGCTCTCCTCGTTCGGGCTGCGCGGCTTTCTGAACGACGACTGTTTCGACGGGGACTGCTACCAGGACAGCACCGCCGCGCTCAACGCGCCGCTGCCCGCCGGCATCCCCGCCGTCGCGGTGTACTCCCGCGTCGACGGGGTCGTGCCGTGGCGGCTGTGCCAGGACCCGTGCGCCGAGTGCGTCGAGATACACAGCAGCCACACGGCGATGGCCCTCCATCCCGACTTCTACCGCATTCTCGAACCGAGGCTCGCGAGCTGGGCGGCCGACCGGGGAGCGACCGCACGGCTGTCGCGGCGAAGCGCCTGAGCGTTCTGCCGCGCGGCCCGTCAGCGAGCGTCGACCCGCAGGACGGCCCACACGACCTTGCCGCCCTGCATCGTGGGTTCGCAGCCCCAGATCCGGGCCAGCGCGGCGACGAGCGCGAGGCCGCCGTGGCCGTCCTGCCGCGCCCGCGGCTCGGCCGGCGTGGGATCGTCGTCGGACACGGCGACGGTGAGCAGGCCGCGGCGAAGCTCGAGGCGCAGCTCGGGGGCGCAGTACGTGTGCACCAGGGTGTTCTCGACGAGCTCGCCGGCGATCACCGCGGCGTCCTCGGTGTCCTCGGCGGCCACGTGCCACCGCGCGCACGTCTCCTGGACGAACCGCCGGCACAGCGCGGTGGCGGCGAAGCCGTTGGGCAGGGCTCGCCGGACGGCCCGGCGCACCGGCCGCTCCCCGATGTGCGTGATCGCCTCGGGGACCGACGAACACACCCGGACGAACCGGCGCACGTGGCTCGGCAGCCGCGCCGCTGCGTGTCCGGACCCGGTGACCAGCAGCAACGGCAGGCCAGGCCAGTCCGACAGCTGCGCGGACAGCTGCGCGAAGAGGGCGAACGACGCGCTGTCCAGGACCTCGACGCCGGACAGGTCGGCGATGACCGCGCGCGGCTCGTCCACCGCGCACTTGACCAGCGCCGACCGCAGCTTCTCGTACGTGCTCCGGTCGAGCACCCCGCGCGCGGTCACGACGGCCGCCCCGGCGAGCTCTCGAAGCTCGATTTCCAAAGTCGTCGAAGACATCAGGTGTTCCAGTGATTCCGACGTGACCCGGTGGGCCACACAGAAAACTCCGCTATTCGCCTACCCCGACGGTATGCCGGCAAACGCCCATCACCGCGTGACCTGCCCTTTACCGGGGACGAACGGTGTTCGGGAGGTTTGGGTTCGCGCCCAGGTGGCAACGCTTCGAGCAGTGAACTGGGGACCCGGGGAGACACGACATGACCGGCACTCTCGATCTCACCGCCGAACCGGTTGGTTCGGCCCTCGTGCTGAGCCTGTCCGGGGTGCTGGACCACGCGACGGCCGCGGCTTCTCGAGCGGACTTCCGCGACGAGGCGCTCGCCATGCCCGCGCCGGGCCTGCTGGTCTTCGACCTGCGGGACCTGGACCTGGCTACCGCCGCCGGCGCTCGCGCGCTCGACGACCTCGCCTCGTTGCTGCGCTCGCGGGGGATCGCGTGCCGCTCGGTGGTCGAACCTGACAGCCCGCCGGCGAAGACCCTGCGCAGCGTCGGCCTGGACGCGTACCTGCCCATGTTCGACACGGTCGAGGACGCGCTCGCCGCGGCGGCACCCGGTACCGGGCAGGCTCTCCCGTCGCTGCGCCCATCGACGCGCCCATCGACGCGCCCACCGACGCGCCCACCGCTGCGCCCACCGAGCCAGGCCGAGCGGATCGCCTCCCGGCTCGCCGAGATGACCCGGGAGGTGCTCGACGAGCGAACGGTGGCGGCGGCGATGGGGCACGTCGTCGACGCCGCGCTGGCCGTCGTCCCGCACGCCAAGGCGGTCAGCGTGACACTCCAGCGGCCGGACGGGACCTTCTACACCCCGGCCACCACCGCCGAGATCGCGGTGGAGCTCGACAAGGCGCAGTACGGAAGCGGCCACGGGCCGTGCGTCGACGCCGCCGATCCGCGCGGCCCGGCCTACACCGTCAGCGTCGACCTGACGCGGGACGAGCGATGGCCCCGGTTCACGTCACGGGCACTCGCATACGGTCTCGGGGCCGTCCTGTCGACCGCATTGCTGCCGCACGGGGCGGCCGGGGTGGCCGCGGGCGCGCTGAACATCTACACCGAACGCAACCTGCTCACCGAGGCGGACCGGGTTCGCGCCCTGCTCCTCGCCACCCACGCCTCGCTGGCGCTGGCGCACATCGCCCAGCTGGAAGCCCGCGAGTCGGAGCGCACGCAGTTCCGGCAGGCGCTCGAGTCGCGGGACGTGATCGGGCAGGCGAAGGGCATCCTCATGCACCGGCAGGGCTACACCGCCGAGCACGCGTTCGAGGTGCTGCGCAAGGCCTCGCAGGATCTCAACATCAAGGTCGTCGACCTCGCCCGCACCCTCACCACCCGCCACCACGAGATCGACCGCGAGATCGACGGCTGACACACCAGCGCCGGCTACCTCGGGACGAGCACGAACCCGCTGCCGACGCGGGCCGGCACGCGCCGCAGCGAGATCGACAGGTCCTGGTCCGGGACGTCATGGTCGAACCGGGCGAGCCACATCACCAGCGTCTCCAGGACCGCCAGGGTGAGCGGTTCGCCGGGACAGCGGTGGTTGGTGGCCGGGTCACCGGCGCCCTGGGGCACCAGCTCGAACGCGCCGATGTCGCGGCCCAGGAACCGTTCCGGGCGGAAGGCGTACGGGTCGCCCCACAGGGCTGGGTCGTGGTTGTGCCCCCACAGGTCGAGCAGCACGAGGGCGTGGTTCGGGATCCGCTGCCCGCGAAATGTCAGGTCACGCACGGCTCGCCCGCCGATGAACGGGGCGAACGGGTAGAACCGCCGCAGCTCGTGCGCGTAGGCCGTGGTGAGCTCGGAGTTGTCCAGCCCGAGCGCGTGGCGGTGTTCCGGCCAGCGGTGCAGTGCGTGGCCGGCGTAGGCGACGAACCAGCAGACCGCCACCGTCGGCCGGATGACGTTGAGGAGCTCCACCGCGGCGAGCCGGGGCGCCAGCAGCTCGCCGTCCGGCTCGCGGTGCGCCGCCACGAGGTCCAGCGCCGTCCCGGGCTGTGTCTCGAGCCGCCCCTCCCGCACGGCGGTGATCAGCTCGACCAGCCATGCCTCCCGGCGGCCCCGGGCCCGGCGCGCGCGCCAGTGCCTGGGGCCCGGCGTCGCGAAGCCGTCGACCATGGCGACGAGGTCACGCGCGACCGCCGGCACGTCGGCGGCCGCGAGCGGTACGCCGGCCCAGGCGCACACCGCGCTGGTGAGCATCCGGCTCGCCTCGTCGAACAGCACGACCGGGCGACCCGGGCGCCACGAGGCCACGACGTCGACCCACGCGGCCGAGACGCGGTCGGCGAGTGCCTTGGCCGACACCGGGGTCACCGCGGTGAGGAAGTAGTCCTTGCGGGCCCGGTGCCGAGTACCGTCGAGCGTGTGGACGGCGTGCCTGCCGAACAGCGTGTTCTGCACCGGCCAGGGCACCGCGGTGTGCCGGCGCACGTGGTCCTCGTCGTAGAAGAACCGCGCGGCGTCGGTTCCGCACAGGCCGACGGCACGCTGGCCGAGCACCCGCGTGTGCGCGACGCCGTCGACGCCGCGCGCACGCCGGACGGGCAGCCAGTCGTACCCCTCGAGCAAGGCCGCGGCCGAACTGTCGAGCACCCCGCGTGGACGTCGCATGCGGCGGGGAATGCCCGGTCGCGACCGTCGCAAACAACGCGGAGAGCTCGAGCCGGCACCCCGGATCAGACCGCGGCGCGCCGCGCGGGCGAACGGCGCAGTGCGAGGCCGAGCCCGATCATGACGACCGCCAGCGCGAGATGCAGCCAGTTGTCCGCGTCGTTGACCGGCACGAAGTTGGCCGCGCTGTCGTGGTCGATCAGCAGACCGTAGAGCCACAGCACCGCGTAGACGACGCCACCGCCGATCAGGAAGGCCGTGGCACCCGGGACCGTGCGGGCCAGAGCGATGCCGACGATTCCGAACAGCAGGTGCACGACGTTGTGCAGGATCGACACGCAGAACACGCCGAACAGCATTGCCGTGGAGTCGGGTCCGGCGAACTTCATGCCGTCGTAGTCCGTCGTCACGCCGGGGATGAAGCCGAGAATGCCGACGAGCAGGAACACGATGGCCAGCACCAGGGCGGCCGTGCGAACTGGGTGGGTGCCGCGGATGGTCTCCGCTCTTGCCGAAGTCATCGAAGTCTCCCTTGCCTGGTTGTTCTACTCCTTGACTTCGCGACGGCTACCCCCGGTCTCGAGGTCCATTCCCTAGCGCCCGGACGGGCCGTAGAGCATCGCCAGCCAGGCGTGGGTGAGCGCGTCGACCAGCTTGTCCTGGTCGTCAAAGGGCGGCTCGCCGAGCGCGGCGAGGTAGTAGAGGCGCTCGCCGAGCCAGGTGAGCGTGGCGGCGAGGGTCGTCGAGTCGAGCTCCGTGGTGATCGCGCCGGCGGCGCGGTCGGCCTCGATGCGCTCGACGGTCGTCGCGGTGAACTGGGCCATCAGGCCGCGCCAGAGCCGGGCGAGCTCCGGGTCGGTGTGTGAGTTCTCGACCACGGCGCGCAGGACCGGGGCTTGCTCAGCCCAGAGCTTGGCGCCGTCGGCGATGGACCGGCGGACGGCAGCCCGGCGGTCCCCGGCGCCCTCGTGGTCCAGCCAGGTTCGGCCGGCCACCTGCCCGCCCGCGATCGCTGCGCGCACCAGCTCGGCCAGCACGTCCTGCTTGCGCGAGAAGTAGAAGTAGAAGCTGCCGCGCGCGACCCCGGCCTCGCCGAGGATGTCGGCCACGCTGATCTCGTCGAAGTTCCGGCTGGCGAGCAGCCGCCTGGTGGCATCCAGAATCGCGGTCCGGACTGCCCGATCCGAGTCCACCGACTTGCGTCGCATGCCGGCCAGCATACTGAACGCCATGTCTATACATACAGTCTAGACAGGATGTCTAGACATCGCGTACATTCGGCCGTGGAGGGATGTGATCACGATGAGGTACCGCACGTTCGGCAACACCGGCCTCCGGGTCTCCGACTACTTCCTGGGCACGATGACGTTCGGCGAGGACTGGGGATGGGGTGCGCCGATCGAGGACTGCCGCGAGATGCTCGCCGCCTACGCCGACGTCGGCGGCAACGTCATCGACACCGCGAACCGGTACACCGAGGGCTCCAGCGAGCGGATCGTCGGCGAGCTCCTCGGCAAGGACCGCCACCGGTTCGTGCTGTCCACGAAGTACACGGTGACGATGGACGGCCGGGACCCGAACGCCTCCGGCAGCCACCGCAAGAACCTGCGCCGCTCACTCGAGGAGAGCCTGACGAGGCTGCGGACCGACTGGATCGACCTGTACTGGGTGCACATCTGGGACCCGGCGACACCGATCGAGGAGACGATGCGCGCGCTGGACGACGCCGTCCGGGCCGGCAAGATCCTTTACGTGGGCGTCTCCGACGCGCCGGCCTGGGTCGTCGCCCGCGCGAACACCTTCGCGGAGCTGCGTGGCTGGACTCCGTTCGCCGGCCTCCAGCTGCGGTACAACCTCGTTTCGCGGGAGGTCGAGCGGGAGCATCTCCCGCTCGCCGACCACTTAGGGCTGTCCACGGCCGCGTGGTCTCCGCTGGCCAACGGGCTGCTCACCGGGAAGGTCACCCGGGGCCACGACGGTCCGGCCCGGGTGGACGGGCTCGACGTTCCCGGGCGGCATCGCGAGATCGCCCGGGCCGTCGACGTGGTCGCCGACGAGCTGGGCGTCAGCTCGGCGCAGGTCGCGCTGGCCTGGACCCACGCCCGCCGGCAGTCGATCCACCCGATAATCGGCGCCCGCCGGGTGGACCAGCTGCGGGACAACATGGCCGCCGCCGAGCTGCGCCTGCCCGGCGAGGCGGTGCGCGACCTCGACGAGGCGAGCGCGATCGATCAGGGCTTCCCGTACGAGTTCATCGCGTCGAACCGCGACTTCGTCTACGGCGAAGCCGGCGCGCTGCTGCGGTCATGACCACGGTCCTCGTCACCGGGGCGACCGGGTACCTGGGCAGTGCCGCGGCTCGCTCGCTGCGGGCCAGCGGGCACCGGGTGGTGGGCACCGCCCGCACGCCCGCCGCGGCCGAGAAGCTCGCGGCGGCGGGAGTTCACCCGGTCGCGGCCACGCTCGAGCAACCCACGTCGCTCGTCGCCGCCTTGTCCACAGTGGACGCTGTGGTGCATGCGGCCTTCGGCTCCGGGGATGGCGCCGCGGCCGCGGAAACGGCCGGCGTGCGGGCGATGCTCACCGCGATCGGCGACCGGCCGTTCCTCTACACGAGCGGCATCGGCGTCGTCGGCGAGACCGGCGAGTGCCAGGTCGGCGAGGACGCGCCGGTCCGGCCGCCGGCCTGGATGGGCTGGCGGCGCGAGCTGGAGCTGGCCACGCTGGCGGCGGGACACGGCCTGGTGCTCCGGCCGGCACTGGTATACGGCCGCGCCGGCGGCCTCGTGCTGACGGGTCTCATCCGCGCCGCGCTCCAGAGCGGCGCGGCACGGTACGTCGCACCGGGTACGAACGAGTGGCCGAACGTCCACGTCGACGACGTCGGGGACCTGGCCGCGCGCGCGCTCGACGCCGCCCCGGGGACGGTCCTGCACGCGGTCGCCGGCGAGTCGACACCACGGCGGGTCGCCGAGGCCATCGGACGGCTCATCGGCCGGCCCGAGGCGACCACCGGGGTGCCACCCGACCGGGCACCCGGCATGGTGCCCTTCGCCGACTGGCTGGGCACGCGCCAGCGCGTCGCCGCCCCCCACGCCCACCGGCTCGGCTGGACGCCGGCCGGCAGGCCGCTGGAGTGGGAGGTCGAGCGTGGCTCCTACCGGTACCTGCTGGCGGAGCCGCGGTAGCCAGGACCGGTGCCGGCCCTCAGCGGCCCAGCACTGCCCGGATCGCGTCGCGGGCGCGGTCCATGATCGCCAGCGGCGGGCCGAGCAGAAGGTTCGCCGCCGGGCTCTCCACGCCCGGATGCGGCCGGGTCGGCGCGATCCGTTCCGCCGCGCGGACGGCGCCCGCCAGCGACACGAGCCGCTCGCGCGCCGTGCCCTGGCGGAGTATCGGGAACTCCGCCTGCTCTTCGTGCTCGGCGTGGGCCAGCACGTCCTCACGCAGCTGAGCCAGCAGCGTGTCGAACCCTTCGGCCTCGGTACCCATGTCGGTCAGCGTGCTCAGCAGCTCGGTGGCCCGGTGCTCCTCGCCGACGCGGGCGTCGACCACGTCGGCGCCACCCAGGTCCCGGATCGCCGGGTGCACGAGCTCCTGCTCGGCCGTCTCGTGCACCGACAAAAGGCGCACCAGCTCGTGGAAGAGCGAGCTCCGCTCGTCCGCACCGGCTTGCTCGACGTCGGCGAACAACCGCCGGATCTCCTCGTGCTGCCGGTACAGCAGATCGAGGACGTCCTCGGTGTGTTCCGGCGCGGTGTCTTCCTCCTCGCGGTCCTCCTCGTCGCGGTCTTCCTCCTCGCGCTGCTCCTCCGCGCGCCGGGCGACCGCGGCCTCGGCCGCCTCGCCCTGTTCGCGGCTGCCCTCGGCCGGATCGTCCGGGTGCACACCGCGCGATACGTCGCTCGTCATCGCCAACTCCTCCGGGTCTGTCGGTGGCTGCGACGCGCGGCTACCCGCGACCCGGGCCGGTAATCGGACTGGACGCGTGACCGAGGTGTCTGACCGCGCGCCGATTCGCCCGATGGCGCCGCGCAACGGCGGTTGCGGAGCAAGTGGCGCCAAGGTGGCTCACACCTGGCGCCAACAACGCCAGCCGCGCTTCTGCCGTACAGCTGAATCACCGGCATGGACACGCCAAGCAGTTCGTAGAACGGTGTTGCGATGCTGCCATTTTGGTGCCATAGTGGTGTCATGGACCTGACGCGGTATGTGGACAACGTTCGCCGAGAGCTGGCGGTCGCCGCCGAGGCGGGTGGCGACGAGGCCCGCGCCCTCGCCGAGCGGCTGAGCGCACCACTCGCGTCGGCGATCCGCCTCACCCTGCTCGACGCCCTGTCGGCCGCGGCCGACGAGATCACCCGGGACCTGGCGCCCGGCTCCGTCGAGGTGCGCCTTCGCGGGGGCGATCCGCACTTCGCGGTGTCGGCACCGGCCGTCGAGCCGCCCGTGCCGGCGGACCAGGAGCACGGCACACCCGGTCCGGCCGAAGAGCCGGACCAGCCGTCCGACGAGGACGGCACCATGACTCGCATCAACTTCCGCCTGCCGGACCACCTCAAGGCTCGCATCGAGGAGGCCGCGGGCCGGCAGGGCCGCTCGGTCAACGCCTGGCTCGTGCGCGCCGCGACCGCCGCCCTGCGACCCGAGCGGCCAACGCCCGCGACCGGACGCGGCAGCCGGTCGGCCCGGCACTACACCGGCTGGGTCCGCTGACCCGTCCCAGCAGCACGACATCGACCACCACGGACATCGACCACCACGGACATCGACCACAGCATCAACCACAGCACCCACAGGGGGACAGCCATGCCTACTTTCGACACCCCGCAACCGATCTCCGCCTCGGTCGAACCTGTCGTCGGCAACCTCCGCGTCATCGCGAGCGATCGCGCTGACACGGTCGTCGACGTGCGCCCGACCGACCCGGCCAACCCCTCCGACGTCAAGGCCGCCGAACAGACCCGCGTCGAGTACGCCGCCGGCACGCTCACGGTCAAGGCGCCGCGGTTGCGCCCGTTCGACTTCTCCAACAAGTCCAGGTCGATCGACGTCACCATCGAGCTGCCGACCGGTTCGCAGGTGCACGGCAGCACCGGGCTCGGCGACCTGCACGCCACCGGCCGGCTCGGCCGGTGCCGCTACAAGTCGGGCCTCGGCCACTTCCACCTCGAGCACACCGGCGCGGTGCGCCTGCACACCGGCGCCGGCAACGTCGACGTCGAACGGGTCGCCGGCAGCGCCGAGATCAGCACGGGCTCCGGCCGGGTCAGCGTCGCCGAGGTCGACGGCAGCGCGGAGGTCAAGAACTCCAACGGCGACACCACGATCGGCACGGTGAGCGGCACGGTCCGGGTCCGCGGGGCCAACGGCGACATCACCGTCGACCGGGCGGCCGACGCCGTGGACGCCAAGACCGCCAACGGCTCGGTGCGGGCGCTCGAGGTCGTCCGCGGCACGGTGGTCCTCGAGACCGCCATGGGCGACATCGAGATCGGCGTCCGCGACGGCACCGCCGCCTGGCTGGACGTGAAGACCCAGTTCGGCCACGTGGACAACACGATGGCGGCCGCCGACGCGCCGGACGCCGCGGTCGACACCGTCGAGGTGCACGCCCAGACCGCGATCGGGCAGATCGCCGTCCACCGCTGCTGATCTCGTGACCCGAAAGGACACCCGGCCATGAGCCCCCCGGCGATCTCCGCGACCGGCCTGCGCAAGTCCTACGGCGACAAGGTGGTGCTCGACGGCATCGACCTCGACGTGGCGCCCGGCACCATCTTCTCGCTGCTCGGACCCAACGGTGCGGGCAAGACCACGACCGTCAACATTCTGTCCACATTGGCCAGTGCGGACGCCGGCACGGCGAGCGTCGGCGGCCACGACGTGGCGGCCGATCCGGACGCGGTCCGCGCCGTCATCGGCGTCACCGGGCAGTTCGCCGCCGTGGACAACCTCCTCACCGGCGAGGAGAACCTGTTCCTGATGGCGGACCTGCACCACCTGCCGCGGCGCGAGGGGCGACGGCGGGCCGCCGCGCTGCTCGAGCGGTTCGATCTCACCGAGGTCGCGAAGAAGATGCCGATCACCTACTCCGGCGGCATGCGGCGCAAGCTGGACCTCGCGATGACGCTGGTCGGCGACCCGAAGGTGATCTTCCTCGACGAGCCGACCACGGGCCTGGACCCGCGCAGCCGCCGCATCATGTGGGACATCATCCGCGACCTGGTCGCGAACGGCGTGACGATCTTCCTCACCACCCAGTACCTCGACGAGGCCGACCAGCTCGCCGACCGGATAGCCGTCCTCGATCGCGGCCGGCTGGTCGCGCAGGGCACCCCGGACGAGCTCAAGCGCCTGCTGCCGGGCGGCCATCTGCGGCTGCGGTTCGCCGACGCCGCCCTGCTCGCCGAGGCGGCACGCCTGCTTGACATGTCCACACAGGACGAGGAGGCGCTCGTGCTGCAGGTGCCGACCGACGGCAGCGTGCCGGCCCTGCGCGCGGTGCTCGCCCGGCTCGACGCCGCCGCCGTCGAGGTGGACGCCCTGACCGTGCACACGCCCGATCTCGACGACGTGTTCCTCACCCTCACCGGCCACGCGGCCGACGACACGAACGGCCAGGCGGCCGACCGGAGCGAGGAGATGGCCGGATGAGCACCCTGTCCTTCGCGGCGAGCGACTCGATGACGATGTTGCGCCGCAACCTGCGCCACATGCAGCGCTACCCGTCCCTGACGTTCATGCTGCTCGGCCAGCCCATCGTGTTCCTGCTGCTGTTCGTCTACGTCTTCGGCGCCACCCTCGGCGACGGGCTCGGCGCGGCGGCGCGCGGCCTGGGTGGCCGGGCGGAGTACGTCGGGTTCGTCACGCCGGCCATCCTGCTGATCACCGTGTCCAGCGCGGCGCTCGGCACGGCCGTGTCGGTCGCGATCGACATGAAGGAAGGCATCATCAACCGGTTCCGCACCATGGCGATCAACCGGGCGTCGGTGCTGACCGGGCATGTCATCGGCACCGTCATCCAGGCGATGCTGGGACTGGCCGTCGTCACGGGAGTGGCGCTGCTCGTGGGGTTCGAACCGGCCGCCGGGCCCGTCGAGTGGCTGGCGGTCGCCGGCGTGCTGCTGTTGCTGACCATCGCCCTGACCTGGCTGTCGGTGGCGCTCGGGCTGGTGGCGAAGAGCGTCGAGACCGCGAGCAACACGCCGATGGTGTTCACGCTGCTTCCCTTCCTCGGCAGCGGTTTCGTGCCGGCCGCGTCGATGCCGGCGGGGCTGCGCTGGTTCGCCGAGTACCAGCCGTTCACCCCGGTGATCGAGACGATCCGCGGCCTGCTGCTCGGCACGCCGATCGGCAAGAGCGGGCCCATCGCCGTCGGCTGGTGCGTGGCCATCGCCGCGGTCGGCTACGGGTGGTCGAAGCACCTGTACGCGAAGGCCCAGCACCAGTGACGGCGTTCGCTCGGCGGGCGCGAACCGCCGGTCACGTGGGTTCGAGGGAGGACGCGGCGCGGTCGCCCGCCGCGTCCCGGCGGTGCTGTGCGGCGCGCTGCTGGTGATACTCGCCGAGATCGTCGGCCGCGTGCCAGTCCGCAAGTCGCTCGTGGGCCTCCGCCGCCCGCTCGTGTGCCTCCGCCGCCCGCCCGTAGGCGTCCAACAAGTTGCGTGCCGCTTCGGCCGCACGTGCCCGGGCGTCGGCCACGGAACCGCCGACCCGCTCGCGGGTGCTGGCGCCCGGAACACGTGTGCCCGGTGATCGGTACTCCTGTGCCAGCCAGACGCGCAGCTCGTGCACGCGGCGCCCCGCCTCGTCCGCCCGCCGGCGAGCTTCGATGGCACGATCGGCGAAGCTCAAGGGTTCCTCATCGCGTCGGCCGCTCATCGACGTGCCCTTCCTCGCGGCGGCACATGCAGAGGAGCAGGCTCGGCCCGCAGGCCGTCGTCGTGCCTAGCGTACGTCCGATGTCCGCGCCGCGCTCCGGCCACGGCGACGCGGTGTGTGTCGTTCACTTCGGGGTATTCATCCGCTCAGCCCCCCGCACCCGTACCGGAAAGCCGCGCCATGCAGACAACGACCGCGCAGCATTCGCTGTGGCTGGCGGATACGCCGGACGCCGGTTATCCGAGCCTGTCCGGCACCACCCGGTGCGACGTGGCCGTGGTCGGCGGCGGCTGGACCGGGCTCACCACGGCGCTGCTGCTCAAGCGCGCGGGCGTGCGGGTGGCGGTGGTCGAGGCGGCGCGCGTGGGCGCCGGTGTCAGCGGGAACAACACCGCCAAGGTCAGCGCCTTGCAGGCCACGATGTACTCCCGGATCGCCCGCGAGCACGGCGCCGCCGCGGCCGCCGACTACGCACGGGCGAGCACCGCCGGCGTGGAGCTGGTCGCCGAGCTCGCCGCGCGGGAAGGCATCGACTGCGACCCGCGCCGGCGCACGGCCGTCACCTATGCGAGCACCGAGCAGGAACGCGACGCCGTGGAGGCCGAGGCCGAGGCGGCGCGCGAGGCCGGGCTGGAGGTCACCCTCGACGTCGGGCCCGACCTGCCGTTTCCCACATACGGCGCGGTCGGCCTGGACGAGCAGCTCCTGCTCCATCCGCGGCGCTACGCGGCCGGCTTGGCCGCCGCGGTCGAGGGCGACGGTTGCCGCGTGTTCGAGCGCTCCCGGGTACGGCAGGTGCGTGAGGGCAAGCCGTGCCGGGTGGTGACGGCGGAGGGAACCGTCACGGCGGACCGGGTGGTGATCGCCACCCACTACCCGATCCTCGACCGCGGCGTGTTCTTCGCACGCCTGGAGGCCACCCGCGCGTACTGCGTCGCCGCCCGGCTGCGCGAGGGCACGCCGCCGGCTGTGATGGCCATCAGCGCCGGCAGCCCGGCCTGGTCGACCAGCGCCAGCGCAGACCTGCTGATCCTGGCCGGGCAGAGTCACCCCGCCGGCCGGCGCGAGGCCGGCACCCGACCGTACGACGAGCTCACCGCCTTCGCCCGCCGGCACTGGGAGGTCGAGGAGATCACCCACCGGTGGTCGGCGCAGGACCCGATCCCCTACGACCACCTCCCCATGATCGGCACCTACCGGCCCGGCCTGGACCGGGTCTACGTCGCCACCGGGTACCAGAAGTGGGGCCTGTCGACCAGCGCGTTCGCCGCGATCATCCTCGCCGACCTGCTCACCGGGAAGCCCAACCCGTGGGCCGACCGGTTCAGCCCGCACCGCCTCAGCGTGCGCGCCGCCCCCACGCTCGCCCGCCTCAACACCACCGTCGCCGCGAACCTCGTCGGCGACCGGCTCCGCGCGCCGGACACCACCACCCCCGCGGACGTTCCCCCCGGCGAGGCCCGGGTGGTCCGGGATCGCCAGGGCAAGACCGGTGTCTACCGCGACGAGGACGGCAAGCTGCACGCCGTCTCCCTGCGCTGCACCCACCTCGGCTGCCTGCTGCGCTTCAACGACGCCGAACGCAGCTGGGACTGCCCGTGCCACGGCTCCCGTTTCGACGTCGACGGCGCCGTGCTCGAAGGCCCGGCCACCAGGCCACTCCCCCGCCGCGAGCCACCCGGAAACTCCCGGTGACACGGGTGCCGTTGAACCTGTCCGGGCATCCAGGCGTAATCCCGGCAGGGGACAACGGCACCAAGCGACCAAGGGAGTTTCCGATGGGAACCATCAGCGCCGGCGAAGGCAACTCGAGCTACGTCCAGGCGGGACCGGGCGGGGTGCTCTCGCCGATCATCTGGCGAATCCTCAGCGCGGTGGCCCTCCTGGCGATGGGCGGGATCCATCTCTTCCTCGTCCTCGACGGGGTGGACGGCCTGCTGGGCGTCCTGTTCACGCTCAACGCCATCGGCGGGCTGCTCCTGGCCATCGCGATGCTCGTCGCGCCACGACGGCTCCTGGCGATCGCGAGCGTGCTCAGCTTGCTGTTCATCGTGGGCACGCTGCTCGCGCTGATACTCGCGCTGACCGTCGGGCTCTTCGGGATCACCGAGCAGATCGACGGCCAGCTGGTCCCGACGACGCTCATCGTCGAGTCGATCGGCATCGTCGTGCTCGCCGTGACGACGGCGCTCGCCTTCCGCATGCAGCGCATGCGCGCCGCGCACAGCTGAGACACCCGCGAGAGCACGCGGACGGTGTAGTGGCCGTCGTGCTCCGGCCGGGGCGCCGCGCGCGTTCAGCGCGTGCCGGTGCTCCGGATCTGCTCGTCCCGCGCGGGTAGCTCCGCCGTGACGACGGTGCCGCCGCCGGCCGGGCTGACCACACGCAGGCGGCCGTGCAGTGCTTCGACCCGGTCGGTCAGGCCGCGCAGGCCAGTGCCCGCGGCGGGGTCGGCGCCGCCGACGCCGTCGTCGGTGATCTCGATGATCGCGTTCGGGCCGGCGCGCCGCAGGCGGACCGTCACCGTGCTCGCGTGGGCGTACTTGGCGATGTTGGCCAGGGCCTCGGACGCGACGAAGTACGCGGCGAACTCGACCGACTGCGGCAGCCGTGGTCCGGGGTCGCACGCCACCGCCGTGGGCACGGCCGACCGCGCTGCCAGCGCCTCCAGGGCGACCTCGAGACCGTGCTCGAGGGCGGCCGGGTGGATGCCGCGGGCGAGCTCGCGCAGCTCGGCCAGGGACTGCGCGAGCTCGTCGCTGGCGGAGGTGACGAGCTGCTCGGCGTCGCCCGGGTTGCGGCGGATCTCCCGTTGTATCAAGGAGAGCTGCATCGCGAGGGTGACCAGCCGCTGCTGCGCGCCGTCGTGCAGGTTGCGTTCGATCCGCCTGCGCTCGGCGTCGCCCGCGGCGATGATCCGCTCCCGCGAGCTCTCGACCTCCGCGAGCCGCTGCCGTGCCTCCGTCTGCAGCTGCTGGTTCTCCAGCGCGATCGCCGCCGCGGCGGTGACCGCGTCGACCAGCTCGGGATCGTCGTCCAGCGAGCGGTCGTAGACGAGCACGGCCACCTGCCGGCCCTCGCGGTTGACGCCGGCCACCGAGCGTGGCTCGCCGGCGCCGGGCAGGTTGAGCGGATCTCCCGCGAGCGAGGTGTAGCCGCCACCCGGTGCCGGGTACGCGACGGTCAGGTCCGGATCGCCGATCGCCTTGGCCAGCGCGTCCCGCAGGTCCTCGGCTCGCATGGTGCGCAGCCCGCGGAACAGGTCGGCGAGCCCGCCCCGCGCGAGCCGGGAGCGCAGCAGGCCCACCAGGAACGCGACCGGCACGGCGAGCAGCGAGCACGCCGCCACCCAGAGCAGCACCGGGGACTTCTCGCCGGTCAGGAACTGGGCGGTCAGCAGCCAGCCGAACAGCAGCAGGCAGGCGGCGCCCGCGACGGCCGGTATCAGCGCCCGCCGGCCGGGCGCGGACGCCGACCACCACCGCGCGGCCACGACGGCCGCGGTGCCGACGGCGGCACCCAGCAGGGTGGCGCGCTGCGCGATGTCGACGATCTCCGCGGCGAGCTCGTGGGGCCACGCCGCGATCGGGTTGCCGTCGAAGTCGGCGAGCAGCAACCACAGCGGGGCGAGCACGACCAGCTCCACCGCCACCGTGGCGACCAGGATCCGGTCGGCCCGGGTCCGCATCCGGCCACCGGTCAGGTACGTCAGCACGAGCAGCACGAAGAACAGGACCCACAGGTCCGGCAGCCACAGCGCGACGACCTGCGCGGCCGGCCAGTCGAGCAGGCCGGCCAGCGGGCTGACGAAGAACGCGAAGCCGGTGGCGGTCATCCACAGGCCGCTGCGGCTGTCGGGCCTGCGGTGCCAGGCGACCAGCCCGCACGCCGCGAAGGAGCCGCCGATCAGCCGGAACGCGACGTCGATCGCCTCGACCGGAGCGCCGTGCGGGAACAGCACCGGCACGAGGGTGCCGAACTCGGCCGCGACCACGGCGAGGGCGAGTGCGACCCAGAACGCGGCGCCGTGCTCGGCGTCGGAGAAGCGGCGTGAGGTACTGGTGTGGGTCCCGGCGACCGCCGCATCGGCTGCACCCATGACACGTCCTGCTGGGTGTCGACTCGTCCCCGACCTGACCTCGCACGGTAGCTCACCGGCACATCGTCCGGTACCGCCTTGATCGGGTGAGATGCCCGTTCCCGGTCCGGCTCGCAGGGTTGTCCCCGTAGTCCCGGTGCCGGGGCGTTGCGATCCTCACCTGATGGTGCACCGGGTGCTGATCGTCGACGACCATGCCGCCTTCCGGTCGTTCGCGCGCCGCGTCCTCGTCGCCGACGGTCTGGTCGTGGTCGGCGAGTCGGCGGACGGCGCGGCGGCGATCGCGGCCGTGCCCGAGCTGCGGCCGGACGTGGTGCTGCTCGACGTGCAGCTGCCCGACATGGACGGCTTCGCGGTCGCCGAGGTGCTCGCCGCGCAGGACGAGGCGCCGGCGGTCGTGCTGGTGTCGAGCCGTGCCCGGGCCGACTACGGCTCGCTCGTGGACGACAGCCGGGCCGCCGGGTTCATCGCCAAGTCCGCGCTGAGCGGCGAGCTGGTGCGCAAGCTGGCCGGCGAAACCTGATCGTGGCCGTACACTCGTTCGCTACCCGGACCGAGGTCGCGGTACGCGAACGAGGAGGTCAGGTGAACGAGAGCCGGCCTGCCCTGCGCGTGATGATCGCCGACGACGCGGTGCTGTTCCGGGAAGGCCTCGCGCGGGTGCTCACCGAGGCCGGGTTCGAGGTCGCGGCCCAGGCGGGGGACGCCGGGTCGTTGCTGGCGCACGTGCTCCGCGACCCGCCCGACGCGGTGATCGTCGACATCCGGATGCCGCCGACGCACACGGCCGAAGGTCTCGACGCGGCGCGGACGCTGCGCGAGCGGCACCCGTCGGTCGGCGTGCTCGTTCTGTCGGCGCACGTCGAGCCGCACTTCGCGTTGCAGCTGATCGAGTCCGGCGCGCACGGCGCCGGGTACCTGCTCAAGGAGCGCGTCGCCGACCTCGGCGAGCTGACCGACGCCGTGCGCAGGGTCGCCGCCGGCGGGCTGGTGGTCGATCCGTCCGTGGTCGCCCAGCTGGTCGGCCGCAAGCGCACCCGCAGCCCCCTGGACGAGCTGACCGAACGCGAACGCGACGTCCTGGAGGTCATGGCGGAGGGGCGCTCCAACCAGGCGATCAGCCAGCGGCTCTACCTCAGCCCGAAGACGGTCGAGGCGTACGTGCGCTCGGTGTTCACCAAGCTCGGCCTGCAGCCGGGTGCCGACGACAACCGCCGGGTGCTGGCCGTGCTGACGTACCTGCGCGGCTGACCCGGACGCGGCGGTGGCCGGACCCGTTGCGGATCCGGCCACCGGTCGAGACGTCAGGCGTCGCGCCGCTTCGCCACCCCGATGGCGACCGCCAGCAGTGCCGTGCTGACGGCGGCGAAGTAGCCCATCGCGGCCCACGGCTGCTCGGTCAGGCCGAGCCCTTCCGGCGTCTGGCCGGCGAGCAGGAACTGCTTGGCGGCCTGGAATGGCAGCCACGTGACCACCGGCTCGAACCCCGGAATCAGCGCGAGCAGCTGCTCGATCATCAGTGCCCAGGTCAGCACGATCGCCACGGCACCGGCGGTGTGGCGGACGAGGACACCGACCGCGACCGCGAAGACGGCCGCGACGAGGAAGACCAGAGCCACGCCGGCGACCTGCCGCCACTCGGTCGCTCCGTGCAGCGCGAGGTCGGCGTCGGGCATCAGGACGAGGCCAATGGCCCAGCTGCCGAACGCGGTGACCAGCCCGATGAGCCCCGCGGCGACCGCGACGACGACCGTCTTCGCCAGCAGGGACACGGTCCGGTTCGGCACCGCGAGGAACGTCGTGCGGATCATGCCGACGGAGTACTCCGTGGTGACGGCGAGCGTCGCCATCACCATGACCACGGCCATGCCCAGGCCGTAGCCGAGCTGGGTCGACGTGACACCGGTGAACCCGGTCGGGTCCTCCGCGGTCATCGAGATCGACGCCACGCCGATCGTGGCCACCACACCGAATGCGGCGCACCACCACGGCGACCGCGTCGAGGTCAGCTTGATTCGCTCAGCTGCGATGACGGACATGACGGTCACCTTCCCGCGGCCGCGGTCGCCGCAGAGTCGATTCGTTCGGTTCGGTCGGTTCGGTCGCGGGC
The DNA here is from genome assembly GCF_036555685.1 of Actinophytocola sp. Classification (GTDB taxonomy): domain Bacteria; phylum Actinomycetota; class Actinomycetes; order Mycobacteriales; family Pseudonocardiaceae; genus Actinophytocola. The sequence goes on along the minus strand of NZ_DATBKY010000094.1, from coordinate 11,891 downwards.
CGGGTCACCGGCGGTGTACTCGACGTCATGGCCGGTGATGTGCATGAACGCCTCCTCCAGCGAACCCCGGTGCGGCGCCAGCTCGTGCAGCGCGATCCCGGCGCCGGCGGCGAGCTCACCGATCCGGTCGGTGTCCGAGCCGGACACCACGAGCGTCCGTTCGCCGCCCGGGGCCGCCTGGACGTCCATTCCGTTGCGCATCAACACTTCCGCGAGCTCCAGGAGCCGTGGGCTGCGCACCCGCACCGACGAGCACGTGGCGCTCTCGACGAACTCGGCGGTCGTGCTCTGGGTGATCAGCCGGCCCCGGCCGATCACCACGAGCTCGGTCGCCGACAGCGCCATCTCCGGCAGCAGGTGGCTCGACACCAGCACGCTGCGCCCCTCCCCCGCCAGGCGCCGCATGAACTCGCGGATCCACACGATGCCCTCCGGGTCGAGCCCGTTGACCGGCTCGTCGAACAGCAGGATCTCCGGGTCGCCCAGCAGCGCCCCGGCGATGCCGAGCCGCTGTGACATGCCGAGCGAGTAGGCCCCGGCCCGGCGTTCGGCGACGTCGGTCAGGCCGACCTGGTCGAGCACCTCGTCCACGCGGCTCGCCGGCAGCCGGTTCGAGCGGGCCAGCCAGCGCAGGTGTGCGCGCGCGGATCTGTTGGGATGCACCCATTTCGCGTCCAGCAGCGCACCAACTGTCCGCAGTGGATGGTCGAGCTCCTCGTAGGGCCTGCCGTTGACCAGCGCGTGACCGGACGTGGGCCGGTCGAGCCCGAGGATCATGCGCATGGTCGTCGACTTCCCGGCGCCGTTCGGCCCGAGGAAACCGGTGACCCGGCCGGGGTGCACGGTGAAGGACAGGTCGTCGACGGCGAGCGTCGCGCCGTAGCGCTTGGTGAGTCCGCGGGTTTCGATCATGAGGTCCTCCTCGTGGGTCGGATCGCCGGTGGACTCCACTGTGGGCGCCGGACCTGCTGCGGGGCACCGGGGCCAGCCCTGCGGTGCCCAGGGAAAACCCTGCTCGTGGTGCCGGGGTCACCCGCTACCCGCCGTCCGCCCGCCCGGCGCACCGTTGGCGGGTCCCACGCCCGGATCTGGAAGAGGAGGACCTCATGTCAACGATCGCCACATGGACCCGCCGGCACCGCCTCACCGCGTTCTTCGGCCTCGCGTTCGTGCTGTCCTGGTGGGCCTGGCCGCTCTACGCGGCCGGCGTCGACGTGGTGCCGTTCTGGCCGTGGGGGCCGTTGCTCGCCGCCCTCGTCGTCATCGGCGTCACCGACGGCCGCAGTGGTTACCGGGAGCTCCTCGCCCGGATGACCCGCTGGCGGGTCGGCTGGCGGTGGTGGGTCGTCGCGCTCGGCACCCCGCTGGCCGTGCTGGCCGTCGCGACGATCGCGAACGTGACGATCTGGCACGCGCCGGCGCCGGACATCGCGAACATGGCGTGGGCCGACATCGGCCTGATGTTCGCGTTCCGGTTCGTCGACCCGCTCAACGGACCGCTCGGTGAGGAACCGGGCTGGCGCGCCTACGCCGTGCCGCGGCTGCAGCGGCTGTGGTCACCGCTGCGATCCGCCTGCACGCTCGGCGTGCTCGTCGCCCTGTGGCACGTTCCGCTGGTCGCGACGGACCGGCTCGCGGCGGTCGGCATCCCGGTGACGTTCGCCATCACGTTCGTCTACGTGTGGCTGTTCAACCGCACCGGTGGCAGCGGCCTGATGACCATGGTCTTCCACGTCGCCCAGGGCACGATCAGCTACGCGGCGCTGGGCTTCGCCTACGCCGACGCGACCCGCATGGACTGGCTGACCGGCGCCCTGTGGTGCCTGATCGCCGTGGGCCTGGTCACCCTGGACCGGAAGGCATGGCGGTCCGCGCCCGCGGCGGCGGTCGCCCCCGCGCCGGTCGCGCACGCGCACGTCTGAAGGTGCGCGCATGCCCGCGTGTCTAGGACTCGCCCATCACGAGGCCCTCGATCGTGTGTTTCTGCTCGATCGGCTCCAAGCGGTCGACCAGCCGGGCGGGCAGGTGTGCCCGGACCTCCCGCGGCAGCTCGGCGTGGTAGTCCCGGGTGACCATGAGGTCGTGGTGCCCGGCGTTGCCCGCGCCGGGCGCGTCGACTCCGAGCACGAGGGTGGGCCGTGCCCTGGCCGAGCGGTTGGCCGTGCCGCGGTGGATCGTGAGCGCGCTGCGCGCGGAGATGTCGCCGCGCTTCGTGAGCTTGCGCCGGCTCAGCGACTCGTAGCGCGGCCACTCGCGCCGCGGCGGGAACATGCCGTGCTCGAAGTCGTGGCCGTGCTCCCACTGGGTGCCGGGCGCGATCTCGAACGGGCCCATGTCCGGTTCGACGTCGACCGTGGTCATGTTGAACGCCAGCGAGGTCAGCCGGCCGTGTTCGGTCGTCTCCGCCGGCGCCGGGAAGTCCCGATGCCACGGCTGGTTCATCGCGCCGGGAAACGGGATGTCGAAACCCACCTCGACGATCTCGTACTCCGGACCGAGGACCGCCTCGCACACGCCGGTCACCCACGGGTGCGTCACCAGGTCGACGAACCCGCGCAGCCGCTCCGGGTGGATCTCCACGTAGTACCGCTCCGGGCCGCGGCCGATCGCGCTGCCCTGGGTCCGCGCCTCCTCGAACAACGCCATGATGTCCTCGCCGAGCCGGTCCACCCACTCGGCGGTGAACGCCCCCTGCCGGGCGACGATGCCATCGGCATGGAGCGTCTCGGCCAGCCGGCCGGCGTCCTCGGTGGACAGGGGGCTCGTGTCGGCCAGCGTCATGCCGCCTACCTCCGTCGCTTCGATGCACCTGCAGAGCTCCCGGCAGGGTATCCAGCGTGGGCGTCGGCCATGCGCCCGCTGATCAGAGCTCCTTCTCCAGTGCCGTCAGGTCTCGTTCGGCGTAGAGCCGGTGCTCCCACTCCTCGTTGAGAACGATGCGCAGGCACTCCTTGACGGGGAAGTGCTCGAGCCGGGGCCAGCCGGGCTCGCTACGGGTCACCTCGGCGGCGAGCTGCTCGTCGGTGAGCGAGTCCAGGACGTCGCGGACCATCGCCCGGCGTTCGGCTCGGACGGCGAGCACCTCCTCGAGCGAGGGCCGTGCCTCGCGGTCCCACGGGATGCCGTCCCAACCGGGTGCCTCGTCCCACGGGAGGTCCAGCGGGTGCCACGGCGCGGCGTCGCCGAGGATCATCCGGCCGACCCACGCGGCGGTGGCGAAGTTGAGGTGGCGCAGGGTCTGGATGAACGACCACTCCTCGTCGACGCCGCGGTGCAGCGCCGCTTCGGGGAACGTCCTGGCCCGCGCGAGCGTGCCGGCCCACAACCGCTCCAGGATCGCCCAGGCCGCCCGGAACCCGTCGGGGTCGTCGGGGCGCATCCGCGCCCGCTCGGGCATGCGCCGGTTCAGCTCGGCGTCGACGAGCGGTGCGATGTCGACCCCGTTCACGACGACGTTCCGCAGCTCGCCGTCGATGGTGACATTCAGCAGCTCGACTCCGCGCAGCCGGCTTCCGTTGAACAGGCTGCCGCGGATCCGCACACCGGTGAAGTCGGCGTCGCGGATGTCGGCGTCGTTGAAGCGGACCTCGGTGAACGTGGCGTCGCGGAGGCTCACGCGCGCGAAGCGTGCCCCGGTGAGGTCCTGCTCGCGGAACTCGGTCATGGCTGTCACGGTAGAACCGGTGCCGGACGATCTACTTCCGGTTCAGGCGGAAAGCATACTCGGTTCATGAACGTGGCACTGCGGCCGCTGGCCGAGGGGGACATCGAAGCCGCCGAGCGGGTCTCGGACATCACCTTCGTCGAGGCTGAGCGGCTCACCCGGCGGGTCAGCGACGCCGAGCCCGCGCCACGCCCGGCGAGCGTGCGCGGACAATGGATCGACCGCACCCGCTACTTCCTCGACGAGGACCCGGCCGGCTGCTGGGTCGCGACGGACGGCGACGAGCTCGTCGGGTTCGCGTTCGCCCAGAACCGCGGCCGGTTCTGGTTCCTGTGGACCTACGGAGTGCTGCCCTCCCACCAGGGCCGGGGAGTCGGCCGCCGGCTGATGGACGCCGTGCTGGCGCACGCGGACGGCCGGGCCGGCATGTTCTCCTCCACCGTCCACCCGGGAGCGACGCGCCGCTACCGGCTCGCGGGTTTCCTGCTGTACCCGCAGATGCGCATGGTCGGCACCGTCGACCGCGCGACGCTGCCGGCGATCACCGGGCTGCGCGACGGCACGGCGGAGGACTTCGAGTGGATGGACGCGCTGGACACCCGGCTGCGCGGCGACGGCCACGGCCCAGACCACGCGTACATGCTGAACACCCTGCGCCTGGTGGTGACCCGGGCGCGGGACGGCTACGTGTACCTCAACGAGCACGGTCGCGCGATGCTGCTCGCCGCCGGCGACGACGAGCCGGCGAGCACGCTGCTGTGGGAGGCGTTGGCCCGCTCATCCGGCGACACACTCGTCAACTGCATCACCACGGCCAACCACTGGGCCATCGACGTCGGCCTGGCCGCACGGCTCGACATCGGGCAGGAGGGCTACCTCGCGCTGCGCGGCATGCCCGAGCCGGCGCCCTACCTCGCCAGCGGGCACTACCTGTGACGCACTGACACCGACGCTTTTCGGCCGTCCGGAAGTCAAGGGCCCCAAGATCGCGGGCTTCGGCGATCTCGCCGCCCGTCCTCAAGAACGGCTTGAGCATGGTCGGGCACGTCTTACATCTGGCTATCGTCTTTCCTAGCATCAAATGCGGGCTCTGGGTAATTCGCTCACCGAGAAAAGTCTCGACACCAGAGGACGGGAATGTCAGAAGGCAACGAGATCATCGTCAATCTGTGCCCGACGGGCATGGTCCCGAGAAGGGCGAAGGTACCGGCCGTTCCGATCACGCCCGAGGAGATCGCCGCCGACGTGCGGCGTTGCTTCGAGGCGGGGGCGTCCATGGTTCACCTGCACGCACGTGACGATGACGAGGAGCCGACCTGGCGCGGCGACCGGTTCGCCGACATTTGTTCCGCGGTGGCCGATGCGGCGCCGGAAATTGTTCTCGTCGTCACGACCAGCGGGCGCAACTGGAGCGAGGTCGAAAAGCGCGCCGCGTCTTTGGATGTCGCCGGCCGCGCCAAGCCGGAAATGGCCTCGCTGACACTCGGGTCGATGAACTTCGCGTCGGGACCGTCGATCAACTCCCCGGAGACTATTGCCGCGCTCGCGACAGCCATGCGAGAGCGGGGAATCGTGCCGGAGCTCGAGACATTCGACGTGGGCATGATCGATTATGCGAATTACCTGATCTCCCGGGGCATTCTCCAACCGCCGTACTACTTCAACGTGCTGCTCGGCTCACGCGGTACCGCGGCGGTCAGCGCGGCGAACGCCGCCGCCGCGCTCGCGGCCCTGCCGGACGGCGCGACGTGGGCTTTCGCCGGAATCGGACGCGCGCAGGTCGCGGCCAACACCTTGGCGACGAGCCTCGGCGGGCACGTCCGGGTCGGGCTCGAGGACAACCCGTACTACGACTGGCACGACAGGTCCGCCGAGTCGACGAACGCGCGGCTGGTCGAGCGCGCGGTACGCATCGCCCGTGACGTCGGGCGGGAGCCGGCCACGCCCGGGGAGGCGCGGCGCATCATCGGGCTTCCCGCCGTCAGCCGGGCGTCGTCGGCCGGCCCCGCGCTGGATGGTCCGTCGCGCGCGGCCGCCTGACGGTCGGTCGTCGAAACCGGGGAGAACCATGAGAGTCGCGGTCGTCGGTCAGGGTTACGTCGGATTGCCGCTTGCGATCGAGGCGTGCCGAGCGGGGCACGACGTGCTCGCGGTCGAGTCGGACCCGTACCGGCTGAGCAGCCTGCGAGGCGCCAGCTCGTACATTCCCGACGTGCCCTCGCCGGCACTGCGGGAGTGCGTCGGCAGCGGGCGGTTCACGCCGATGGCCGACTTGGCCGGCGCGCCGCCGGCCGAGGTCTACGTCCTCGCCGTGCCCACGTCGTCGACCGCGTCGAACGAGCCGGCTCTCGAGTTCCTCGACCGCGCCGTCAGGTCGGTCGCGGCGGCCGCCCCGCAGGGCGCGCTGGTGGTCGTCGAGTCGACGGTGCACGTCGGCGCGACCCGGCGGCACGTACTGCCCCTGCTCGAGGCGACCAGCCGGCGGCGGGTGGGCAGCGAGATCCACCTGGCGTACAGCCCGGAACGGATCGATCCGGGCCGGCGCACCGTGTCGTTCAGCGAGGTGCAGAAGCTCGTGTCCGGAGTGGACACCGAGAGCGGCACGCTGGCCCGGAAGTTCTACGAGACGATGTTCGACAACGTCCAGCTCGTGTCCAGCTGCGAGGTGGCCGAGTTCGCGAAGCTGTTCGAGAACACCTTCCGCTACCTGAACATCGCCCTCGTCAACGAGCTCGCCCTGGCGGCCCACAACGCGTCGATCGACTTCCGGGAGGTGGTCGCGGCGGCGTCGTCCAAGCCGTACGGGTTCATGCCGTTCCACCACGGCCCGGGCGTCGGCGGGCACTGCCTGCCGAACAACGTGCGCTACCTGCAGCATTCGATCAGCCAGTTCCGGGAGCCGAGCAAGATCCTCGACGCGGCGATGGAGGTCAACGAGAGCGCACCGGGCAACGTCGTCGACCGGGCTCGCGACGCGCTCGACCGCCACGGGCGGTCGCTGCGCGGCGCGACCGTCCTCGTCGTCGGCATCGCGTACAAGCCCAACGTGCCGGACGTCCGCGCCGCGCCCGCTCTCGAGATCATCCGGCGACTCCAGGCCCACGGTGCCCGCGTCCGCGTCGCGGACCCGCTGGCGGCGGACGAGATCCGCCGGCTCGGCATGGAGCCGGTCGTGCCGACCCGGCAGGAGTGCCGGGCGGCGGACCTGGTGGTGATCGTGACCGATCACGACAACGTCGACTACCGGATGATCGCGCGCGAGGCACGGCTGGTCCTCGACTGCCGAGGTCGCATCAACCAACCCGCTGTCGAGCAGTTCTGACAGATTGGAACACGTTCATCATGGCGAATGACATTCCGGACACCCAGTGGTGGAGTGAGACCGAGAGCCCCAAGGCCTGGATGAGCGTGCGCGACGCCGACCTGTACGAGGCCCTCCTCCACCGGCTCGCCGTGCACCGCGCGGGGCAGACCCTGCGGGTGGTCGAGTGGGGGGCCGGCAAGAGCACGCTGTGGTACACGGCCTATCTCGACCGGCTGGGCGTGCCCTACTCCTGGCTCGCCCTCGAGCACAACAAGAGCTTCTTCGACGAGCGCTGCGCGGCGGAACTGCGGTCGCGGGACAACACCGCGGTGGTCACCGAGTCCGAAGTGGACTTCGCCGAGCTCCGGGCGCGGGCCGGCCGGCCCGGCGTGCTCGCGGTGCTCTACGACGCGGGCAACGTCCGTCCGGACCTGCCCGGCCGGGAGGCGGACCGCGAGGTGGATCTCGACGCGTACGTCTCGCTGCCGGCCCGGTTGGGGATCACCTGCGACCTCGCGGTGGTCGACGGCCGCAAGCGGCGCCGCTGCGTTCTCGAGGCCTCGCGGTTGATCGGCCCGCACGGCTACGCGATCCTGCACGACGCGTGGCGCACGCACTACCAGTGCGCGTTCACCTCGTTCACGACCGGTCGGCGGTTCGGCGACGAGTGGTGGATCGGCACCCAGCGGGCGACCCGGTTCGAGGAAGTCCTGCCCTGGCACGCACTCGAGCGCCACGCGCTGGCCGAGACCGCATGATGAACGGCCGCAACGGGTTCGACCGGTGGCTGGCGCGCCACCGGGAGTCGTTCGTCGAGGACATCGCCGCGCTCGTCGCCGTGGACACCACGACACCGAACGAGCCGGCGGCGTTCTCCTGGCTGCGGGACTACTTCGAGCGGCTCGGCGGGACGGTCAGCCACGAGCCGCGCCACGCGGCCCTGCTCGACCATCCCGCCGCGAACCACAACGAGTACGCGCAGCTGCCGCCCGAGGATCGCGGGACGCTTCGCGTCGACTTCCCCGCACCCACGGCGGGCGGGGCCCACACGCTCTTCAGCGGACACGTCGACGTCGTCCCGCCGGGTCCCGACTTCCCGCTCGCCTTCGAGCCGAAGGAGGCCGACGGCCGGCTCGTGGGCCGCGGCACGGCCGACACCAAGGGGAACATCGTCATGCTGGCGGCGGCGCTGCGGTACCTCGCCGACGCCGGCATCCCGCTGCGCCGCGGGGTGACCCTCGACCTCGTCCCCGAGGAGGAGATCGGCGGCAACGGCGCGCTGTCGACGGTCCTGCACGGGCGCGACGCCGACGAGGTCGTCGTGCTGGAACCCACGGGGCTCGAGGTCTTCCACGGGCACCGCGGGTGCGCCGGGTTCGCGGTCGAGATCGGTGGCCGGTCCAGCCACATGGGCGGCAGCGGGCTCAGCGCGATCGACGGCGCCGTCGAGTTCCTGGCCCTGCTGCGGGAGCTGGAGGCCGAGCTGCTGGACGAGGCCCGGACCGACCCGGCGTTCGCCGGGGTGGACCGGCCGGTGCAGATCAACGTCGGCACGATCGCCGGCGGGGAGTGGCCGGGGTCCATTCCGGAGCGTTGCACCGTCGGCGGCCATTTCGGTTTCCACCCGCGGTACTCGACCGCGGCGGTGCTCGGCATGCTCTCCGACCTCGTGTCCCGTCTGCGCGATCCCTGGCTGCGCACGCATTCGCGGGTCCGGTTGCGCGGCATCCACAACGGCGCATACCTCGGCGACCCCGACGAGCGCGTGGCCCGGGACCTGCGCGCGGCGGTGCGCGCGACGGGTGCGGCGGTGGCGCAGCGCCGGGCGTGGCACGTGAGCTGTGACGCGCGGCTGTATCACGAGGAGCTGGGCCTGCCGACCGTCGTGTTCGGCGCCGGCCGGCTCGCCGACGCGCACTCCAGCCACGAGGCCCTCGACATCGACGAGTGGGGCCGCGGCGTCGCGGCGCTGGCCGGGTTCCTGGGAACGTGGTGAGCACCGTGCTGAAGGGTGGCGTCGTACTCGGCGCGTCGTCGGGCGTGGGGCACCGGCTGGCACGGCGACTCGCCGCGGGCGGCCAGCAAATCACCGCGGTGGCCCGCCGGGCACCGGAGCTCGACGAGGGCGTCGCGGCGGTGTCCGCGGACGTTCGCGACTACGCCGGCCTGGAACGGGTCATCCGATCGGCCAAGGACCGGCAGGCCGTCGACTACATCGTCAACTGCGTCGGCGTCGGGTTCTACGCCCCGGTCGGTGCCGACTACCTGCGCGCGTGGACCGACATCCTGACCACGAACGTCGCGAGCCTGCTGTCGCTGCTGTCGATCATCGACACGCACTGCGCCGACCTTCCCGTGTTCGTCCAGGTCAGCTCCATGGCCGCGCACCGTCCCTCGCGGACTCCGGGAAACCTCTGCTACTCGGCGTCGAAGGCGGCGGCGCGGGTCATCGTCGAGGAGTACCGCAAGCAGGTACGCGCCGCGGGCCGGCGGACGAGGGTCTCGATGGTCTCCCCCGGGTTCGTCGAGGAAACCGACTTCGGACGCAACTTCTACGCGCACGCCCCGGCCGGCGTGGCCCGGGCCGACCTGTACGGCGCGCACGAGAACCTGACCGCGGACGACGTGGCCGCGGCGATCGCGCACCTGCTGCACACACCGGAGCGGGTGGAGATCCTCGACCTGATCGTCTGCGCGCGGGACCAGCCGGCATGAACACGATCGAGCGCGTACTGGTCGTCGGCTACGGATACGCCGGGCGGCGGTTCACGGCCGCGCTCGACCACCTGCGCAAGGTCGGCCTGCCGGTCGAGATCGCCGGGTTCTGTGACCTCGACGCGAGCCGGGTTCCGGCGGACGGTGTCCTCTACACCGACATCCGCGCGGCGCTGGCCGAGCTGTCGCCGACCGTGGTCTGCGTGACCGTGAACGAGGCGGCGCACGCCGCCGTCTTCGCCGAGCTGCGGTCCTACCGCAGGGCGCTGGTCCTGGCCGAGAAGCCGCTCGCCGCGGACGTCGGCGAGGCCGAGCGCGCCGCGGACTCCTTGCGGCACCACGCGTTCTCCATGAACCTGGTCGAGCGGTTCAGCCCGATCGTGCGCGAGTGCGCGGAGTGGCTGCGCGACGCGGGCCCGTTCGACGTCGTCCGGGTCGAGTCGTTCTGGGGCAAGCACCGGATCAGCGACCCCCGCCCGACGATCGGCGTGCTTTCCGAGCTCATCCACCCGCTGGACCTGATGCGACACCTCTTCGGGCCGGGTGAGATCGAGGTCGTGGCGTCCGCCGGCGTCCGCAGCGACTTCAGCGTCGCCGCCGGCGAGCGGCTGGAGGCGGTCGACGTCCTCGCCATGCAGAACGGCCGCACGCCGTTCATCGTGCACTCGTCGTTCGCCTGGCCCGCACGCATGCGACGCGTGACCGCGGTCGTCCGGTCCGCCGCGGCCGGCTTGTTCTGCCTCGAGCTGACCTTCGACACGCCCCATTGGGACTGCGACCGCCTGGTCGTCTCGTCCGTCTCGGAAACCGGCTGGTTGAGCGAGGTCCACACGAAGTCGGTCGACCGGGCGGACCTGCCGGCGGACATCCGCGGCGTGGGCAAGGTGTCGGCGTTCATCGAGGCCTCGCTGCGCGCGTGGTGGGCGCAGGAGCCCGGCCACGACCTCGCCGACCTGGACAGTTCGCTGAACCTGCAACGCATCCTCGGGCAGATCGAGCTGGCGACGACGACGTCGCCGGCCTCGGTCGGATACAGGGGCTCGCCATGACCGTCACGCCCGGGCCGACCCTCACCGGCCTCGTCCTCCGGCACGCCCGGCAGGCCCCGCACGAGGCCGCCGTGGTGGCGGGCCGGCGCAGCGTCAGCTACGAAGAGCTGTTCGCGACCGCGCAGCGCGTGTGCGCGGAGCTGCTGGCGCTGGACCTGCCCGCCGAGTCGCTCGTCGGCGTGTCCGCCGAGCGCAACGAGTCCTATGTGGCCGGTGCGCTCGGCGTCATGCTGGCGGGTTGCTGCTTCGTGCCGCTGGACCCGGCGCTCCCGCCCGCCCGGATCGAGCAGCTGGTGCGGCGCGCGGACATCGGCGTCGCCGTCGCGGGCGGGGACACCGCGTCGTCGTTGCGGCCGCTGGTGTCGACGCTGCTCACCGCGGACCCGGGCGAGATCCTGGGCGGCACTCCGGCGGCCGGGACGGCGGAGTGGCTGGACGAGCTCGTGGACCGCGCCACACCGGCTGCCCTGGCGTACGGGCTGTTCACGTCCGGCTCGACGGGTCAGCCGAAGCTCGTGGGCATCGAGCACCGGTCCATCTGCGCGTTGCTCGACGGGTTCGACGCGGTGGCCCCGTTCCGGCGGCGGGTCGTCTCGAGCACGGTCTGCCCGTTCTCGTTCGACGCGTCGATCTTCGAGGTCTTCATCTCGCTGACCCGCGGCGGAACCGTGCACGTCCTGCCGGACAAGATCGCGGCCGATCCGGGCGCGCTGGCGGTCGAGCTGGCGACCCGGGGCGTCACCACCGCCTACCTGCCGCCGGTGGGGCTGGACTTCCTCGTCGACGAGCTGCGGGCCACCGGCGGCACCGAGCTGCTCGACCGGATCATGGTCGGGGCGGAACCGATCCTGCTGGGCACGCTGGGCCGCCTGCAGGAGGTCGTGCCACCGGCCACGATCGTCAACGCCTACGGGCCGACCGAGGCGGCGGTCTGCTCGACGTTCCACGTCGTCCGGGAGACGACCGACGCACAGCGGCGGACGCCCATCGGCAAGCCGGTCCGGGGCTGGACCGTCCGGGTCGTCGACGACGGTTTCGTGGAGGTGCCCGTCGGCGTGGTCGGCGAGATCGTCGTCGGCGGCGCCGGACTCGCCCGCGGCTACCTCGGCAACCCCGAACTCACCGCCGAACGCTTCATCACCCGACCCGACGGCACCCG
>NZ_DATBKY010000093.1:0-53740 GCF_036555685.1 Actinophytocola sp. | reverse complement strand
CCGCGTTCCTCGCCCGGGACTGGCCGACCGCGCTGGCGCAGGCGCGCCGCGCCCGGCGCGGGTTCACCCGCCAGCAGCGTCCGGAGTGGGCGGCGTTCGCCCAGCTCATCGCCCTGCGCGCGGGGCAGGCGGCCGGCGTGCGGGTGCCGGTGCGCGACCCGCGGGGCCTGGTCGCCGCGCTGACGAGGGCGGGCTGGCCGGCCGCGGCGCTGGAGGCGCGGCTGGCCGTGGCCACGCTGCTCGGGCGGCGTCCCGGAGCCGATGAGCTGCTGCGGCAGGCGGCGACCGGGCGCCGGCGCGGCCCCGCCGCGCTGCGGGCGCGTGCGTGGTACGCCGAGGCGCTCGTCCGCGAGCGTGCGGGCGACCGGCACGGCGCGGCGTCGGCGATCCGCGCCGGCCTGCGCGTCCTGGACGAGCACGCCACCTCGCTCGGCGCGGCCGACCTGCGCGTGTACTCGGCCGTCCATCGGGCCGACCTGACCGAGCTGGGCCTGCGCGCCGCCCTGCGCGACGGCCGGCCCGGCCAGGTCTTCGAGTGGGCCGAACGTGGCCGTGCGAGCCGGCTACCGGGCCGACCGGTCCGGCCGCCGGACGATCCGGCCCTCGCCGGCCTGCTCGCCGAGCTGCGGGCGCTCGCCCGGGACCTCGAGCGCACCGGCGACCAGCGGCTCGTCCACCGGCAGGTCGCGCTCGAACGGCGCATCCGCCACCAGGACCGGCTGCAGCGCGGCGGCGGCGAGGCCGGCCCGGGCCGGCCGGTCTCGGTGCCACGCCTGCGCGCGGCTCTCGGCGAGCGCGCGCTGCTCGAGTTCGTCCAGCTCGACGGCAGCCTGCACGCGCTCAGCCTGGTCGGCGGGCGGCTGCGGCGGCACGAGCTCGGTCCGGTCGACCGGGTCGCCGACCTGATCGACCGCGTGCTCGTCGCGCTGCACCGGATCGTGCGCCGGGACACCTCCCCGGCTTCGCGAACCGCCGCGATCGGCCTGCTCGACGACGCCGCCGAACGGCTCGACGCCGTCCTCCTCGGGCCGGTCGACCTCGAGGGCCTGCCCCTCGTCGTCGTCCCCACCGGCCCGCTGCACAACCTGCCGTGGTCGGTCCTGCCCAACTGCACCGGCCGCCCGGTCGTGGTGTCGCCGTCCGCCACGCTGTGGCACGCGGCCGCCATGCGGCCGAACGGGCCGGGCCCGGCGATCGCCGTCGCCGGCCCGGGGCTGACCGGTGCGCGGGCGGAGGCCGTGGCCGTGGCCGCCATCCACGGCGGCACACCCGTCGTGGACGGTGCGGCCACCGTCGACGCGGTGCTCGGCGTGCTGCGTTCGGCGCAGGTCGTGCACCTGGCCGCGCACGGCCGCCTCGCCCCGGACAACCCGCTGTTCGCCAGCCTGCGGCTGCACGACGGCCCGCTCGTCGTCTACGACGTCGAGCTGCAACCCCGCGTCCCGCACACGGTCGTGCTCGCGTCCTGCGACAGCGGCCGGTCGCTCGTGTGCACCGGCGACGAGCTGCTCGGCCTGAGCGCCACGTTCATGGCCAAGGGCACGGCCTCGCTCGTCGCCTCGGTCGTGCCGATCCCGGACGCCGAGACCGCGCCGCTGATGACCGCGTTCCACCACGAGCTCGCCGGCGGCGCCACCGCGGCGGCCGCCCTCGCCGCGGCCCAGCACGGCCTGCGCGACCAGGGCCCGCGCGCGCTGGCCGCGTCGGCCGGGTTCGTCTGCATCGGCGGTTGAGACCCGGCGTATCAAAGCGCGGGCCCGCGTCTCCGTTGTCTGTCCACACCGACATGAACAGGGACACGGACAGGAGAGACACCATGACGGACTTCGGCATCGACGTGAGTCACCACAACCGGGTGGACGACTGGAAAGCCGTACGAGGCAACAACATCACCTACGCGAGCATCAAGCTCACCGAGTCGGCGGGCTTCGTCGACAACGCCGCCGCGGGGCACGCCAACCGGGCGCGTGCCGCCGGCATCCGGGTCGGCGGCTACCACTTCGCCCGCGCGGGCGACGTCGCCGGACAGGTCCGGCACTTCGCCACCCAGCTGCGGGCCCGGGGCATGACCGGCGCCGGCTCGCTGGCCCCGATGCTGGACATGGAGGCGGCCGAGCTGCGCGGCACCGCGAACGCCTTCGTCGACGAGTTCATCGACCGGCTGCGCGCCGCGACCGGGCAGCGGAAGGTACTCGTCTACGCCAACCTCGACTGGTACCGCAACGTCCTGAAGCCCGACAGATGGGCCGACGGCGACGTGCGGCTGTGGATCGCGCGGTTCAACGGCAACCCGGGCAAGCCGGGCTTCGAACACCCGAAGCTGGCGCTGCACCAGCACACCAGCGAGGGCAAGGTGCCGGGCATCCCCGGGCACGTCGACCGCGACGCGACCGTCGGCTCGCACCGGCTCGCGAGCCTGCTGCTCGGCAACGGCGGCCCGGCGCCCGGCCCGGGACCGGACAAGTACGTCGTGAAGAAGGGCGACACGCTCTCGACGATCGCGGCCGCGCACGGCACCACGGTCGCGGCGCTCGTCCGGCTGAACGACATCGAGAACCCGAACCTCATCTTCCCCGGCCAGGTGCTGCGCCTGCGTTGACCGGAACGATCACGGGGCAGCGGCGGTACTCCAGCACGTGGAGGGCGTCCGCTGTCCCGCGATCGTCGGGCGGGGCGGGGCCGGTCACCGCGGCCCGGGGGGTCTGCTGAGCCGGCGGGCGTGCCGGGCGGCGGCGATCAGCATGGCCGCGAACACCGCCGCCCACACCGCCAGCGCCACCCACGCCTCGCCGGCGCCCAGGTCGGTCAGCCAGCCGGTACCGGTGGCCACCCCGAGGTGGTGGGTGGCCACGCCGTACATGCCGACCGGGAAGACCATGCTCCACAGGCCGCTCTCGTACCGCAGCGACACCCGGTGCAGCGCGTGCCGCCACACGCTCAGCGCGAGCAGCAGGGGGATCAGCCAGGTGCAGAACGACCACACCACGACCGACACCGCCACGATCGCGACGTGCGGCACGAACCGGGTGGCGCCCGGCAGCCGCGTCAGCTGGGCGCCCGCGAGCACGGTGATCGCCCCGGCACCCATGAAGATCCAGTACGCGGGGATCAGCTGCGCCGGGCCGACCGACCGGACCAGCAGCCGCGTCAGCACCAGCGCGGCCACCAGCAGGTACAGCACGAGCCCGACCGCCCAGCACACCGCGGCGAACACCGCCATGGCCCCGGCCGGGCCGCCCGGCTCGAGTGTCGTGACGGCGACGGTCACCGACTGCGTCGCGACGACCCACAGGAACCACGTCCCGTTGACCTGCTCGAAGCTCGTCTCCCCGCGAACGCCGGCGATCATGCCGATCGGCACGCCGTAGCCCAGTCCGAGCCAGCCGAGCACGCCGATCGCGAGCAGGACGGCGGCCGCCCAGCGCGCGCTGTCCAGCGCCAGCCGGTTCGCGAGCACGTCGGACGCCGCGACGACGGTCAGGAAGGCGAACCCGTACGGCCCGACCAGGTCGGCGACCAGGCGGTCCCGGAACCGCAGCAGCCGCCAGCCGGTCGCGACCAGCAACGCGACGTACCCGGCCACGCCGATCCAGAGCAGGACGTACGAAACGGACGGCACGCGCACGTCGTGGAAGGCGACCGACACGATGCCGGTCGCCATGACGAACGCGAACACGCCCGGGCTGAGGTCGCGGACTGCCGCCGGCGTACGTGTCACACCCGTGAAGCTAGGCCACATCCCACGCCCGGGGCGAGGCCGGTTCTGCTCCACAATGGACTCATCAATCCGGAGTGGACCCCCGTATTCCTTTGTCTGTATGGACGTGTGGCGTCCCGCGAGGTTGCCCGCCGGTGACGTACTGCTCATTCGGCCCGCGAGCTCCCAACCGAACCGGCTTGATCACGTCTGTCCCTGTGCAAGGCGTCCAGTGGGGAGGTTCGCGGTGAAGACCTGGAAGACCATGGCGGGATTCGTCGTCGCTACGGCCGCGTTGAGCGCGTGCGGCGGGGTGATGATCTCCGGCTTGCCGCTGCCCGGCGACACGGCGTGGGTGCCGGCCGAGGCGCCGGTCGCGGCCACGTCCGGGGTGCCTGCCGCACCACCGCGTACCGGTGCGGACGAGCCCGACCCGGCCGGGGACCGCGCGCCCGCCGACGACGGCCCTGGCCATGGTGACGGCGACCGCCCGGCCCGGCCCGGCGAGCCCGGCGAGCAGCGGGAGCCGGCTCCCGGTGAGCCGAGCCCGGACGTGGTCGTGGGCAGCACCGAACACCAGGCCGGCAAGCACATCGCGCTCACCTTCGACGACGGGCCCGATCCCACGTGGACCCCGCGGGTGCTGGACCTCCTGGACCAGTACGACGTGCAGGCCACGTTCTGCGTCGTGGGCGAGAACGCGCGGGAGCACCCCGACCTGGTCCGCCGGATCGCCGGCGCCGGGCACGCCCTGTGCGACCACACGATGCACCACGACGAGAAGCTGCCCGCCCGGCCGGCCGCCGACCGGAAGGCGGAGATCAAGGACTGCCGCGACGCGATCATCGACGCGGCACCCGATGCGGACGTGCGCTACTTCCGCGCGCCGGCCGGCGCGTTCTCCCGTCCCGGCGACCCGGACCCGGACTCCGTGCAGCGGATCGCCGCCCGGCTCGGCATGCAGCCGCTGGCGTGGTCGATCGACACCGAGGACTGGACCAAGCCGGGCGTGGCCGCCATCGTCGACTCGGTGCAGCAGGCCGGCGACCACGACGTGGTCCTGCTGCACGACGCGGGCGGCGACCGGCAGCAGACCATGACCGCGCTGGAGAAGGTCCTGCCGTGGCTCGTCGACCAGGGCTACGAGTTCGACCTGCCCGCCTGACCGGCTACACGCCGGTGACGCCGTCCAGGCGCTCGCGGATGAGGTCGGCGTGGCCGCAGTGGCGGGCGTACTCGCCGACCATGTGGGTGAAGATCCAGCGCAGCGTGACCTCGCCGGCGGCGAAGGAGCCGGTGTCGTCCAGTGCCCGGCCCGCGCAGTTCGCCCGTGCGTGCTCGATCTCCTGCCGCCAGGTCGCCTCGGCCGCCGCGAACGTGCTGCCGGCGGACAGGCCGAACCCGCCGTCGTGGCCGGGAGTCGCGTTGCGGTCGGGGTAGATGGCGGGCGCGTCCTCGTCCGCGAGAACGCGGCGGAACCAGTTCCGCTCGACCTCGGCCATGTGCTGGACGAGCCCGAGCAGGGTCAGCGGAGACGGTGGTGCGGCGGCCGTGCGCAGCTGCTCGTCGTCGAGGCCGGCGCATTTCGTGGCCAGCGTGGCCCGGTAGAAGTCCAGCCATCCCTCGAGGGTCTGGCGTTCGTCGGCGAGCATCGGCGGCGTCGGTCGGTCCATGGTCATGGCTCGCATCGTGTCATCGCGGGCCGCGTGTGCGCGGACGTGTGCACGCCGCGGGGCAGGCCGCGCCATGTGGGCGACGCGCGCGCCGAGCCCGCTGCTCAAGGTCTGACCGGCTCGACCACCTTGCTCACGACGAAGGCGTGCTTGCCGACCTGCCGGCCGCGGGTGAACCCGTAGTCCTCGAACAGCTCGACGGTCGCGCTGAACAGGAACCGGCCCTGCGCCGCACGGCCCTCGGTCACCTCGGGGATCGCCTCGACGAGCCCGCCACCGGCCCGGGCGATCTGGTCCAGCGCGCCCTCCAGCGCCGCCCGCGCGATGCCCTGGCCGCGGTGCTTCGTGTCGACCCAGAAGCAGGTGATCCGCCAGTCGGGACGCGGCGGCGCGTCCTTCTCGTACACGCGGCGGTGCTTGATGTTCGCGAGCTCCGCCGGGCTGCCGTACTGGCACCACCCCTGCGCGACGCCGTCCTCGTCGAGGACGAGGGCGGCGTGGGCGCGGTCGGTCTTGACGAGCTCCTCCTTGCGCTCGCGAGACCTGCCGTCCCGCGGCCCGCGCTCGGTGTGGAAGCCGATGCACCAGCAGCCGCCGAAGATCCCGTTGTTGCGCTCGACGAGCTCGGCGAAAGCGTCCCAAGTGGACGCGTCGAGCGGCTTGACCGTGAACGACATCCGATCACTCTCCCCGCGCTGCCGCGGCGAGGAGCCGGGCGAGCTCGGCCGGCTTGGTGAACATCGGCCAGTGGCCCGAGTCGATGTCGACGAGCTCCACGTGCTTGGCCGTGGCGAGCTCCGGGATCTCCCCGGCGTCGATCCACTCGCGGGCCTGGGCCGGGGTGAACTCCGGACACACGAGCACGACGGGGATGTCGTGGCGGCGCGCGTCGGTCAACCGGACGGCGCCCCTGGCCACCGCCTCGGGGACGGGAATGGCGGCGGCCTCGATGCCGCGCCGGGCGTCCTCGTCGAGGTCGGCGGAGTCGGGTCCCTCGAACCTGGCCCACCCGGGGAACGGCACGACGCCGTCCTCGACCTCGAAGAAGCCGGCGTACCGGTCGCCGTCGCCGGGCGGGAAGCCGCCGACGAGGGCTACCTTCGACACCTTGTCCGGTCGCCGGTCGGCGGCCAGCCAGGCCAGGGAGCAGGCGGCCGAGTGCCCCACGACCACGACGTTCCCGGGCGCCGCGTCGACGGCGGCGACCACCGCGTTCAGCTGGTCGTCGATTGTGGCGGCCGGCGATCCGTCGCCCTGCCCGGGGAGGGTCACCGGCACGGGGCGGTGGCCCAGATCCCGGAGCGCGGGCACGACCTCGTCCCACGCGGATCCGTCGAGCCACAGCCCGGCGATGAGGAGGATGTCCATGGCGGTCACGCTAGAGCCGGTACCGGACGTTCTACTTCCGGCTCTGCTCGCCTAATCTGCCGGCATGCCGGACGATCTCAGCCCCACCGCCCGCGCGCTGCGTGCCATGGAGATCCTGCGGACCCGTCCCGGCGTGACGGCATCCGAGCTGGGCGCGGGGCTGGGCGTCACGGAGCGGGCCGCGCGCCGGTACGTGGCGATCCTGCGCGAGGCGGGCATCCCGGTCGAGACGACGCGGGGCCCGTACGGCGGCTACCGGCTCGGGCGCGGGACACGGCTGCCGCCGGTGGTGTTCACCGAGCCCGAGGCGCTGGGCCTGGTCATGGCGGTGCTCGACGGCCCGCCGGCCGACCTGGTGGGCGTCGCGCTCGACAAGGTCATCCGCGCGCTGCCGGACAGCGTCGGCCGGCAGGCGGCGGCGCTGCGCGAGCACGCGTTGTCAGCGCCCGACCAACACTCCGCGCGCCCCGACCCCGCGACCACGAGCGCGCTCGTGGCGGCCATCGCGGCGCGCCGCCGCGTGCGGGTCACGTACCGCAGCGAGCCGGGCAACGAGTGGGCGGCCGAAGTGGACCCGTGGGCGGTGGTCGTCCGGCACGGGCGTTGGTACCTGCTGTGCCACTCGCACCGAGCGGACGCGATCCGGACGTATCGCGTCGACCGCGTCCGCGCCGTCGAGCAGACCGTCCACGAGTTCGAGCCACCCCGCGGCCTGGACCCGGTGGCGGCGGTGGAGGAGAACCTGGGCACCGGCTGGGAGTACCCGACGCGGGTGGTGTTCGACGCGCCGGTGGATCGGGTGGCCCCGTGGATCCGCCCCCCGATGGGACGCCTGGAACCGTTGGGGGAGCGGTGTGTTCTCGTGGGGAGCACGAGCAACCCGGCGATGTACGCACAAGAGTGGCTGGCGACCGTGCCGATCGCCTTCCACGTAGCGGGCGGCGAGGCACTGCGCTCCGCGGTCGCGACAGTCGCCGCCCGCTTCGCCGCCGCCCTGGACGAGGGTTGACCGATGGGCATGCACGCGTTCCTGTTCGAGCAGTACCCGGCCTCGCTGGACCTCTCGCCGGAGCCGCGCGCGAACCTGATCGAGGACGTCTGCGCGTTGGCCGGGGCGGCGTCGGCCGATGGCCGCGACGAGGCCGCGACGAGATGGGCGACGATGCACGGCCTGGTCACGCTCAACCTCTGCTGCCCGCAAGCTCGGCAAGCGCGCGCAGCGAGCGGTGGATGAGCTCGCGCTGACCGGCGAGCCGGTGCGCGTCGGACTCGGGGATCTCCACGTGCACGGCGATCTCGGTCGCCCGGCCGCCGTCGAGCGGGTGCAGCCGCCACTCGAACGTCAGGTCCGACACCAGGCACGAAACCGCCACGCTGCCACCGGCCCGGTCGCTGCGAAGCTGTTGCGGCATCGGGAAGTCCGGGTAGCCCGCCGGGTACATCGTGTACGCGCCGGCGTCCACATCGGACCGCTCGACGGTGCCGACGCCGGCCCACCAGTCCGGGAACCGGGACGGGTCGTAGAGCAGCTTCCAGACGTCCTCGGGCGGCGCCGCGCTGCGCACGCGGTCATCGAAGCTCGGCATGAGTCCTGCTCCCGCGCTCGGCGGTCACCGCGGCCAGCTCCCGCTCCGGTTCGACGAACATGCTGATCGGCGGGCGGCCGAGGTCGATGAGCGCGGCGACGTAGCCGGCGCCCGGGTCGGCGGCCCGCTCGGCGCACCGGCGCCACGCCTGCTCGGCCTCGGCGTAGCGGGTGTCGGCCAGCTCGGCGTCGCCGCGGTCCGCCGCGATCCGGGCCTGGACCGCGCTCATCCGGGCGACGAGCGTCTGCGGGAAGTCGGCGGCCGTGACCGGCTCGAGCGCGGTCGCCCGCAGCTCCGCGTCGGCGTCGTCCGGCCGGCCGGCGCGGGCGAGCGCGTCGGCGCGGAAGATCCGGGCCAGCGGCAGGCTGACCGGTGCCCGCGCCTCGACGGCGGCGCCGAGCTCGCGGGCGGCGGTGTCCCAGTCGCCCGTGCCGTGCGCGAGCATCCCGCGGTCGTACCGCACCAGCGCCTCCAGCTCCGCCAGCCCGAGGCGGTCGGCCAGCGCCGCCGCCTGGTCGCAGGCGGCGGCCGCCTCGTCGTGGCGGCCGAGCCGGCGCAGCACGGTGGCCCGCGCGGAGTGCGTGTACACGCCGAGCCGCAGCAGGCCGGTGGGCACGACGAGCGGCAGGCATCGCTCGACGAAGTCGAGCGAGGTCTCGAACTCACCGGCGCAGGCGGCCGCGCCCGCGGCGCTGGCGAGGCAGCTGTAGGCCATGTCGGGCCGGCCGGACCGGTTGGCGGCGGCGGCCGCGGCGTCGAGCGGCGCGTAGCTGTCGGTGAACCGGCCGGCGCGGAGCAGCGCGTGGCCCCGGGCGATGCCGACGTCGTGAGCGAGCAGGTCGCCGCCGTCCTCGGCGATGGTGCGGACCTCCGCCAGCAGCGGGTCGACGGCGGCGGGGTCCCCGGAGATCGCCTCCGCCCAGGCCATCCCGGCGAGCGCCTCCGCCCGCGCGAGCGGGTCCGGGGCGTCGATCTCCAGCACGTCGAGCGCCGCGCGGTAGGAGCGGCGGGACTCGCGCGGGTGGCAGATGCCGCCGCGCAGCCACCTGCCTCGCCGCAGCCAGGCACCCGCCAGCGCGCCCGTGTCCGCGCGGCGGATCCGGGTCAGCGCCTCCTCGAACGCCGCGTCGGACTCCGCGGCCAGCCCGCGCCACGCCTGCACCTCGGCCAGCTCCAGGACCGGGTCGGCGTCGTCCGGGTCGAGCTGGGTGACCTCGGTCAGGAACCCGGCCGCCTCGGCCAGCGCGGCCATGGCGCGAGCGTCCGCGGCCGCGGTCAGCAGGTGGGTGACGGCCAGGTCGTCGCGACCCGCGAGGCGCAGGTGCCGGGCGATCTCGGCGGCGAGCCGGCGGCCGGGCCGGCGGCGGAACGTGTCGGCGAGCTCGCCGTGCAGCCGGGCGCGCAGCGGTCCGGCGAGGTCGCGGTACACCGCATCGGACAGCAACGCGTGCCGGAACCCGGTCGCCTCGCCACGCTGGCGGAGCAGGCCCGAACCGAGGGCCTCGGTCACCGCCCGGGCCGGGTCGCCGGCGAGGGGCAGCGCGGCCACCTCGGCCCGGTCGAGATCGCGGCCCGCCGCGGCGAGGAGCTCGACGAACAGCCGGGCCGGGCCGTGCAGCCGGCTGGTCGCGGCCCGGGTGGCGCCCCGCAGGCCGGTCACCGGGTCGGCCGCGCGGGCGGTCTCCAGCGCGATCAGCGGGTTGCCGCCCGCGACCGCGACGACCTGGGCGAGGCGCGGCTCGGGCAGGTCCGCGACGAGCCGGCGCACGGCGTTCGGCGGCAGGGGAGCGAGCTCGAGGTCCGCGGTGAGCGCGCCGCGCGCCCGCAGCGCCCCGAGCATCCCGTCGACGTCCGGGCGGGGCGGCAGCCGGCGCCGGGTGAGCACGAGCAGCACCGGCAGCCGGGCCAGCCGGCGGCCGACGTGGGCGGTCAGCTCGACGCTGGACGTGTCGACGAGCTGCAGGTCCTCGACGACCAGGAGGACGGGGTGTGCGCGGGCGGCCCGGGCGACCAGCTCGACGACGGCCTCGTAGAACCGCACGCGGTCGAAGTCCGGCTCACCCGCCGGGCGGGCGCCGGGCGCGGCCACGGACCGCACGACCCGGGCGAGCTCGGCCGGCCACGCCGCGTCCCGGGGCAGCGGTCCGACCCGCTCGGCGAGAGCGGCGACCAGCTCCGTCCACGGTCCGAAGGGGACGGACGGGCCGAAGCCCGGGGCCACGCCGACCTCGACGAGCGCGCCGTCCCTCGTGGCCCGGTCGCACAGTTCCTCGGCGAGCCGGGACTTCCCGATGCCGCCGTCGCCGGACACCGCGACCGCCCGGCCGGCGCCGGCCTTGGCCCGCCGCCAGGCCGCGATCAGCCCGGCGAGCTCCCGATCGCGGCCGACGAGGCCGGGCGCGCCCGGGTCCGGCTCGGCAGCCGGCGGTTCGGCGTGCGCGGCGGGTTCGAGCTGCGGCGCCACGAGCGACGTCGTCTCCGGTGCCGGGTCGATCGCCAACTCGGCTCGCAAGCGCGCGGCCAGGCGGCGGTAGCTCGCGACCGCGGCGGCCCGCTCGCCGGTGGCGAGCAGGAGCCGGAGCACCGCGCGTGCCGCGGTCTCGTCTAGCGGCCGCAACGCCGCCCACCGGCGGGCCCACTCGGCCGCGGCCGCGAGCTCGCCGTCCGCCTCGGCTCGTCCGGCGAGCCCGGCCAGGACCTCGGCGCGCCGCGCGTCGTACTCCTCGCGCAGGTCGAACACCCACTCGGCGTCGAAGTGATGCAGCAGCTCGGCACGGCCCAGCCGCTCGGCCCGGTCGTAGCGGCCGGCCGCCAGCAGCGCGTCGAACTCGTGCACGTCGACGGTCGCCCCGCGCAGCTCCACGGCGTCGCGGGTGGCGATCAGGTGCTCGGCGGCGTCGTCGAGCGCGGCGCGCAGCGCCCAGATCGCGCTGCGCAGGCTCGCCCGGGCGCTCGAGTCGGGAACGTCCGGCCAGAACGTGGCGGCCAGCCGCGACCGCCCGTGCCCGCCCGGGTGCAGGGCCAGCCACGCGAGCAGCGCGCACGCCTTCCGGCTCGCCGGCAGGCGCAGCGGCGCGCCGTCGAGGTCGGCGGACAGCTCGCCGAACAGCCGGATCCGCAACATGGCCGCTTCAGTGTCCGCGCGGGACGGTCCGGCGGGCAATCCCGCGCACGGACGGTGACCCTGCCGTCCACCCCGTGATTGACGCTGCATTGACGGGCCCCGCGGACTCTCGTGACACCCGAGAAGGAGGGAAAGATCATGAGTACCACCGAGACCACGTTCGCCGTCGAGCGGTTCCGCCGCGGCATCGAGGAGCGCGACACGAACGCGCTGCTGTCCATGTACGCCGACGACGCGGAGATCCGGATCGTCGACCGGACGAGCCCGCCGAGCGGCCCGCGCGTGCTGCGCGGCCGGCAGGCCATCGCGGAGTACCTGACCGACGTCAACGGCCGCGACATGACCCACGAGCTCGAGCGGGTCGTCGCGCAGCCGGACGGCGTGGCGTACCTGGAAGCCTGCCGCTACGCCGACGGCACCCGGGTGCTCTGCTCGGCCGTGCTGGACCTCGCCGGCGGGCGGATCGTCCGCCAGTCCGGCGTCCAGGCCTGGGACGAGTGAAGGAGCCCCGCGATGACCGGCATGACCACCATGGAACAGCGTGACTTCGCCTCGCCCGACGAGGTCCGCGAGTTCGACCGCGGCCGGCTCGAGCTCGTCCGCGTGGGCGGCAGCGAGATCGGCCGGCTCGTGCTGCGGCCGGGCTGGCGATGGTCCGAGCACGTCAAGCCGATCGCCGGCACCGAGCTGTGCGAGGCGCCGCACTTCCAGTACCACGTGGCCGGCACGCTGCGGATCCGCACGGTCGACGGCCTCGAGTTCGACGCCACGCCCGGCCAGGTGACGAGCCTCCCCGCCGGTCACGACGCCTGGGTCGTGGGCGACGAGGAGGTCGTCGTCGTCGACTGGTGGGGCGCGAGCAACTACGCCAAGCGGTAGCCGAGGCCGGGCGGCGCGGCCCGCCATGCGCCGCGTCGCCGGCCCGCCTCACCCTGGGCAGCTCTCAGAACGCGCTGGTCCCCACGTCGCCGATGAAGTTGGCGTGCGGGTAGGGGTTCAACGCACCGTGGTCGCACCTGCGTGCGGTGGCCCGGATGTAGTTCAGCTCCCGCCGAACCTCGGCGTCCAGCCTGGGCCGCCGACCCAGCCAGAAACCCGCGGCGAATACGACCAGGGCGAGCACTCCGATGACTGCGATGGCCATGACGTCCCCCTCGGAAGCGAACGAGACGGTGCCCCACCACCGCCTCGCACGAACATCGAATGCCCAGGATGCGGTCCCGCCACCAGCCGCAACATGTCATCTGACACGCACGGCGCTATGAGCCGCGCCACGAGCTTGCGGCTCAGATGTCGACGCCGTTGCTGCGCAGCCACGGCAGCGGATCGATCGCGGTGCCGTCCTGGTGCACCTCGAAGTGCAGGTGTGGCCCGGTGGACTGACCCTCGTTGCCCATGGTCGCGATCTGCTGGCCCGCGGCGACGATCTGGCCGACCGTCACCGTGAACGTGGCCACGTGTCCGTAGACGGTGATCAGCCCGCCGGAATGTTGCACCCGCACCCACTGGCCGAAACCGCTCGCCGGCCCGGCGTCGATCACCTCGCCGGCCATGGCCGCGAGGATCGGCGTGCCGATGGCGTTCGCGATGTCCTGGCCGTAGTGGATGGTGCCGTCGCGCGGGCCGAAGCCGGAGGTGAGCGTGCCGACCGTGGGCTTCACGACGGCGCCGTCGCCGACCGTCACCGACTGGCCGAGCAGGCCCGCCTTCCGCTGGGCGAGCTGGTCGGTCTCGGACTTGGCCGCCTTCTGCGCGGCGAGCGCGGCGGTGTACGCGCGCTTGGCGTCGGTCTCCGCCTTGGCGGCCTTGTCGCGGTTGCTCGCGGCGTCGGCAACCGCCTGGCGGGCGTCGCCCGAGGCCTTGGCCTTCCGCGCGGCGGCGGTACTCATCTTGTCGACGACCTCGGCGTACTCGCCGCCGAGCACGTTCAGCATCGAGGCCCGCTTCAGCATGTCGTCCGGGCTGTCCGACGTGAGCAGCGCGGTCACCGACGTGACGGTGTTGCCGCCGCGGTAGTTCGCGTCGGTGAACTGGTCGAACCGCCCTCTGGTGTTCTCCTCGAGCCGCGCCGCGGCGGCCGACTCGGTGCGCGCGCGCCGCTCCTTGACGCGCGCGGCCTTGACGGCGGCGACTGCACTCTTGTGCCGCTTCTCCGCGGCCGTGAACCTGCCGAACGTCTTGCCCAGCTTCACCTGCGCGGCCCGCAGCTCGGCGTCGGCCTTCGCGATCTGGTCGTCGAGGGAGGGCTGCGCGGTGGCAGCCGGCGGCGCGACCACCAGGGCGCCGAGCAAGATCGCGATCGCGAAAATGATTCGCGTCGATCCGCGACGCGCAGGCATAGACAACTCCACGGATTCCTCGGGGCAGCCCCGGCGAGCACGGGCCCGACGTCACGAATAACTACGGAGTCGGCGTCCCCGCGGTTCACGGTCGGCGGCCCGAGGCAGCACAAAGGCCCCTCGATCCCGGTGGTTCGCCTGGTCGAGGGCCTTTGTGCGCTGTCTCACGTAGGTGGTTCGGTGCCCTCCGGGTGGCCGAGGATCTCTGCCTTCTCCGCCTTGAACTCCTCGTCGGACAACGCGTCCGCCTTGCGCAGCGCGGCGAGGCGCTCCAGCCGGCCGAGCTGATCGTCGGTGATTCCCGGTGCCGGCATGGTCTGCTCGGCGTGGTTGTGGCTGCGCCGCCGCCGGACGGCGCCGGTGACCGCCGACGCGGTGCCGGCTATCACCGCCGTCCGGGCGGCCGCGCCCAAGAGGTTCGGTCGTCGCCGTCGCGCGCCCAGTAGTCCGCGCATCGCCTGCTTCCTTCCGTGCGTCCCCTGCCCCCGCGAGCGACGCTGCTCGCGACCGCTGGTGCCCGCATCATCCGGCGCAGGTGATTCGGCGAGGTGCGGAGCGCTCGTCGCCGCCGGGCGAGGAAGGACACAGGGCGTCAGAAGCCGGCGTCGCCGCCACCCGAGTCGAAGCCGCCACCGGAGTCGAAGCCGCCGCCGGAGTCGAACCCACCACTGGAGTCGAACCCACCACCGGAGTCGCCGAACCCGGAGTCGGAGTAGCCGCTACCGGAGTCGACGCTGCCGCCGGCGTCACTGGATCCGGAGCCGGCGTCGACGCTGCCGCCGGACTCGACGCCGCCGGAGTTGTCACCGAATCCGGAATCGGAGGTGGCCGGCGAGCCGGTGTCGGCGCTGCCGGTGCCGCTGGTCAGGTCGCCGCTGATGCTGCCGGAGTCGGCGGTGCCCGCGTTGGAGCTGCTGAGGTCGGTGCTGCCGGTGCTGCCCGTGTCGGTGCTGGCGTTGTTGCCGAAGCCCGAGTCGGAGTAGCCGGACTCGGTCGAGCTGGTGTAGCCGGGGTTGCCCTCGGGTCCGTCGCCGACATCGGTGCTCGTCGGGTCGGTGTTGTTCTCGTTCCAGGTCGCGTCCTGGTTGTTCGGCAGGCCGTCGTGGTCGAGGTCCCCGTTGGGATCCGTGCCCTGCGGCGGGCTCGACAGCTGCGGGTTTTCGACCTGGTCGCTGGTGTAGCCGGGGTTGCCCTCGGGCCCGTCGCCGACGTCGGTGCTCGTCGGGTCGGTGTTGTTCTCGTTCGGGGTGGCGTCCGACTCGTCCGGGATGCCGTCGCGGTCGCGGTCGGGCAGCGACTGCTGCCGCTGGGCCTCGATCGCGTTGATCCGGTCCTGGATCGTCTCCTGCGCCTGGCGCTGCACGGCCTCCGGCCGGTTCTGTGCCATCCACTGGGCGATCTGCTGGCGCCCTTCGGCCTGCGACTTGGCGAAGTCGGCCTTCGCGCGGTCGACCTCCTCCGGGGTGGGCGGCGGCGGCGTCCGCTTGAACTCCTTGTCGACGCTGACCGCGGCGCTCGCGTCGAACGACGGGGACAGCGGCTTGTACCCGGTCTCCGGCGCCTTGCCCTTGATCTCCGGCTGCGATGGGGCGGCGTTGGGGTCGGTCGGGAGCTTGACGTCGACGGAGCCGCCGGGCAGCTGCGTGCCGACCGTGACACCGTCCGGCGTCTTGATGTTCCACGTGCCGTCCGCCTGGCGCTCGACGGTCACGTCCATCTCGTAGCTGCGCCCGTCGGGTGTCGTGACCGTGCCCTTGGCCTTGTAGCTGCCGGACACCGCTCCCTCGGGCGAGACGTTGAGCGAGAACTTGTTGGAGAGCTCGGCGTTCGGGCCGAGCTTGACGTTCGCGTTGGCCTCGGCGTTGAGCCCGTCCGGCTTGGGCGTGATGCCGGTGAACTGCGGCGCGATCGGCTTGCCGGCCCGCGCGCCGAGGCTGGTGATGATGCTGCCGTTGTCGGGGTCGTAGGCGAGCGTGCCGGTGATCGACACGCCGGGCCGGACCGGGATCCCCCCGGAGATGCCGATGCCCTGCGACGGGGGCGCCGCCTCGAGGAACTGCGTACCGCGCAGCTTCATCTCGGCGACGACCTCCCGGGTGCGCAGGGAGTCCTTGCCGCTGACCCGGCCGAGCTCCTGGCCCAGCTCCCGGTCTGTCATGGACCGCACGTCGGTGACCGGGGCGGGGCGGGAGTCCGGCGGGGCCTGCGCGGGCTCGGCGACCGACACCCCGGGTGCGAGCCCCATGCCGACACCGGTGATCGCCGCGCCGAGCAGCACCTTGCCGGTGACGCCGAGCGGGTGACCGGTCCGCGGGGTGTCGGCGGCCCGCGCGGCGGGGGAGTGGCGCGGCTGGTAGTTCCGCCGCCGCGGGCGACGCCGGCGGCGGGGTTCCCCGGGCTCGTCGGCGACGGCGGCGGGGGTCTGCGGAGCCGGCGGCTCCGCCAGCATCTCGCTGACGAAGTTCTCGAGCCAGGCCCGGTTGACGACGTCCTCCGCCATTCCTCTGCGGTCGACGGTCATGTGGCGCTCCGTTTCCTGCTCAGGCGCACTCGCGCCCGGTACGGGGTGGATCGGGATGTGGCGGGACTGGTCGCCGGCCCCCAGGGCGCCCTCCGGTCCGCCGAACGGCGGGTGAATGGCGTCTCACCTGGCGCGATGCTATGGGCGTGCTTTTGCCGCCAACAAGCGAAGTTCGGGCGGAAGTTTCCGCTTTCGCACGGCACAGGTGAGTGACGAACGGGTAACCGGCCTCGCGCCCGAGCGACCGGTCGGGCAGTGTGCGGGCATGTCGCGCTGGGGGCGGGTTGCGGTCCTACTGGTCGCCGGGTCGTTGCTGGCGGGATGTGCCCGGGAGGGGACCGACGAGACGGACCGCCAGGCCGAGACACTGGCCAACGCGATCAGCTATCCCCGGCAGTACTCGGCGGAGGGGTTCGCGCGGGCGGCGCTGGCTACGCCGTTGGGGCAGAGCGAGGGGTTCACGCTGCTGGAGGCGACCGACTTCGATGCCGCGGAGACCGGCGATCGCTTGGCACGCCTGGTGATCCGCATCCACAAGCCGGGGACCGACTCGGGGTGGAACGCAACCGAGCCGGTCACTGTGTGCTACGGCATGGACTTCAGCTACTACGGCATCATCGGGGCGCCGGCGGAGGTCGACTGCCCGGCCGACGCGCACGCGATCACGTACTCGCCCGCGCCCGCGTGGGCGGAGAAGGCCGAGTACGAGAAGGCGCTGAAGTCGTTGCTACGCGGGCTGCCAGGCTCGCTGTCCGAGGATCAGGTGCGGAACAGGTTGTACGGCGCGTACCTGCTCGAGCCGGCGGAACTGGTCGACGACCACTCGAGCCTCGACCCGCAAGACCCGCGCCCCTTCGTCGAGGTCCGGGGCGCCGACCTCGCGCTCGCGATCCAGGCCGGCAAGGAGTGCCTGCTGGCCAAGAGGGTCCGCGGAGAGGTGACGGTCAGGCGCCCGCCGCCACCGGTCGGCAGGTGCGTTCCGTCGTTCGAGTAGCTCGTCCCGCCCGAGAGTCGGTCGGCGGACGGAGCTGGTGCGCGGGCGCGCGACAGGGTGAGTGCAGGGGTGGGCCGGACGAGGCCAGGGAGGGCGGCCGTCGGGGAGCCGCCCTCCCGATGTGTCAGGCGTACGAAGGCACGTTCGCGTCACACCCGCCGGCGGCGGCGCAGTTTCCCCAGCACGGCCAGGGTGGCGAACAGCGGCACCTGCAGCCACGGCGGCGGGCTGGTGAACCGGACCTCGGCGCGGTGCGCGCGGGCGACGGGCACGAGGTCGGCGATCGAGCCGCCCCGCTGGTGCGCCTCGTCCATCGCGGCGAAGAACTGCTCGGTGCGCAGCGCGGGCCGGGTCTGCCACACGGCGCGCGCACCCTTGTCGGTCGCGGTCATCGCGTGCGCGGTGCCGCGCGGGATGTCCAGGACCTCGCCGGCCGCCACCCGCCGCTCCGTGCCGTCGAGAAGCACGCGCAGCTCGCCCTCGGTCACCTCGAAGTGCTCGTCCTGGGACGGATGGAGATGCGTCGGCGGCAGGTCCCCGCCGCCGGTCCAGGTCGCCTCCACCTCGAGCACCTCGCCATCGGTGTCGGCGCCGGATCTCCTGACCACGACCGTCTGGCGCGCGGACAGGTGGTACGTGCCATCGCTCATCGGGGCACCTTCACAGACCGCGCAACGCCGGGCAAGCCGTCCCGGCGGATTCCGCGAGCGCTGTCGAGCGCGCCGGCTTACGCGAAGCTGTGCAATGTGACATTGTACCGGTGTGGACGTGCTGGTGATCGGTGCCGGGATGGTCGGTGCGGCCTGCGCCTACTACTGCGCCGAGGCCGGGCTGCGGGTCGGCGTGGTCGACCGGGGCGCGGTGGCCGGCGGCACGACCAGCGCGGGGGAGGGCAACATCCTCGTCTCCGACAAGGAGCCCGGCCCCGAGCTGGACCTCGCGCTGCTCTCCGTCGGGCTGTGGACCGAGCTGGGCGAGCGCCTCGGCGACCGGATCGAGCTGCACGCGAAGGGCGGGGTCGTCGTCGCCCGGACGCCGGACGCCGCGGCCGGGCTGGACACGCTCATCGGGCGGCAGCGCGCCTGCGGGATCGACGTGACCCGGGTCGGGGCTAGCGGGCTCGCCGAGCTGGAGCCCGAGCTCACCCCGGACGTCGCCGGTGGCGCCTACTACCCGCAGGACATGCAGGTCCAGCCCATGCTCGCGGCCGCGGAGCTGCTGCGGCACGCCCGCGCGAAGGGCGCGAGCGTGCGCACCGGAACGGACGTCCTCGGCATCCGGCGGGACACGAGCGGCGCCGTCGCCGGGGTGCGGACCGATCGTGGCGACATGGCCGCGCGGTGGGTGGTCAACGCCGCCGGCACCTGGGGCGGCGAGGTCGCCGCGATGGCCGCGGCGCCCGTGCCGGTGCTGCCGCGCCGCGGGTTCATCCTCGTGACCGAGCCGCTGCCGCCGCTCATCCTGCACAAGGTCTACACCGCCGACTACGTGGCCAACGTGGCGAGCGACGACGCCGGGCTCGAGACCTCCGTGGTCGTCGAGGGCACCCGTGCCGGCACCGTGCTGATCGGCGCCAGCCGCGAGCGCGTGGGGTTCGACCGGTCGCTGGCGCTGCCCGTGCTGGGCAGGCTCGCCGCGCAGGCCGTCGGGCTGTTCCCGTTCCTCGCCGAGGTCAACGTGCTGCGCAGCTACCTCGGCTTCCGGCCGTACTGCCCCGACCACCTGCCGGTGATCGGCCCGGACCCGCGGGTGCCCGGACTCGTGCACGCGTGCGGCCACGAGGGCGCCGGCATCGGACTGGCCGCCGCGACCGGACACCTCATCGCGCAGGTGCTGACGGGCGTGAAGCCGGACCTCGACCTCACGCCGTTCCGGCCCGGCAGGTTCGAGGCGGCGGCATGAGGTTTTCGTTCGCCGGCAAGGAGATCAGCGCCGAGGCGGGGCAGAGCGTCGGGGCGGCGCTGATCGCGGCCGGGTACCCCGCGTGGCGCACGACCCGGCACGCGGGCGCACCGCGCGGCGTGTTCTGCGGGATCGGCGTCTGCTTCGACTGCCTGGTGGTCGTCAACGGCCGGCCCAACCAGCGGGCCTGCCTGACCGAGGTACGCGGCGGCGACGAGGTCGAACCGCAGGAGGGCACCGGCCGTGCGCGCTGACATCGCGGTGCTGGGCGCGGGTCCCGCCGGGCTCGCCGCCGCGGCCGCCGCGCACCGGGCCGGCGCGCGCGTCACGCTCGTCGACTCGGCGCCGCGGGCCGGCGGCCAGTACTGGCGCCACCGCCCGGGTGGCACCGGCCCCCGCACCCCGCCCGTGGACTTCCGCCCGGGCCATGCGATCTGGCACGTCGAGCGCACCGCGGACGGGTTCACGACGCACACGAACGCCGGCGAGATCCGGTCGGCCACCGTGATCGTCGCGACCGGCGCGTACGACCGGCAGCTGCCCTTCCCCGGCTGGACCCTGCCCGGCGTGTACACCGCCGGTGGCGCGCAGGCGCTCCTCAAGGGACACGGGGTCGTGGTCGGCGACCGGGTCGTCGTCGCCGGCACCGGCCCGTTCCTGCTGCCGGTCGCCACCGCGCTCGCCGCCGCCGGCGCGCGGGTGCCGGGCGTGTTCGAGGCCGGCTCGCCGCTCGGCTTCGCCCGCCACCCGGCCGCCGTGCTGCGCAACCCGGCCAAGCTCGCCGAGGGCGCCGGCTACGTCCGGACCCTGCGGCGGCACCGGATTCGGGTCCACACCGGGCAAACCGTCGTCGCCGCGCACGGCGGCGACCGGCTCGAGGCGGTCACGGTCGCGAAGCTCGACGCGGCGTGGCGGGTCGTCGCCGAACGGGACATCGAGTGCGACGCCCTTGCCGTCGGCTACGGCTTCACGCCCCAGCTCGAGATCCCGCTGCAGCTCGGCTGCGACACCCACCTCGACGCCGACGGCAGCCTCGTGGCCACGGCCGACGACGAGCAGCGCGCGTCCGTGGCCGGCGTGTACCTCGCCGGGGAGGTCTGCGGAGTCGGCGGCGCGCAACTGTCCCTTGTGGAGGGTGAGATCGCCGGCCGGCACGCGGCGGGCGGGGCACCCGGCGGGAAGCTCCTGCGCCGCCGGGCCGCACTCCGCCGGTTCGCCGCCGCCATGCACCGGACGTATCCCGTCCGGCCCGGCTGGCAGACCTGGCTCGACGACGACACCGTGGTGTGCCGGTGCGAAGAGGTTCCGGTCGGTGAGGTCCGGCGCGCGGTCAGCGAACTCGGCGCGAGCGAGCCGCGGGCCGTGAAGCTGCTCGTGCGGCCCGGCATGGGCCTGTGCCAGGGCCGGGTGTGCGGCTACGCGACCGCGTGCCTGACCGGACCGCTCACCGCGGCCGGCCTGCGCGGCCTGGCCGCCCGGCCCATCGCCCAGCCGATCACACTCGCCGCCCTCGCCGAACAACAGCTGGAGGAGCCATGACAACACCGATGACCAAACCTTGGCACGGGGTCCTGGTGGCGACCGCGCTGCCGCTCACCGAGGACCTCGCCGTCGACTACGACCGCTACGCCGAGCACGTCGCCTGGCTCGCCGCGCACGGCTGCCACGGCGTCACCCCCAACGGCTCGCTGGGGGAGTACCCGACGCTCACGCCCGAGGAGCGGGCCCGCGTGGTGACGACCGCGGTCGCGGCAGCGCCCGGCGGGTTCACCGTGATGCCCGGCGTCGGGGCGTACGGCGCGGCCGAGGCCCGGCGCTGGGCCGAGCAGGCCGGCGAGGCGGGGTGCCCGGCCGTGATGTCGCTGCCGCCCAACTCCTACCGCGCCGACGAGCGGGCGGTGCTCGGGCACTACCGCGAGGTCGCCAAGGCCGGGCTGCCGATCGTGGCCTACAACAACCCCATCGACACCAAGGTCGACCTCGGCCCCGAACTGCTCGCCGAGCTGTACCGGGAAGGGCTGATCGTCGGCGTCAAGGAGTTCACCGGCGACGTGCGGCGGCCCTACCGCATCGCCGAGCTCGCGCCGGGCCTGGACGTGCTGTGCGGTGCGGACGACGTGGCGCTCGAGCTCGCGATCGCCGGCTCGCCGGGCTGGGTCGCGGGCTTCCCGAACGCGCTGCCCGAGGCGTGCGTGGCGCTGTGGCGGGCGGCGTCGGCCGGCGACCTGGCCAAGGCGCTGCCGCTGTACCGGCTGCTGCATCCGTTGCTGCGCTGGGACTCCCGCACCGAGTTCGTGCAGTCGATCAAGCTGAGCATGGACATCGCCGGCCGGTACGGCGGCCCGTGCCGGGCGCCGCGCGTGCCGCTCACGCCCGAACACGAGGCGGCCGTGCGGCAGGCCACCGAGAAGGCCCTGGCGGAGGGGCTTTCCTGATGCGGACGAAACGCGTCTTCCACGCCGTGGACTCCCACACCGAGGGGATGCCGACCCGGGTGATCACCGGCGGCGTCGGCGTCATCCCCGGCGACACGATGTTCGCGCGGCGGATGCACTTCATCGCCCATCTCGACCACATCCGCCGGCTGCTCATGTACGAGCCGCGCGGGCACTCCGCGATGAGCGGCGCGATCCTGCAGCCGCCGACCCGGCCGGACGCCGACTGGGGCGTGGTGTTCATCGAGGTCTCCGGCTGCCTGCCGATGTGCGGGCACGGCACGATCGGCGTGGCGACGGTACTCGTGGAGACCGGCATGGTCGAGGTCAGCGAGCCGGTCACGACGATCCGCCTGGACACGCCGGCCGGCCTGGTCGTGGCCGAGGTCGCCGTCGCCGGCGGGGTGGCGCGCTCGGTCACCATCCAGAACGTGCCGTCGTTCACGCTCGGGCTCGACCGCGTCGTCGACGTGCCCGGGTTCGGCGACGTGCGCTACGACATGGCGTTCGGCGGGAACTTCTACGCCATCCTGGGCGTGGCGCAGCTCGGCCTCCCGTTCGACCGCGCGGCCGGGCAGCGCCTGCTCGACGCCGGGCTGTCCATCATGGACTCGATCAACAAGCAGGACCGGCCGGTGCACCCGGAGAACCCGGACATCGCCGGCTGCCACCACGTCTACCTCGCCGCGCCGGGGTCGGACGCGCGGCACTCCCGGCACGCGATGGCGATCCACCCCGGCTGGTTCGACCGCTCGCCGTGCGGCACCGGCACGAGCGCGCGGATGGCACAGCTGCACACGCGCGGCGAGCTGCCGCTGCACACCGACTTCCGCAACGAGTCGTTCATCGGCACGCACTTCACCGGCCGGCTGGTCGGCGAGCAGCGGGTCGGCGACCAGCCGGCGGTGCTGCCGACGATCACCGGCCGCGCCTGGGTGACCGGGACCGCGCAGTACTTCCTCGACCCCGACGACCCGTTCCCCGAGGGGTTCCAGCTGTGATCCCGGTCGTCGGCGAGCGGGCGGCGATCGAGGCGCTCCGCGCGGCCCTGTGTGGCGGGCTGGACCCGGAGGCGGACGCCGCCCGGTCCGTGGTGCCGGTGTCGCACGGGCACCTGCTGCTGATGCCGGCCGAGTGGGACCGGTACGTCGGCGTCAAGGTCGCCTCCGTGGCGCCCGGCAACCCGGCGCTGGGCCATCCGCGCATCCAGGGCACCTACCTGCTGCACGACGCCGCGACGCTCGCCCCGCTGGCCACACTGGACGCCTCGGCGCTGACGGCGGTGCGCACCGCGGCGGTCTCGGCGCTCGCCGTCGACGTGCTCGCGCCCGCGGCCGCGTCCCGGCTCGTCGTGTTCGGCACCGGCCCGCAGGCCCGCAGCCACATCGCGGCGATCCGCACGGTCCGGCCGGTGGCGGAGGTCGTCGTCATCGGCCGGTCCTCCGCCGGCGAGTTCGCGTCCTCGGTGGACGGACGGGTGGGCTCGGTGGCGGACGTCGCCGGCGCGGACTTGGTCGTGTGCGCGACCACCGCTCGGACGCCGCTGTTCGACGGTGCCCGGCTGCCCGCCGGGGCCATGGTCGTGGCCGTCGGCTCGCACGAGCCGGACGCGCGCGAGGTCGACGATGCCGTGGCCGGCGGGTCGACGGTGGTCGTCGAGGCCCGGTCGGCCGCCCTGCGCGAGGCCGGCGACGTGGTCCAGGCGGTCCGGGCCGGCGTCCTGGATCCGTCCACAGTGGTCTGCCTGGCGGACGCCGTCCGCGGCGGGGTGGCGGTCGAGCCGGGGCGGCCGGTGCTGTTCAAGAGCGTCGGGATGGCCTGGGAGGACCTGGTGATCGCCGCGGCCAGCTGGGAGAAGCGGGCATGACGGGGGAGGACCTCGCCCTGCCGGCGCTGGGTGCGCGGCGGAACCTGCGCGAGGAGATCCGGCAGACGCTGCGTGCCGCCGTGATCTCCGGGGAGCTGCGCCCCGGGGTCGTCTACTCGGCGCCCAGCCTCGCCGCGCAGTTCGGCGTCTCGGCGACCCCGGTCCGGGAGGCGATGCTCGACCTGGCGACCGAGGGACTCGTGGACACCTTGCGCAACAAGGGTTTCCGCGTCACCGAACTGTCCGGGAAGGACCTGGACGAGCTGAGCGAGCTGCGGGCGCTGATCGAGGTGCCGACCGTCCGCCGGATCGCCGAGGCCGGTGTCGCCCCGGACGTGCTGGCCGAGCTGCGCCCGCTCGCCGCGGAGATCGAGGCGGCCGCCGGCCGGGGTGACCTCATCGCGCATGTCACCGCCGACATGGAGTTCCACCTGCGGCTCCTCGCGCTGGCCGGTAACCAGCACCTGGTCGAGACCGTACGTTCGCTGCGCGCCCGCTCGCGGATCTACGGCCTGCGCTCCCTGGCCGACCGCGGCGCGCTCGTCCCGTCCGCGCACGAGCACGCCGAGCTGCTGGACCTCCTGGCCGCCGGCGACGCGGACGGTGCCGAGCGGCTGATGCGCCACCACATCGCCCACGTCCGCACGATCTGGGCCGGGCCGCCGGGCTGATTTCCCGGTACGGGTGTGGGATCGTGGCCGGGTGACGCTCGCGCTGCCGTCGCCATGTGTGGTCGTGCTCGTCGGGCCGGGTGCGTCGGGCAAGTCGACGTGGGCCGCCGAGCACTTCCCGGCCGAGACGATCGTGTCCAGCGACCGGCTGCGCGCCGTGGTCGGCGCGGGCGAGGACGACATCGCCGCCAGCACGGACGCGTTCGCGTTGCTCGAGCAGATCGTCGCCGTGCGGCTCGCCCGCCGGCTGACCACGGTCATCGACACGCTGGGGCTGGACACGGACCGCAGGCGGGCGTGGCTGGCGCTTGCCCGCCGGCACGGGCTGCCGTGCGTGGCGGTCGCGTTCGACACGCCGGCCGCCGAGTGCCGGGCCCGCAACCGCGGCCGTGCCAAGCGCATCCCCGCCGACGCGCTGACCGCACAGCTGCGGAGCTGGCGTGCGGTCCGCGACCTGCTGGCCGCCGAGGGGTACGACGAAGTCCTTGCCCCGCAACCGGTCCGGCAGGTTGCCGCCCCGTTCGCGACGTCGCCGGCCGCCGCCGCGCGGCAGCAGGAGCGGCCGACCGGGCTGCGGTTCGGGCTGCACCTGTCGGCGTTCGCGTTCGACGGCGGCAAGGCCGCGACGGCGGCGCGGCTGCGGGAGATCGCGGTCGCGGCCGAGGAGGCCGGCTTCGACGCGATCTACGTGATGGACCACTTCAGACAGATTCCGCAGGTCGGCCGGGCGTGGGACGACTTCCTGGAGAGCTACACGACGCTGGCCTACCTGGCCGCGTGCACGTCGCGGGTGCGGCTGGGCGCGCTCGTCACCGGCATCACGTACCGCAACGTCGCGCACCTCGGCAAGATCATCGCCACGCTGGACGTGCTCAGCGGCGGCCGCGCGGTGTGCGGGCTGGGGCTGGCGTGGTTCAAGGCCGAGCACACCGCGTACGGCTGGGAGTTCCCGCCGGCCCGCTCGCGGTACGCGTTGCTCGAGGACGCGCTGACGTTGCTGCCGCTGCTGTGGGGTCCGGGCAGCCCCGCGTTCGAGGGCAAGGCGCTGCGCGTGCCCGAGGCTACGTGCTACCCGCGCCCGCTGCAGGACCACGTCCCGATCGTCGTGGGTGGCGGGGGCGAGCGGCGCACGCTGCGGCTCGCCGCTCGCCACGCGGACGCCGCGAACGTCCTCGGCGACCTGGACACCGTGCGGCGCAAGGCATCCGTGCTGCACGCCCACTGCGCGGCGGCCGGCCGGGACCCGATCGACCTGACGCACCTGTGCACCGCCCTGGTGGGCGACGACGACCGTTCGGTGGCCGGCCTCGTCGACCGCCTGCGTCCCCGCCGCCAGGACGCGGCGAGCTACGCGGCCGCGGTGCACGCCGGCACCGTCGACGACCACATAGGACGGTTCCGCGAGCTGGCCGAGGCCGGCGTCGCGGAGGTCATGGTCCGCCTCCCGGACCTGACCTCGCCCGAGCCGCTGGTCCGCATGGCGAAGGTCATCGCCGCTTTCCGGCCCTGAGCCGGGCGACGCGATCCCGCTGGTACGGGCCCGGGCCCCGTCCGCGGCGGACGGGACCCGGGCCCGGGTCGGTTGGTTACTTGACCCGGTAGTCGTACGGCAGGACCGCGATGACCTCGCCCGTGCCGTTGAACGGCAGGGCGGTGACGCCGGTCGGCAGGACCGGCACGGTCACCAGGTTCAGGTGGCCCGACACCTCCTCGCCCGGCCGGCCCGCCGGCGTGATCGTCACCTGGACGGTGGCGGTCTGGCCCGGCCGGATGATCGACGGCGTGCCGCCGGTTCCGTTCGGGTCGACGGCGAAGTCGAACGGGTCACCCGTCGACGACGTCACCGACGAGTCGAAGCCCGTCGTGCGCATCGTCGCCGTGTAGGTCGCGTGCCCCGGCTGGGCACCCGCGGCACCGAACGGGCCGATCTCCTGCAGCGCGCCGAACCAGATGCCCTTGCTCACGTAACCCTTCCGCTCGCCCACGGTCGCCACCGACGTGGTGTCGCCGTTCTGGGCGGCCTTCAGGTCACCGAACAGGTCGAAGCCCGCCGCCGAGCTCTGCAGCTCGACCTGCGCCGGCACCGTCGACGTCGTCGCGACCGTCAGGCGGCTGGTGTCCGGCGGGGCGAGGTACACCGGGGCGGCCGCCGGGTCCTCCGGCAGGTCCACCTCGTTGCTGCCCTGGATCGGCACCGGCGTCAGCGTCCGCACGTCGTTCGTGCGGGGGTCGACGCCGACGGCGATCGGCTCGACGCCGGTGTTGCGCACGGTCACCGGGACGGTCACCGCCTGGCCGGCCGTGAGCGTGCCGCCCGCGGGCAGGCCGTTCGCGTGCACGGCCAGCTGGTCGAACCCGACCGTCCCGCGGAACGGCTGCTCGATCTCCTGGCCGGTCACCGGGTTCTGCACGACGAGCACCAGGTGCCAGCGGCCCGGCAGCGGCCGCGCGTCGTACGTCTGCACCGTGCCACCCTGCGCGACCGTGGTCTGCGAGTTGAGGAACACGTTGCTGTTGACGTCGGCGAGCTCGCCGTTCGGGTCGATCAGCACGATGTCCACGAGCGAACCCGGGTCGGACAGCCGCAGCCCGATGTCGAGGTCCCGCTTGCCGCGCGGGACGTCGAAGGAGTAGCTGAACGTCTGCGCCGGCGACACGGCCCTGGCGTTGCCGCCGGTGATCGTGCCGTGGAACCGGCCCGGCGTCGGGATGACGCTGCGCAGCACCGCCGACATCGTCGTGTGCTGCCCCTCGGACGTGCCGAACGTGACCGAGTAGTCGGCGTCGCCGCCGCTGTCCGGGGTGCGCAGGCTGAACGAGACCGACCTGGTCTGGCCCGGCCCGAGCGTCAGCGTCGACGGCGAGACGTGCCCGTACGGCGCGGCCCGCTGCGTGCTGGTGTCGAGGATGATCGGGCCGGTGTACCCGCCGGTGCCGGCGATCGAGTACATCACCGCGGTCCACGTGCCGGCCTTCGGCGACCGGACGTCGACGTTGGCGTAGTTGGCCGTCGCGGCGCCGCCCTGCGGGCGGCTGTTGGCGACGAACGTGCCGTCCGGTGCGAGCAACGTCAGCCGCACCACGGCCGGGTTGCCCTGCCACGCCATCCGGGCGAACAGCCGGTCGGCGCCGTCCGGGACGTCGAACGGCACCTTCTTCACCGCCCACGTCTGGCCGTTGTAGTAGGTGAAGGTCGGCAGCGTGGTGGCGTCGAACTGCACGGTCTGCCGGTGCGCCGACTGCTCCCGGAAGGTCCGCGTTCCGGTGTGGACGCTCACCGCGTGGTTGCCCACGTTGGTCACCTTGACCGAGCCCGACTTCGTGCTGCCCGGCGCGCCCTCGAGGGTGACCTGGCCGTCGGAGAGCACGATGTTGGACCGCACGCCGGCCGGTGCGCCGGTGGTGCCCGGCGCGGTCAGCGCGGCCTCGACCGCGGCGCGGGCGTCGAGCAGGCCCGAGCCCTGCTCGTCGGCCGGCAGCCCGAGGTCGCGGCTGGTGCCGGTGAGGATCCGCTTGATCAGCGCGGGCGAGGGCGAGTGGCCGTGATGGCTGCCGCGGTACGCCTGGATGATCAGCGCGGCGGTGGCCGCGGTCAGCGGGGCCGACTCGCTGGTGCCGCCGAACGACTCGAGGTCGGTCGGCTGCGGTGGCGACTGGAAGTTGACGCACTCCGCGTAGGCGGGCGAGCAGTCCGCCCAGTTGCCCTCACCGGGGGCGACGAGGTCGATCGTGCGACCGCCCATCGTGATGCCGGAGGAGGACAGCGCGGAGATGTTGTCGCTGACCCACTTGCCGTTGGAGAACGGGAACGCGGCGTAGGTGGTCTGCGCGTAGAGCCGGTTGTCCGTGGTCGCGCCGGTGGAGATCACCAGCGGGTCGGTGGCCGGGCTGCCGATGGTCGACGTGATGCCCGCGTCGCCGGTGGAGCAGACGACGGTGACGCCCGCGGCCACGGCGTTGTCGTTGAACACCTGGAACAGCTCGCGCGAGCTGAGGTCCGGGTACTGGTTGAGGCCGAGCGACTCGTTGATGACGTCGACGTGCGCGACGGTCACCGCGTAGTCGATCGCCTGCAGGACCGCGGAGTTCGTCGCGGTCGAGCCGAACACGTTCAGCCCGACGAGGCTCGCACCCGGCGCCACGCCCTTGACCACGATGTTGCAGCCGGGCGGCAGCGGGTGGGCCTGGTTCACGAACTTCGACAGGTCGTGGACCACGACGCCCTGGGCGGCGATCGAGGAGGCGTCGCCGAAGGCCTCGGCGCCGCTGTCGGTCGTGTTCGGCCCGTCGCCGGAGAAGTCCTTGTAGTCCACGAACACCTTCGACCCGTCCGGCCGGATGAAGTCGGCGTAGTTCGGGTCCATGTTGTCGGCCAGGAAGGCCACCTTCACGCCGTGCCCGTCGGCGAGGTCCGCCGCGCTCTTCGAGCCGTCGGTGCTCGCCGCGCGGATCGAGGTGAGCGCCTCGGGCTCGAGCAGCGGGTGGTTCGGGTCGGTCGGGCAGATCTGGCCCTCGGCGGCCGTGGTCGCCGACGACCTGCCGGGCGCGCCACCGGTGCCGGGAGCGCCCGGTGCGGTGGGCTCGGGGAGCGTGACCTCGCTGTCGGGCAGCACCTTGGCGACGGCCGGGTCGCGCGCGAGCGCGGCGGCCTGGCCGGCGGTCACCGTCGCGGAGAAGGCGTTGCCGAGCGAGAAATGCTTGACCTTGGCCGGCGCGGCACCCGCGAGGCGGCCGAGCACGGAGTCCTGCGCGCTCTTCGCGCGGTTTCGGCGGGTGCTCGAATCGCCCTTTGTCGCCGGCGTATTCGTGAGTTGGTCTTTGAGTAAGACAATCACCGACTGTGGCCCGGAGCCGGTGCTCGCAGTCGGTTGTGCCAGAGCGACCGGTCCTGCCGTGCCGGCCACCGCCACACCCGTAACTATGGCGATGACCAGGGCGCATGCGGACCGCAAGGAATGCCGCATCTGCAGCTCCCCACTTTCCCTAAGCGTTGGTAAACTATTTCTACAATCCCCGACGGAATGGGTCTCCCCGCGCGCGATCCATTCCCGTGCGACGGCGTGACTATCGTCAATCGCGGTTGTATTTACAAGACGGCAAATGGCCCATTCGCAAACTGCCCGGAATTCGTGAATCCGGCAATGGCCGGAACCCGGCCAAGCGGCACCAACGGCTCGGAATGGACGGATCGGCGAAACGAACCCCGGACCCGGACGGTCCTGACGTCGACGGTCCCGAGGACGCGCCGCGCACCGTTTCGCGCTGGGGTGTGGTAGGAGCGTGGCATGACCGACTCACCCGGGTTGGCGGGCCTCGCCCGCCCGGCCGTCACCGCCGCGCAGGCCGAGGACGTCGCGCTCCGGCTCTGGGGGCTGCGCGGGCGGGCGGCGGAGCTGGGCAGCCAGCAGGACCGCAACTTCCGGGTCGCGGGCGCCGTGCTCAAGTTCGCCAACCCGGCGACGGACGCGGCCGAGCTCGAGGCGCAGGCCCTCGCGTCGCGCACGCTGTCCGCGGCCGGGGTCACCGTGCCACTCCCCGTGCCGAGCCTGTCCGGCGCCGACGTCGAGCGCGTCGACGTCGGCGGGACCACGCTCCTGACCCGCGCGCTGAGCTACGTGGAGGGCACGCCGCTGATCGACCGGCCGGGCTTCGGGCTCCCGGAGGCGCGACTGCTCGGGGACACCGCGGGCCGCGTCGCCGCCGCGCTCGCGGGCTTCCGGCATCCCGGCACGGTGCGTCGCACCCAGTGGGACATGCGGGTGGCCGGGGACGTCGTGGCCGAGCTGCTGCCGTTCGTACCGCCGGACCTGCGTGCCTCGGTCGCGGCGGCCCGCGCGACGGCGTCGCGCCGGCTCCGCACGGTCGCGGGGCGGCTGCCGGAGCAGGTGATCCACGCCGACGTGACCGACGACAACGTCGTGCTGCTCGACGACGGCACCGCCGGCGTGATCGACTTCGGCGACCTGCAGCACGGCTGGCGGGTGGCCGAGCTCGTGGCCGCCTGTGCCGCGGTGCTGATGAAGGGCGACGACCCGGCGCCGATGCTGGCGGCGGTCGGCGCCTTCACCGCCCGCGTGCCGCTCGGCGAGCCGGAGCTCGCCGCGCTGTGGCCGCTCGTCGTGCTGCGCACCGCCGTGCTCGTCGTCAGCAACTACGCGCAGGCCGCGCTCGACGACGGCAACGACTACGTCGGCGCCCGCCGGGCCGCGGAGCTGCGCTCGTTCCGGGTCGCCTCGTCCTGGCCGGCCGACGAGCTCGACGTCCTGATCCGGGCGGCCGCCGCGACGCCGGGTGACGCGTCCTCGGTCGGGCGGCTGCTGCCGCCGGGCTGCGTGCCCGCGGTGGTCGACCTGTCCCCGGTGAGCCCGGACCTCGACGAGGGCGCGTGGCTCGTGGACGGTGCCGAGACGCGGATCCTGCGGGCGCACGCGAAGGAGGCGGGCGCCGCGGTGACGCGGTGGGCCGAGTACCGGCTGACCCGCGGGCGCCCGCTCGTCGCGCCGTGCGCCACGTTCGCGCTCGGGGTCGACCTCGTACTGCCGGCCGGGACCGAGCTCGTGGCGCCCTTCGACGGCCGGCTCGTGGCCGGCGACGGGTGGCTCCGGCTGCGTGGTGACTCGCTGGAGCTGCACCTGTCCGGCGTTCGCCCGGTGGCCGACGCGGTGCGCCGTGGCGACCCGCTGGCCGTCGGTGCGGAGCTCGTCGGGGTGCGGCTGTCCGCCGTCCCCGGTCTTCTTCCGCCGTTCCTCGTGACGCCGCGGGCCGAGGAGAGCTGGCGGCGGCTCAGCCCGGACCCGTCCGCGCTGCTCGGCGTGCCCGTCGCGGCCCCGGCCGCCGATCCCGCCGACCTGCTGGCGCGCCGCGACGCCGCGTTCGCCCGGGTCCAGGAGCACTACTACCGCCACCCGCCGCAAATCGAGCGCGGCTGGCGCGAGTACCTCGTGGACACCAAGGCCAGGGTGTACGTGGACGCGATCAACAACGTCGCGCTGCTCGGCCACGCGCATCCGCGGGTCACCGCCGCCGTCGCCCGGCAGCTCGCCCTGCTGAACACGAACTCGCGGTTCCACTACGCCGCGCTCACGCAGCTGTCCGAGCGGCTCGCGGCCCTCGCGCCGGCCGGCCTCGACACGGTGTTCCTCGTCAACAGCGGCAGCGAGGCGGTCGAGCTGGCGCTGCGGCTGGCGATGACGGCGACCGGCCGGCCGCGGGTGCTCGCCGCGCGCGAGGCGTACCACGGCTGGACCGCCGGCGCCGACGCCGTGTCGACGTCCATCGGCGACAACCCCCGCGCGCTGACGAGCCGGCCCGGCTGGGTCGAGCTCGCCGACGCGCCCAACGCGGTCCGCGGCACGCACCGCGGCCCGGACGCCGCCGCGGGCTACCTCGCCGACCTCGACGCGCAGCTGTCCGCCCTCGGCCCCGCCGGGCGCGCGTCGCTGGCGGGCGTGATCCT
Source organism: Actinophytocola sp. (assembly GCF_036555685.1). Taxonomy (GTDB): domain Bacteria; phylum Actinomycetota; class Actinomycetes; order Mycobacteriales; family Pseudonocardiaceae; genus Actinophytocola. The sequence continues at coordinate 22,107 of NZ_DATBKY010000093.1, read as the reverse complement.
GGAGCCGGTCTTCGGCAACGGCGGCGGGGTGCTGCTGCCGCCGGGGTACCTGGCCGGGGTGTACGAGCGGGTCCGCGCGCTCGGCGGCGTGTGCATCAGCGACGAGGTGCAGGTCGGCTACGGGCGGCTCGGCGAGTACTTCTGGGGTTTCGAGCAGCAGGGCGCGCGACCGGACATCATCACCGTCGCCAAGGCGATGGGCAACGGGCATCCGCTGGGCGCGGTGCTCACCACGCGCGCGATCGCCGACGCCTTCGCCGTGGAGGGCAGCCTGTTCTCCTCGGCGGGCGGGAGCCCGGTCAGCTGCGTGGCCGGGCTCGCGGTGCTGGACGTGCTGCGCGACGAGGGCCTGCAGGAGAACGCGCGCGTGGTGGGCGAGCACTTCAAGGCTCGTCTCGAGGCGCTGGCACACCCGTCGATCGGGGCGGTCCACGGCCTGGGCCTGTTCCTCGGCGTAGAGCTGGTGACCGATCGCGCCACGTTCGCACCGGCCACCGAGCTGGCGGAGCGGGTGTGCGAGGCGCTGCTGGCGAAGGGCTGCGTCGTCCAGCCCACGGGCGACCACAAGAACGTGCTGAAGCTCAAGCCGCCGATGTGCATCACCACGGTGAGCGTCGACCACGTCGTGGACTCACTCGGCGAAGCCCTGACGGAGGCGGCGTGATCCGGGCAAGAAAGGTCAAGCCGGACCCGCCCGCCGTGGCTAGGGTTGCCGCCGTGCCCCGGGACATCCTTCGGTTGCTGGCGCTGGTCAACGAGCGCCGGCGGGCGGACGTGTCGCTGTCCGCGCTGTCCACTTTGGCGCACCGGTCGGCGTACAACCTGCACCGGCGGTTCCGCGCCGTGGTTGGCGAGACGCCGAAGGCGTACACGTCGCGGGTCCGGCTGGCGCGTGCGGCGGCGGACCTGGTCACCACGGACCGGCGCACGTCGGCCGTGGCGGCGTCACACGGGTTCGCCAGCCACGAGGTGTTCACCCGCGCGTTCCGCCGGCTGTTCGGCGTCAGCCCGCGGGCGTACCGGGCCAGAGGCCTGCACGTCGCCGACCTGTCCCGCACGCACGCGGCGGCCGTGTCCGCCGCGGCGCCGTGCGTGGGCCTGTACCGCATGACCGTGTCTACCGAGAGGAGCGTTCCCGTGCCCGCGGAGATCGCCGTACAGGAGATGCCGACCGTCGACGCGCTGGTGATGCGCCGCCGTACGTCCCGCGACGAGATAGCCGCCGCGCTGGGCTCGACGCTGCCGGCGGTGTTCGCGCACGCGCAGCAGCATGGCCTGACGATGACCGGCCCGCCGTTCGCCCGGTACCCCGAGTTCGGGATGAGCTCGGTGGTCATCGAGGGTGGCGTGCAGATCGCGGCACCCGCACCCGGCGACCCGTCCGCGGGCATCGAGCCGCTTTCGCTGCCGTCGGGCAAGGCGGCCGTGACCGTCCACAAAGGCCCGTACGACACGCTGCCGGACACGTACCAGGCGATCGAGACGTGGCTGGAGAAGGAGGGCCACCAACGAGGCGGCCCGCCGTACGAGATCTACCTGACCGATCCGGGCGAGCACCCGGACCCCGAGACCTGGGAGACCCGGATAGTCCAGCCCCTCGCGTGACCGAGCCGCGCGTACGTCAGAACCCCGCCGCCGAGGCAGTGTGCCACGGTACCGGCCATCGCCGAACGCCTTGATGAGCTGCCGGTCTTGACTCCCCGGCCTACCGTTGGTCTGACGGATACATCGCAGGCACCGCTCGTGCACGGGAGGGGTCGTGGAACGTCCGGAGGGTGACGCGCGGGTTTCGGCTACCGGGTTGTTCCGGCGCAAGCCGATCGACACCATCGAGGCGCCGGAGGAGGGCGGGCTGCGGCGCACGCTCGGGCTCTGGCAGCTGACCGCCATCGGGATCGGCGGGATCATCGGGGCGGGGATCTTCTCGCTCGCCGGGGCGGTGGCGCACGAGACCGCCGGGCCGGCCGTCGTGCTCTCGTTCCTCGTCGCCGGGGTCGCGAGTGCCGCGGCCGCCTTCTCCTACGCCGAGTTCGCCGGGCTCATTCCGCGCGCCGGCTCGGCCTACACCTACGGCTACGCCGTCCTGGGCGAGATCGTCGGGTGGTTCATCGGGTGGGACCTGCTGCTCGAGTACACCGCGATCGTCGCGGTCGTGGCCATCGGGATCTCCGGGTACTTCAACGACCTCCTCGGCTTCCTCGACATCTCGCTGCCGTCGTGGATGCTCGGCGCGCCCGGCACCGAACCCGAGGGCGTCGCCGCCGGCACGTACAAGGTCAACCTGTTCGCGGTCCTGCTCTGCCTGCTGATCGCCTACGTGCTCAACCGCGGCATGCGAAGCGCCGCGCGGTTCGAGACCTCGCTCGTCTACCTCAAGGTCGGCGTGGTCGTCCTCGTGATCGCCGTCGGCGCGTTCCACATCGACGCCGGCAACTTCACCCCGTTCGCGCCGTTCGGCATCGCGGGCGTGTTCACCGGTGCCGCGACGGTGTTCTTCGCCGTGTTCGGCTACGACGCGATGTCCACCGCCGCCGAGGAGTCGCGCGAGTCGCAGAAACACATGCCCAGGGCGATCATCTACTCGCTAGCGATCTCGATGGTCCTCTACGTGCTGGCGTGCCTCGTGCTCACCGGCATGGTCGACTACCGCGACATCGACCCGAACGCGGCGTTCTCCGCCGCGTTCGAGTCGGTCGGCCTCTCGGCGCTTGGCGCGGTCATCGCGGCCGGTGCGATCCTCGGCATCCTCACCGTGCTGTTCACCTTCCTGATGGGCGCCACCCGCGTCGGCTACTCGATGAGCCGTGACGGCCTGCTGCCCGCGTGGCTCGGCAAGACCAGCGCGGCCCGCCAGGTCCCCGCGCGCATCACGTGGATCCTGGGCGCCGCGGCCGCCGTCATCGCCGGCCTGCTGCCGATCGGCGAGGCGGCCGAGCTCACCAACATCGGGATCCTGCTCGCGTTCGTGGTGGTGTGCACCGCGGTCATCGTGCTGCGCTACCGCAGGCCGGACCTGCCCCGCTCGTTCCGCTGCCCGTGGATGCCGGTGGTGCCGATCGTCGGCGTGGTGTTCTCGATCTGGCTGATCACCTTCCTGAAGCCCGAGACGTGGCTGCGCTTCGCGATCTGGTTCGTGCTCGGCATGATCGTCTACTTCGCCTACAGCCGGAGGCACTCGCTGCTGAACCGCGCTAGCGAGCCGTGACGAGGACGTGCTCCCGCTCCGCGGGAAGGAAGTCGTCCAGTTCGGACTCCAGGCCGCCGTAGCGGCCGTAGATGCCGCGCAGGAACGACGGGGCCCACCAGTTCCCCCGGCCCAGCAGGCGCATCGTGGCCGGGACCAGCAGGAGGCGCACCAGGGTGGCGTCCACCGCGAGGGCGACGAGCATGCCGACGCCGACCATCTTGATGAACGTGATGCCCGACGTCGCGAACGCGCCCACCACCACGCACAGCAGCAGCGCCGCCGCGGTGATGATGCCGCCCGTGCGCTGGACGCCGGCGGCGACCGCGGACGTGTTGTCACCCAGGTGGTCCCACTGCTCGCGGATGCGGGACAGCAGGAACACCTCGTAGTCCATCGACAGTCCGAAGAGGATCGCCAGCATCAGGATCGGCTGGCTCGCGTCGATGTAGCCGGTCGGGGTGAAGCCCAGGAAGTCCGCCAGATGCCCGTCCTGGAAGATCCAGACCACCACGCCGAACGCCGCGCCGATCGACACGAGGTTCATCACGATCGCCTTGAGCGGCACCACGATCGAGCCGAACGCGAACGTCAGCAGGACGAACGTGACACCGGCGACCAGCAGCGCCATCCACGGCAGCCGCTCGTCCAGCCGGTTCAGCTGGTCGACGATGCCGGCCGTGGGACCTCCGACCAGGACCTCGGCGCCGGCCGGTGGGTCGGCCGCGCGGATCTCCTCGACGATCTGCCGGGCGTGCTCGGAGTTCGCCGCGCCGGCGAACTCGACGTTCAGCAACGAGGCCCGCCCGCGCTGGGCGGCGATCTCGACGCCGGTCACCCCACCGAGCATGCGCAGCTCGCCGGTGTACCACTTGGCCACGCCCGGGTCCACGTCGCTCACCAGCACCTTGATCGGGTCCGAGCCGCCGCCGGGGAACTCGGCGTCCAGCCGCTCGGACACGACGCGGCTCTCCGTGCCGGCCGGCAGCACGCGCTCGTCCACACCGCCGAACTGCACGCGCGTGAACGGGGTGGCCAGCACCAGCAGCACCGCGGTGATGCCGATCGTGTAGAGCACCGGCCGGCGCATGACGCTGCGCGCGATGCGGGCCCACCCGCCGGACCGCGTGGCGAGCGACTCGACCGCCCCGGTCACCGTGCGGATCCGCCGGCGCCGCGACCACGGCAGGCGCAGCGCGTCGATCCGGTGCCCCAGCAGGGCGAGCAGTGCCGGCAGCACGGTCAGGCTGGACACCATGGCCACCGCCACGGCGGCCGCGCCGCCAAGCCCCATCGACCGCAGCAGCAGCTGCGGGAACATCAGCAGGCCGGACAGCGAGAGCGACACGATCGTGCCGGACACCGCGACGGTCCGGCCCGCCGTGGCCATCGTGCGGGAGACCGCCGCGCGCACCGGCCGGCCGCGGTCGAGCTCCTCGCGGAACCGGGTGACCATGAACAGCGCGTAGTCCACCGCCAGGCCCAGCCCGAGGATCGTGATGATGTTGATCGAGAACACCGACACGTCGGTCAGCATCGTGATCCCGCGGACCGCCGTGAACGCGCCGAGGATCGCTAGCACGCCGAGCACCAGTGGCATGCAGGCCGCGACGAGGCTGCCGAAGATGAGGACGAGCAACACCAGCAGGATCGGCATGGCGATCAGCTCGGCGCGCACGATGTCGTGCTCCACCTGGCCGCTGATGTCCTCGTCGATCGCGAGCGGGCCGCCGACCTGCAGCTTCAGCGTGTCGACGGCGAGCGCGTCGCGGACCTGCGCAACGGTGGCGTCGTCGGTGCCCGTGGCGAACCGGATCGGCAGGTACGTGGCGTGCTTGTCGCGGGAGACCAGCTGCGGTGCCTTGGTCTCGTAGAAGGACGTCACCTGCTTGACGGCCGCGAAGCCGCGCACGCGCTTGGTCACGGCGGCGATCTCGGCGGCGAACGCCGGGTCGGAAACGGTCAGGTAGTCGCTCGAGTACAGCGCGACGAAATGCGTCTTCTGCGCTCCGAGCTCCTTGGTGACGCGGTCCGATATCTGCGCGGACTCACTGCTGGGGTCGCTCAGGCTGGCGTCGTCGGCGAGTCTGTCGAAAACACCGGTACCCCACACGCCGGCGAATGCTACGAATCCAATTGTGGCGAGCACGACCAGCCATCGCAGCCGGCTCATCGCCATTCCCCACCAGGAGAACATGCGCATTTCCTTTCCACGATAACGCGCCGGTGCGCGCCGGTCGACCAGCGCCTGCTGACACGTTGTTGCGGTAATTTGTTGCCGGCGGGAAACGACGTCGTCCCGGGGGGGCGCGGCCGCCCCGGAACGACGTCGTGACGGGGTCAGGCCCGGCGCCGGCGAAGGGTGTCGAGCGCGAACGAGCCGGGGCCCAGCGTCGCGATCAGCAGGAACGTCCAGCAGAACATCGCGGCCGGCTCGCCGTGGTTCTGGATCGGCAGCAGGCCGCCGGGCTGGTGCACGGTGAAGTACGCGAACGCCATCGCGCCCGAGCACAGCAGCGCCGCCGGCCGGGTGGCCAGGCCGATCGCCACCAGGGCGCCACCGAACAGCGCGATCACCCCCGCGTACCAGCTCGGCCATGCGCCGAACGCGGCCGTGTGCTCGCGACCGAACACGCCGAAGAGCGAATCGGCGCCGTGGCAGGCGTACAGGAAACCAACCACGGCGCGCGCCGCCGACAGCACCGCCCCGCTCAGCCGCGCCGGGCTCGTCGGGATGGTGGCGGTGTGCTCGCCGGGCGGGGCCGGAGTGCTCGGTCTCGTCGTGGTAACCGTCAGTTCGGCCATCTTCGATCCTCTCCATTCGGGCGTGGGAGCTGCCCGCGCGGAACGGTTGCGGGGGCAGGAAAATGCGAAGGGTCTATTTGTCCGGTACCGAAGCTAAGGTGCGCGGCGACCGCCGGTCAAAGGGCCGGCGTTGGCACCTTGTTGTGGTCGCTAGTTGCCACCGCCACAAGCGCCCGAAGCCGTTGACACGGGCGCGGCCGGTGAAGATGCTCTGCTCAGCGGAACGGAATTTCGCCAGGCGGAAACCGAACCGCGAATTCCCCGGAATCAGGATGCCCGGTAATTGACGCCCACGCGGCGTCGTGCGGGCGTTTACCAGTGCTGAGGTGGGCATTGATGGTTGGTGAGACGAGTCAGCCGATCGCCATCGTCGGCATGTCCTGCCGGCTGCCGCAGGCAGGCGACCCGGACGCGTTCTGGGCGTTGCTGCGCGACGGGGTGGACGCGGTCACCGAGGCGCCCGAGGACCGCTGGCCCGCGGGCGCCGCGCCGGAGTACCGCCGCGGCGGCTTCGTCTCCGACGTGGCCGCCTTCGACGCCGGCTTCTTCGGGATCTCCCCGAACGAGGCCGCGGTCATGGACCCGCAGCAGCGGCTGGCGCTCGAGCTGTCCTGGGAGGCCCTGGAGAACGCCCGCATCGTCCCGGCGGCCCTGCGCGACACGGCAGCGGGCGTGTTCGTCGGCGCCATCTCCTACGACTACGCGGCCCTGCAGGACCGGCTCGGCGCCGGCGGTGCCAGCCAGCACGCATACACCGGCGCCAACCGCGCCATGATCGCCAACCGGGTCTCCTACTTCCTCGGCCTGCGCGGGCCCAGCTTCACCCTCGACGCCGGCCAGTCCTCCTCGCTCGTCGCCGTGCAGCTGGCGTGCGAGAGCCTGCGGTCCGGCCAGGTCGAGCTCGCGCTCGCGGGCGGGGTGAACCTCAACCTGCTCGCCGAGACCACCACCGCCATCGGCCGGTTCGGCGCGCTGTCCCGAAGCGGCCGCTGCCACGTGTTCGACAGCCGCGCCGACGGCTACGTCCGCGGCGAGGGCGGCGCGCTGGTCGTGCTCAAGCCGCTCGCCGCCGCGCAGCGCGACGGCGACCCCGTGCACGGCGTCATCCTCGGCGGCGCGGTCAACAACGACGGCGGCGGCGAGGGCCTGACCGCACCGAGCGAGCGTGCGCAGGCGGAGGTCATCCGGCTGGCGTGCGAGCGGGCCGGCGTCGAGCCGGCCGAGGTCGGCTACGTCGAGCTGCACGGCACCGGCACGCGCGTCGGCGACCCGGTCGAGGCCGCCGCGCTCGGCACCGCGCTCGGCACCGGCCGCGCGGCGAACGAGCCGCTGCTCGTCGGCTCGGTGAAGACCAACATCGGCCACCTCGAAGGTGCCGCCGGCATCGCGGGCCTGCTGAAGACCGTGCTCAGCATCAAGCACGGCGCGGTCCCGGCGAGCCTGCACCACGAAACCCCGAACCCCGGCATCCCGCTCGACGAGCTGCGCCTGCGAGTCGTCCGCGACACCCGCCCGTGGCCGGACGGCCCGCGGCTCGCCGGCGTCAGCTCGTTCGGCATGGGCGGCACCAACTGCCACCTCGTGCTGGGCGCCGCACCGGGGACCGGCGAGCCGGAACCGGCCGAGCGCGGCGCGGACCTGCCCTGGGTTCTCTCGGCGCGCTCGGCCGCCGCGCTGCACGTGCAGGCCGCGCGGCTGCGGGACACCGCCGCCGCGGCCAGAGCCGGCGACGTCGCGCTGTCGTTGTTACGCAGCCGGGCCGAGTTCGAGCACCGCGCGGTGGTTCTCGGCCCGGACCGCATCGGCGGCCTGGAGTCGCTCGCCGCCGGCACGCCCGGCCCGCAGGTGGTCACCGGCATCGGCACGACCGGGCGGTGCGCGTTCGTCTTCCCCGGCCAGGGCTCCCAGTGGCCGGAGATGGCCCGCGCGCTGCTCGAGCGCTCGCCCGTGTTCGCCGCCCGGATCGCCGACTGCGCCACCGCGCTCGAACCGTTCGCCGACTACTCGCTGACCGACGTGCTGACCGGCGCGCCCGGCGCCCCCGGCTTCGACCGCGTCGACGTCGTCCAGCCCGCGCTGTGGGCGGTCATGGTCTCGCTCGCGGCGGTCTGGCAGGCGCACGGCGTGCGGCCGGACCTCGTCATCGGCCATTCACAGGGCGAGATCGCCGCGGCCACCGCGATCGGCGCGCTGTCTATTGAGGACGGTGCGCGGGTGGTGGCGTTGCGCAGCCGCGCCATCGCCGGGATCGCCGGCAGCGGCGGCATGATGTCGATAGCCGCCGCCCTGGCCGACGTCGAGCCCGCACTGGCGGGCCGGCCGGTCACGGTTGCGGCCGTCAACGGGCCCGGCTCGGTCGTCGTCTCGGGGGAGCAAAGCGCGCTGGCCGGGCTGCGTGACGAGCTCGTCGCCGCCGGCACCCGGGCCAAGATCATCCCCGTCGACTACGCGTCGCACTCCGCCGAGGTCGAGCGGCTGCGCGACGAGCTGCTCGACGCGCTCGCCCCGGTGCGCCCGCGCGGCACGGGAACCGAGTTCGTCTCCACGCTCACCGGCGAGCCGATCGATACCGCCGGCCTCGACGCGGACTACTGGTACCGCAGCCTGCGCGAGCGCGTGCGGTTCGCCGACGCCACGCGGCGCGCGCTGGCGCTCGGCTGCGGCCTGTTCGTCGAGGCGAGCCCGCATCCCGTCCTGGTCGCCGCCGTGGAGCAGACCGTCGAGGAGGCCGAGCGCGACGCCACGGTCGTCGGCACCCTGCGCCGCGACGACGGCGGCGCGGACCGGTTCGCCCACTCGCTCGCCGAGGCCTACGTCGCCGGCGCGACCGTCGACTGGTCCGGCGGCACGGGCCTGCCCGCCACCCGGCTGATCGACCTGCCCACGTACCCGTTCCAGCGCGAACGCCACTGGCTCGACGCCACCCCGGCCGCCCGGCCCGTCGCGCGGCTCGATGCCGCCCCGGCCGCCGCCGCGACCCCCGCCGCGGCCCCCGCCGCCACCCCCGTCCGGTCCCGCCGCGAGCTGCGCGAGCTGGTGCTGCGCACGGTCGCCGACGTGCTCGGCTACTCCGACGGCCAGGCCGTGCCCGCCACCCGGACCTTCAAGGACCTGGGCGTCGACTCGGTCACCGCGGTCGAGCTGCGCAACCGCCTGCGCGCCGCGACCGGCCTGCGCCCGGCCACCGGCCTCCTGTTCGACCACCCGACCGTCGAGGCGGTCGTCGACCACCTGCACACGCTGGCCGGTGGCACCGCGCCAGGCCCGGACCGGCGCGGCACCACCAGCACGGCTGAGGAAGACGACCCGATCGTCATCGTCGGCATGGGCTGCCGGTACCCGGGCGACGTGCGCTCGCCGGAGGACCTGTGGCAGCTGGTGTCCGAGGGCGCCGAGGCGGTCGCCGGCTTCCCGGCCAACCGCGGCTGGGACCTCGACACGCTGTTCGCCACCGGCGAGGACCGGTCCGGCACCAGCGACACCCGCGTCGGCGGCTTCCTGTACGACGCCGACGAGTTCGACGCCGCGTTCTTCGGCATCAGCCCGCGCGAGGCCACCGCGATGGACCCGCAGCAGCGGCTGCTGCTGGAGATCTGCTGGGAGACCGTCGAGCGCGCCGGCCTCGACCACGACGCGCTGCGCGGCAGCCGCACGGGCGTGTTCGTCGGCGCGATGGCGCCGGACTACGGGCCCCGGCTGCACCAGCCGACCGGCGCCGTCGACGGCCACCTGCTCACCGGCACCGCGCTGAGCGTCGCGTCCGGACGGATCGCCTACACGCTCGGCCTGCAGGGCCCCGCGCTCACCGTCGACACCGCGTGCTCGTCCTCGCTCGTGGCGATCCACCTCGCGATGCAGGCGCTGCGCCGTGGCGAGTGCGACCTCGCGCTGGCCGGCGGTGCGACGGTGATGGCCACACCCGGCATGTTCGTCGAGTTCAGCCGCCAGGGCGGGCTCGCGGTCGACGGCCGCTGCAAGGCGTTCGCCGCGGCCGCGGACGGCACCGGCTGGGCCGAGGGCGCCGGCATGGTGCTGCTGGAGCGGCTGTCCGCCGCGCGCCGCGACGGGCACCCGGTGCTCGCGGTGCTGCGCGGCGCGGCGGTCAACCAGGACGGCCGCAGCAACGGCATGACCGCGCCCAACGGACCGTCCCAGGAGCGGGTGATCACCGACGCGCTCGCCGACGCCGGGCTCGCCGCGTCCGATGTGGACGCCGTCGAGGCGCACGGCACCGGCACCACGCTCGGCGACCCGATCGAGGCGCACGCCCTGCTCGCGACCTACGGCGCCGGCCGGAGCGCGGACCGTCCACTGTGGCTCGGCTCGCTCAAGTCCAACCTCGGCCACACGCAGGCCGCGGCCGGCGTCGGCGGCGTGATCAAGATGGTCAAGGCGCTGGAGCACGGCGTGCTGCCGCGCACGCTGCACGTCGACGAGCCGACCCCGCACGTGGACTGGGCGGACGGCACCGTCCGGCTGCTGACCGAACCCGTCGAGCCGGCCGCCGACCGGCCGCTGCGTGCCGCGGTGTCCAGCTTCGGCATCAGCGGCACCAACGCGCACCTGATCCTCGAGCAGGCCCCGCAAGCCGGACAGCCGGCGGCCGACGCGCCACTGGTGTGGGTGCTGTCCGCGCGGACCGGCACCGCCCTGCGCACGCTGGCCGCGCGGCTGCACGACTTCGCCACCACCGCGCCGGACGCCGACCTGGCCGCCGCGAGCCACGCGCTCGCCCGCCGCACCGCGCTGACCCACCGCGCGGTGGTCGTCACCGGCGACCGCGCGGAGCTGGCGGCCGCCCTGGCGGCGCTGGCCGAGGGCATCGCGCATCCGGCCATTGTGGACGGTGTGGCCGGCGCCGACGTGCGGCCCGTGTTCCTCTTCCCCGGCCAGGGCTCGCAGTGGGCCGGCATGGCCGTGGAGCTGCTCGACGAGGACCCGGTGTTCGCCGCCGAGCTCCGCCGCTGCGGCGACGCGCTCGCCGAGTTCACCGGCTGGTCGGTCGAGGACGTGCTGCGGGGCGCCGACGGCGCGCCGGAGCCGGCCGGCTCGGAAGTGATCCAGCCCGTGCTGTTCGCCGTGATGGCGTCGCTCGCCGCGGTGTGGCGGTCGTTCGGCGTCGAGCCGGCCGCGGTGGTCGGGCACTCCCAGGGCGAGATCACCGCCGCGTGCATCGGCGGCGCGCTGTCCGTCGAGCAGGCCGCGCGGATCGTCGCGCTGCGCAGCCAGGCACTGATGCCGCTGACCGGAACCGGCGGGATGGCCGTGGTCGCCGCGGCGGCCGACCGCGTCCGCGAGCTGATCGCCCAGTGGCCGGACCGCCTGTGGGTGGCGATCGAGAGCAGCCCGTTCAGCACGGTCGTGGCGGGCGAGATCGGCGCGCTCGACGAGTTCGCCGAGTCCTGCGGCGAGGCCGTGCGCATCCGGCGGATCCCCATCGACTACGCCGCCCACACGCCCCACCTCGAGCCGCTGCGCGAGGAGATCCTGGCCACGCTGGGCGAGGTCCCGCCGCGGCACACCGACATCCCGTTCTGCTCCGCGCTCGAGGGCGGGTTCGTCGAGCCCGCCGAGCTGACCACCGACTACTGGGTCCGCGGCGTGCGCTACCCCGTGCTGTTCGAGCAGGCCGTCCGCGCGTTCGCCGGCTCGTTCACCGGCTCGTTCGCCGGCACTGGTACACCGCTGTTCATCGAGTCCAGCCCGCACCCGGTGCTGACCGGCCACGTGCAGGACACCCTGCGCGCGGCGGGCATCGACGGCGACGCGATCGGCTCGATCCGCCGCGGCGACGGCGGGCGCCGGCGCCTGCTCACCGCGGCCGCCGAGGCGTACGTGGCGGGCGTGCCGGTCGACTGGCCGGCCGCGCTGGGCACCGCGGGCGCGACCGCCGGGTACCGGCCGCCGGCCGGCCTGCCCACGTATCCGTTCGAGCGCAGCCGCTTCTGGCTCGACGGCTCGACCGCGGGCCAGGGCATCGCGGCGGGCGGCCTGACCGCCTCCCGCCACCCGCTGCTCGGCGCCGTCGTCCCGGTCGCCGGCGACGGCCTGACCAGCGGCTACCTCGTCACCGGCCGGCTGTCCCGGTCGGCCATGCCGTGGCTCGCCGACCACGCCGTGGACGGCACCGTGCTGCTGCCCGGCACCGCGTTCGTCGAGCTGGCCCTGGAGGCGGGCGTCGTCGCGGGCTGCGACCGGATCGCCGACCTCACGCTGGAGGCGCCGGTGATCCTGCCGGAGACCGGCGGCGTCGACGTCCAGCTGACGGTCGGCGGCGCGGACGGCGGTCCGGACGGCGCTGGGCGGCGCCCCCTCACGCTCTACACGCGCGAACCCGACGCGGACGGCTGGACCCGGCACGCCACCGGCACGCTCGCGACCGCGGCCTCCGCCCCGGCCGACGAGCTCACCGCGTGGCCGCCCGCGGACGCGGTCGAGATCGACCTGGCCGGTGCGTACGAGCAGCTGGCCGACTGCGGTTACGACTACGGCCCGGCCTTCCAGGGCATGACCGGCGCGTGGCGGGTGGGCGGGGACATCGGCGGGGACATCGGCGGGGACATCGGCGGGGACACCGGCGGGGACACCGGCGGGGACACCTGCGTCGAGGTCCTGCTCCCGGAGCACGTGCGCGGCGACGCGACCGGGTTCACGCTGCATCCCGCCCTGCTCGACGCCGCACTGCACCCGCTGGTGCTCGACGGCGTCGTGCACGGCTCCGTGCACGGGGAGGACGGCACGCTGCTGCTGCCCTTCTCCTGGCAGGGCGTGCAGGTGAGCGCGGTCGGCGCGGAGACGCTGCGCGTGCGCGTAACCCGCATCGCGGACGACCGCGTCTCGCTCGCCTGCTACGACGGTGCGGGCCGCCGGGTCGCCGCGATCGACGAGCTGACCCTGCGGCGCGTGCCACGCCGGGGCAACCGGACCACGCCCCGGTCCGGCGCTCGATCCGGCGCTCGATCCGGTGCCATGGCATACGCGCTGACGTGGACCGGGCTCGCTCCGTCCGAAGTGGACCTCGCCGGGCAGCGGGTCGCCGTGGTCGGCTACGACGAGTCGGCCGACGAGCTGGCCACCGCGCTGGCGGGGGCCGGCGTGGACGCCGGCGTGTTCTACGACCTCGCCTCGCTCGCCGAGACGACCGCGGGCGACGTGCCGGCCACCGTGCTCGTGACCCACCGGCCGGACGCGCTGCCGGGCGACCTGCCCTACTCGGTGCGCGAGGGCCTGTACGGCGCGCTGGACCTGATCCAGGGCTGGGTCGGTGACGAGCGCTTCGCCGGCAGCCGGCTGGTGTTCGTCACCGGCGGCGTGTTCGCGGAGCCCGGCAGCGACATCGGCAGCGGCAGCGGCACCGACGCCGGCAGCGACACCGGCAGCGACACCGACGCCGTGGTCGCCGCCCCGCTGTGGGGCCTGGTGCGTTCGGCGCAGTCCGAGCACCCCGGCCGGTTCGCGATAGCGGACGTGTCCGGCGAGCCGCCGCGCTGGGACCTCGTGGCCGCTACCGCGCTGGCCGGCGAGACGCAGTTCGCGGTGCGCGGCGGTGACGTCCTGGTCCCGAGGCTCACCCGCATCGAGACGGCGGACACCGAGCCGGCCGAAGTGGACGGCACGGTCCTGGTGACCGGCGGCACCGGCGGCCTGGGCGCGCTCGTCGCCCGGCGGCTCGTGGCGAGCCACGGCGTGCGGCACCTGGTGCTGACCTCGCGCCGCGGCCCGGACGCGCCGGGCGCGGCCGAGCTGGTGTCCGAACTGGAGGGTCTGGGCGCCACGGTGACCGTGGCCGCCTGCGACGTCACCGACCGCCGCGCGCTGGCCGCGGTCGTCTCCGCCATCGGCGCGGACGCCCCGCTCACCGGCGTCGTGCACACGGCCGGCAGCACCGACGACGCCACCGTCGAAGGGCTCACCGCGCACGGCCTCGACGCCGTGCTCGCGCCCAAGGTGGACGGCGCGTGGCACCTGCACGAGCTGACCGCCGGCCTGCCGCTGTCGATGTTCGTGCTGTTCTCCTCGGTGGCCGGCGTGGCCGGCAACCCGGGCCAGGGCAACTACGCGGCGGCCAACGTCTTCCTCGACCAGCTCGCCGCCCACCGGCGCCGGCAGGGCAAGCCCGCCGTGTCGGTGGCGTGGGGCCTGTGGGAGGTCGGCACCGGCATCACCGGCGTGCTGTCCGAGGCGGAGGTCGCTCGGCTGAACCGGTTCGGCATCGCGCCGCTGAGCGTCGAGGCGGGGCTGGCGCTGTTCGACCACGCGGTGTCCATGTCACGGTCCACACCGGACTCGTTGCTCGTGGCGGCCAAGTGGGACGCCACCGGACTGCGGGAGCGGGCCGAGGCCGGCTCCCTGCCCGAGGTGCTGCGCGGGCTCGTGCGCGGCACCCGCCGCGTAGCGGCCGCGGCCACCCCCGCCGCGGCGGCCCTCGCCACATCCGCAGCGGCAACCCCGGCGAGCCCCGGCGGGCTCACCGAACGGCTCGCGACGATGGCCGAGGGCGACGCGCGCAAGTTCCTCGTGGACCTGGTGCGCACGCACGTGGCCGCGGTGCTGGCACACGCCGGCGCGGCATCGGTCGACGTGGACCGGGCGTTCACCGAGCTCGGCTTCGACTCGCTGACCGCGGTCGAGCTCCGCAACCGGCTCGACGCCGAGACCGGCCTGCGGCTGCCGACCACGCTCGCCTTCGACCACCCGACCGTCACCGCGCTCGCCGGGCACCTGTACCGCGAGCTGGCCCCGGCCGCACCGTCCCCCGAGGACATGCTGCGCGCCGCGCTGGACCAGATCCACGGCGTGCTGCCCGACCGCGACGAGGCCACCCGGACCAAGCTCGTCGCGATCCTGCACAGCACCCTCGACCGGCTCGGCACGGGTGCCAAGGCGAGCACCGACACGTTCGAGGCGGACGCCGTCCTGGAGAAGGTCAGCTCGGCTTCGGACGAGGAGATCTTCGCGATCATCGACAAGCAGCTCTGACCCCCGAATTCCTTGCTCCGCAAGAAAGGCAAGACAATGGCGACCGAGGACAAACTGCGCGACTACCTCAAGCGCGTGACCATTGACCTCACCGATGCCCGGCGGCGGCTGGCCGACCTGGAGCAGGGCCGCCACGAGCCCATCGCCGTCGTCGGCATGGGGTGCCGCTTCCCGGGCGGGGTCACCAGCCCGGAGGAGCTGTGGCGGCTGGTCGCCGACCGCGGCGACGCGATCGGCGACTTCCCGGCCGACCGCGGCTGGGACGTCGAGGGCATCTACGACCCGGACCCGGACGCCGTCGGCAAGACCTACACGCGCAGGGCGGGATTCCTCTACGACGCGGGCGAGTTCGACGCGGCGTTCTTCGAGATGAGCCCGCGCAGCGCGCTCGCCACCGACCCGCAGCACCGGCTGTTCCTGGAGACCACCTGGGAGGCGCTGGAGCGCGCCGGGATCGACCCGCGCACGCTGGCCGACAGCCGTACCGGCGTCTTCGCCGGCATCATGCACAACGACTACGCCATGCGCTTCAACGGCGCCACGCCCGACGGGCTCGAGGGCGTCATCCTCGTGTCCAACGCGCCGAGTGTCCTGTCCGGACGCGTCTCCTACACGCTCGGCCTGGCCGGCCCGTCGATCAGCCTCGACACCGCGTGCTCCTCCTCGCTGGTGGCCATCCACCTCGCCGCGCAGGCGCTGCGCAACGGCGAGTGCACGCTCGCGCTGGCCGGTGCCACCACGGTCATGGCGACGACCGACCCGTACGTCGACTTCTGCCGCCAGCGCGCGCTGTCCGCGGACGGGCACTGCCGGGCGTTCTCCGCGGACGCGTCCGGTGCGGCCTGGTCGGAGGGCGTGGGCGTGCTGGTGCTGGAGAAGCTGTCCGACGCGCGGCGCAACGGCCGGCACATCCTCGCGGTGGTACGCGGTTCCGCGGTGAACCAGGACGGCCGCAGCAACGGCATGACCGCGCCCAACGGGCCGGCCCAGGAGCGGGTCATCCAGCAGGCGCTCGCCGACGCGGGGCTGGACATCCGGGACGTCGACGCCGTCGAGGCGCACGGCACCGGAACCCGGCTCGGCGACCCGATCGAGGCGCAGGCGCTGATCGCCACGTACGGCCAGGGCCGCCCGGCCGACGAGCCGCTGTGGCTCGGCTCGATCAAGTCCAACATCGGGCACACGCAGGCCACCGCCGGCATCGCCGGCGTGATCAAGATGGTGCACGCGATGCGCAACGGCGTGCTGCCGCCGACCCTGCACGCGGACGTGCCCTCCCCGCACGTCGACTGGTCGGCCGGGTCCGTCGCGCTGCTGACCGAGACGCAGGAGTGGGCCCGCCGCGGGCACCCGCGCCGGTGCGGCATCTCCTCGTTCGGCATCAGCGGCACCAACGCCCACCTCATCCTCGAGGAGACGCCCGAGGACCCGAGCCCACTCGTGGACGCCCCGGCCGCGACCGTGACCGACCACAGTGGACCGGTGGCGTGGGTGGTCAGCGCCCGCAACGCCACCTCGCTGCGCGGCCAGCTGACCCGCCTGCGCGAGTTCGCCGCGAGCCGGCCGGACCTGCGCGCGGTCGACGTGGCGCAGGCCCTCGTCACCGCCCGGCCGTACTGGAAGCAGCGGGCCGTCGTGCTCGGCGGCGACCGGGACCGGCTGCTCGCGAACATCGAGGCGCACCTTCGCGGCGAGCAGGCCGACGTCGTCACCGGCACCGCCCGGGACAAGGCGACCGTCGCGATGCTGTTCACCGGGCAGGGCGGCCAGCGGGTCGGCATGGGCCGGGACCTCTACCTCGCCTACCCGGCCTTCGCCGACGCGTTCGACGAGGTGTGCGCGGCTCTCGACGAGTACCTCGACCGCCCGCTGCGCGAGGTCGTCTGGGCCCGGCCGGACACGCCCGAGGCCATGCTCCTGGACAAGACGTACTACACCCAGCCGGCCCTGTTCGCCTTCGAGGTGGCGGCGTTCCGGTTGCTGGAGTCGCTCGGCGTCGAGCCCGACCACGTGGCCGGCCACTCGATCGGCGAGTTCGCCGCCGCCCACGTCGCCGGCGTGTGGTCGCTGCCCGACGCCGCCCGGCTGATCACCGCGCGCGCCCGGCTGATGCAGGCGATCACCGAGGCGGGCGCCATGGTCGCGATCGAGGCCACCCCGGACGAGGTCGCCGCAACGCTGGAGGGCCGCGAGCGGGTCGGCATCGGCGCGATCAACGGGCCCACCGCGGTCGTCGTGTCCGGTGCCGAGGCGGCGTGCCTCGCGGTGGCCGAGCACTGGTCGGCGCAGGGCCGCCGCACCCGCCGGTTACCGGTCAGCCACGCGTTCCACTCCGCGCTGATGGAGCCGATGCTCGACGAGTTCGCCGCCGAGCTGGACCGCGTGACATTCGAGACGCCGACGATCTCCTTCGCCACCAACCTGTCCGGGGCGGACCCGTCCGGCGACGACCTGACGTGGACCGCGCCGGCGTACTGGGTCGAGCAGATCCGCCGGACCGTGCGGTTCCACGACACCGTCGCCGAGCTGGAGTCCCGCGGGGTCGACACCTACCTCGAGGTCGGGCCCAACGCGGTGCTCGCCGGCATGGCGCACCACTGCGTCACCGCGCCGGACGTGTCGGTGCTGTCGCTGTACCGCAAGCAGCTGACCGAGTCGCACGCCGTCCTGACCTGCCTCGCGCAGGCGTGTGCCGCCGGCGTGCCCGTCGGCTGGTCCGCGCTGTTCGAGACCGGCGCGGACATCGCCCCGGTCGCCGCGGCCCTGCCCACCTACGCGTTCGACAAGGAGCACTACTGGCTGCCGCCGCGCGCGGACAGCACCGATCCCGCGTCCGTCGGCCAGCGCGGCATGGCCCATCCGCTGCTCGGCGCGATGGTCGAGCTGGGCGACTCCGGCGGGGTCGTGCTCACCGGCCGGATCACGCTCGCCGCGTTGCCGTGGCTCGCCGACCACATGGTGTCCGGCTCGGTCGTCGTGCCCGGCACCGCGGTGCTGGACGCCGTGCTCGAGGCGGGGGCTCAGACGGGCTGCGAGGTCGTCGAGGAGCTCATGTTCGAGGCACCGCTCGTGCTGCCCGCGGACGGCGAGCTGTTCCTCGAGGTCGTGGTCGACGGCGGGGCGGACGCCCGCGCGGTGCGGGTGTACGCCCGGACCGGCGAGGCCGACTGGACGCGTTGCGCGTCCGGCGTCCTCACCCGGGGCGGCGACGGCCCGGCGTGCGACTGGGCCACGGCCTGGCCGCCGACCGGATCCTCCACTGTGGACATCGAGGGCGGGCTCGACGCCGGGTACGACGCGCTGCTCGACCGCGGCTACGAGTACGGCCCGGCGTTCCGCGGGGTGACCGGCGTGTGGCGGCGCGGTGACGACGAGCTGTTCGCGGAGATCATCGCGCCGGAGGGCCTGGACCTGTCCGGTTTCGGCATCCATCCGGCCGTGCTCGACGCCGCCTTCCACGCGATGGTCCTGACCGCCGACTCGGACGAGCTGCGGCTGCCGTTCGTCTTCCGCGGCGCGCGGCTCGCCGCGTCCGGTGCGTCGGTGCTGCGGGTGCGGCTCGCCACCGTGACCTCGTCCGGCGGCGACGAGGTCACGGTCGCGGCCGCCGACGGGCGCGGCCACCTCGTGTGCGGCATCGACTCGGTGCGCGTGCGCACGATCTCGGCGCAGTCCCTGGCCGGTGCGGGTGACTCCGGCCCGGTCTCGCACGGCGTGGACTGGGTGCCGGTCACCGCGCCCGCCGCCGCGGACGTGTCCGGCTGGGTCTCGGTCGGCTCGGCCGTGCCCGGGCTGACCGGGTACGGCGACCTGACGGCGTTGCTGGCCGCGCTGGAGGCGGGCGAGGCGCCGCCGGAGTGCCTGGTGGTGCCGTGCGCCGCCGGGACGGGCGACGTCCCGGCGGCGGCACGCGAGCTCGCCGGTGCGGTGCTCGAGGTCCTGCAGGCCTGCGTGAGCGACGCGCGGCTCGACCGGTGCCGGGTGGTGTTCGCGACCCGCGGGGCCGCCGGCCCGGCGGCCGGTACCGACGTGGCGGGTGCGGCGGTGTGGGGTCTGGTGCGCTCGGCGCAGTCGGAGCACCCGGGCCGGTTCGTGCTCGCGGACGTGCCGGACGGCTTCGACGGCTGGGCCACGCTCGCCGCCGCCTCGGCCGACGAGCCGCAGCTCGTGGTCACCGACGACGGCTTGCACGCCCCGCGGCTCGCCCGCCGAACCGGCGAACCGACCAGGTCCGATGTGGACACGGCGGACACGGTGCACACAGTGGATGGGGTGGACACGGCGGGCACGGTGCTGGTGACCGGCGGCACCGGTGGCCTGGGCCGCCTGGTGGCCCGGCGGCTGGTCACCGGACACGGCGTGCGCAGCCTGGTGCTGGTGTCGCGCCGGGGCGCGGGCGCGCCGGGTGCGGCGGCGCTGGTGTCCGAACTGGAGGGTTTGGGCGCGGCGGTCACGGTGGCCGCGTGCGACGTGGCCGACCGCTCGGCGCTGGCCGAGGTCATCGCCGCGATCCCGGCGGACGCGCCGCTGACCGGTGTCGTGCACACCGCCGGCGTCCTCGACGACGCGACGATCGACGGCCTGTCCGCCGAGCGCATCGACACGGTGTGCACGCCCAAGGTGGACGCCGCCTGGCACCTGCACGAGCTCACCGCGGACAAGCCGCTCACGACGTTCGTGCTGTTCTCCTCGCTCGCCGGCGTGCTCGGCAACCCCGGGCAGGGCAACTACGCGGCGGCGAACGCCACGCTGGACGGCCTTGCCGCGCACCGCCGCGAGCGCGGGCTGCCCGCGGTCTCCGTCGCATGGGGACTGTGGGACACCGAGTCCGGCATGACCGGCACGCTCTCCGACGCGGAGATCGTGCGGCTGCGCCGCTCCGGCGTCGCCCCGCTCGCGATCGAGCACGGCCTCGACCTGTTCGACGCGGCGTTCGGCAGCGGGTTCGGCGGCGGGCTCGGCACGGCCGATCCCGTGGTCGTCGCGTCCAACTGGGACAGTGCCGGGCTGCGGTCGCGGGCCGAGGGCGGCGTGCTGCCGCCGCTGCTGCGCGGCCTGGTGCGCACCCCGCGCCGCGCCGCGAGCGCGGGTGGTGGTGGCGGGGACTCCTCGGGCGCGCTGGTGGCCCGGCTCGCCACGCTGGCCGAGACGGAGGCCCGCGGCATGCTGGTGGACCTGGTCCGCTCGCACGTCGCCGCCGTGCTGGCCCACCCGAACCCGGAGTCGGTCGACGTGGACCGCGCGTTCACCGAGCTCGGCTTCGACTCGCTCGCCGCCGTGGAGCTGCGCAACCGGCTCGACGCGGAGACCGGCCTGCGGCTGCCGGCGACGCTGGCGTTCGACCACCCGACGGTGGCCGCGCTCGGCGAGTTCCTGCGCCAGACACTGGCGCCGGCCGCACCGTCCCCGGAAGACACCCTGCGGGGCGCGCTCGACCAGCTCGAACAGCTGCTCGACCAGCACGACGAGGCAACCAGGGCCGGGCTGATCGCGATCCTCAACAGCACCGTCGCCCGGTTCGGCAACGGATCGGCGGCCGCGGACGCCGTCGGGGAGAAGCTCGACTCCGCGACGGACGACGAGATCTTCGACTTCATCGACAACCAGCTCTGAGCGACGAGCTCCGGCATCCCCCACCCACCGAGGAAAGGTTCGGCATGGCGACCGAGGAAGAACTGCGCAACTACCTCAAGCGCGCGACCGCCGACCTGACCGACACCCGTCGTCGTTTAGCGGAGACCGAGAGCCGGCTGACCGGCGTGACGGAAGCCCGGCACGAGCCGATCGCGATCGTGGGCGTCGGCTGCCGCTACCCGGGCGGGGTCCAGAGCCCCGAGCAGCTGTGGGAGCTCGTCACCGAGCGGCGTGACGTGATCGGCGAGTTCCCCACCGACCGCGGCTGGGACCTCGACGCCCTGTACGACCCCGATCCGGAGGCTCGCGGCACGACCTACACGCGCAACGGCGGGTTCCTCTACGACGCGGCGGACTTCGACGCCGAGGTGTTCGGCATGAGCCCCGGCCAGGCGCTCGCGACCGACCCGCAGCACCGGCTGTTCCTGGAGACCTGCTGGGAGGCGTTCGAGCGGGCCGGGATCGACCCGATGTCCTTGCGTGGCGCGCGCACCGGCGTCTTCGCCGGCGTCATGTTCGACTTCTACTGCACGCGGTTCCTCGGCCGGGTCCCGGAGGAGGTCGAGGGCTCGCTGTACACGTCGAGCCTGCCGAGCATCCTGTCCGGCCGGGTGTCCTACACGTTCGGCCTCGAGGGGCCGGCGGTCACCGTCGACACGGCCTGCTCGTCCTCCCTGGTGGCGATCCACCTCGCGGTGCAGGCGCTGCGCGGCGGCGAGTGCTCGCTCGCGCTCGCCGGCGGCACGACCGTGATGGCCTCGCCGGACACGTTCGTGGAGTTCGCCCGCCAGCGCGCGATCTCCCCGGACGGGCGGTGCAAGGCGTTCTCCGACACGGCCGACGGCGTCTCCTGGTCCGAGGGCGTCGGCGTGCTGCTGCTCGAGCGGCTGTCCGACGCGCAGCGCAACGGCCGGCGGATCCTCGCCGTCGTGCGGGGTTCCGCGGTGAACCAGGACGGCCGCAGCAACGGCATGGCGGCGCCCAACGGTCCGTCCCAGGAGCGGGTGATCTGGCAGGCGCTGGCCGACGCCCGGCTCGACGCCGACGACGTCGACGCCGTCGAGGCGCACGGCACCGGCACCAGGCTCGGCGACCCGATCGAGGCGCAGGCGCTGCTCAACACCTACGGCCGCGAGCGCACGTCGAGCACCCCGCTGTGGCTGGGCTCGATCAAGTCGAACATGGGCCACACGCAGGCGGCGGCCGGCGTGGCGGGCGTCATCAAGATGGTCATGGCGATGCGCAACGGCGCGCTGCCGCCGACGCTGCACATCGACGGACTCAACCCGCACGTCGACTGGGCCGGTGCGATCGCCCCGCTGACCGGTACCGAGCCCACGCCGTGGCCCGAGGCCGGCCGCCCGGCGCGTGCCGCGGTCTCCAGCTTCGGGGTCAGCGGCACCAACGCGCACGTGATCCTGGAGCAGGCACCCGAAGCCGAGGCCGCCGAGGACGCAGCCGGGGACGCTGCGCCGGACGGCGGCCCGCTGGTGTGGGTCATGTCC
>NZ_DATBKY010000092.1:0-17253 GCF_036555685.1 Actinophytocola sp. | reverse complement strand
CACCGGGTGCGCGTTGCTGTTCAGCTGGCGGTACTTCGAGACGGCCGAGGCGCACCTCCCCGTGCTGGTGCTGCTGTTCCTGACCGGGATGACCGGGTTCGTCCTGGTCGGCGACCTGTTCACGATGTTCGTCTTCTTCGAACTGATGGGCGCGGTCGCCTGCGCGCTCGCCGGCTACAAGATCGAGGAGCCGGACTCGGTCCAGGGCGCGTTCACCTTCGGTGTCACCAACTCCCTCGGGGCCTACTTCACGCTGACCGGGATCGCCGTGCTGTACGCCCGCACCGGGCAGCTCGGCCTGGCGCAGATCGGGGCAGAGATCGCCGGCCACCCGGCGGACGTGCTCGTGCGCGTGGGCTTCGCGCTGGTGTGCACCGGCTGGCTCGTCAAGGCCGCGGCCGTGCCGTTCCACTTCTGGCTGGCCGACGCGCACGCGGTCGCGCCGTCGCCGGTGTGCGTGCTGTTCTCCGGAGTGATGGCCCCGCTCGGGGTCTACGGGATCGCGCGGGTCTACTGGGTGAGTTTCGCCGGCGTGCTGCCGTCCGCGGCCGTGCGGGTGGGGCTCATCCTGCTGGGGGTGCTCACCGCGGCGGTCGGGTCGGTGATGGCGCTGTCGCAGCGGCACCTCAAGCGGATGCTCGCCTACTCCACGATCGCGCACGGTGGGCTCTTCCTGATCGCGCTCGCCGCCCTGTCCGCGGACGGGATCGCCGGCGCGGCGGCCTACGTGCTGGGCCACGCCGGCACCAAGGGCGCGCTGTTCCTGCTCGCCGGGATGCTGCTGGCCCTCGCCGGCACCGTCGACGAGCACGACCTGTACGGGCGGGCCCGCGGGCACCACGTGCTGGCCGCGTTGTGGCTGCTCGCCGCGCTGGCGCTGGCCGGGCTGCCGCCGTTCGGCGTCGGGCTGGGCAAGGCGGTCGCCGAGGAGGCCACCGGCAGCCCGATCCTGACGGCGGTGTTCGTGGCCACCTCGGCGGCCACGGGTGGCGCGGTTCTGCGCGCGGGCCTGCGGATCTTCTACGGGCTCGGCCGCCGGCCCGGCGACGACACGTCCGACGTGATCAGCGGCTCCCACGAGCAGCTCGAGGTGGACCGGCCGCTGCCCGCCACGCCGCCCACGATGGTCACCGCGACCGTGTTGCTGCTGGTCACCGGCCTCGTCGTCGGGCTGGTGCCCGGTGTCGCCGCCGAGCTCGGCCACGCCGCGGCGGTGTTCACCGACTCCGCCGGCTACCAGGCCGCCGTGCTGGGCGGGCCGGTCCCGGACGTCGGCTCGGTCACCACCCACTGGACCCTCGCCGGTGTCCTGCTCGGCCTGCTGTCCACCCTCGCCGCCGTGGCTGTCGGGGTGGCGCCGCTGTACCGGAGGGCGTCCGGCCTGCTGCATCGCCCACTACACCGGCTGCACCAGCTGCATTCCGGACATATCGGGGACTACGCCGCCGCACTGGTCCTCGGCGTCGCGGTGTTCACCGCGACGCTGGTCATCACCGGCTAGCTGGACCGTTCAGGCAGCGTCGATTACGCTGAACGGCGTAATTGGCACATTCCTGCGCACGTCACCCGTTGCGCAGCCGAGCACAACACGATCCACCTGAGTTGTTGCCGAGATCTGCGCCGACGCTCCCCCGTCGGCGGCGCGCCTCAAGCCGCGGGGCGCGGGCAAGCTCCAGCAGCGTGGGCTGCGATAGATCTCGGGTCTGACCCCTGACGCGAACCGCGGGGAGGTCGCGTGCCAGATCCGACAGCATCGACGCCGATCTTCGACGAGTTGCGCCGCGAACTTGGCGGCGACGCGACCGACACCGGCCGTGACGCTCCCGGGCCGAACACGGAGGCGGACCGGCAGGTCGCCGCCAACCCGAACGGAGACCCGAACGGAGACAGCCGTCGGCGCGAGACGACGCCGGGCTAGACAGGCACCTGCGTCGAGCACAACCTGAGGGCGGCCACGGCCGCCGGACGAACACGGAGCCACGAGTACCGGGGCCGGCTCCGGAGAGCGGTTTGTCCTCATTGGACCACCGTCGGCCGATCGCGACCGACGTCGATTTCGCATGCCTTTGAAATCTACTTTCCTGGAGGGTCGGTTATTCGTCCAAAATAGACAGGCGATCTTCTGATCAATATCAACAATGACACGCAGTGCGCGACTTGTTACGAATTCCTCGCTTGGTGATGGAGTTTGTGGGACGAATTTCCTTGGACGGATCCGTTTCGTGTTTTCGCACTACGGGTACGACTGGCGGGCGCAAATGAGTCGCCGGCTAGGCGACTCGCATGTGAATCTGTCCAAGGAGGACAAACATGAAGCCTGGAGCACGCGTCGCAGTCGGCGTGGTGATCGGGTATTTCCTCGGTCGCACCCGCAAGATGCGGCTGGCATTGACATTGGCAGCGGCCGGGGCGACGGGTGCCGCCGGATCGCCGCGGGCTCTGCTGCAGCGCGGGCTGAAGCAGCTCGGTTCGTCGGCGCAACTGGGTGAGCTCACCAGCGTCGCCCGGGGCCAGCTCGTCGGCGCCGCGAAGACCGCGGCGATGACCGCGGCCAGTAGCCGCATCGACGCGCTCAACGAGCGGCTGCAGAGCAACCCGGTCGGGAAGAAGTCGCGCAAGGACGACGAGGCCGAGGACGAGGCGCCCGCCGACGAGGAGACGCGGCAGGACGACGAGCACGCCGAGGACGAACCCCGCGACGCCGAGCAGGAGACCGAGGAGGAGCCCGAGCGTCCGCGCCGGCGCGCCCCGAGGAGAACGCCCAGCCGGCGCAGCGCGCGCGCGGAGAGCGATGACGGCGACGAGCCCCCGCGGCGCGCCGCGCGCAGCCGTACCAGCCGCGCGCCTGTCCGCCGGGCCGGGAGGTGAGCGCGGTGGTAACCGAGAAACTCAGCAAGGCGAAAGGCGCCGTACCGGGCGCCGGCGAGCAGTCGCCGTTGGGCGACTCGCTGCGCAGGCTGACGGAGACGGTCACCTCGCGGGCGGCGACCTCGCTGACCAACAAGGTCACCAAGGCCACCGGCCGGCTCACCGACTACAGCTCCGGCAACGGTGACGGTGGACTGCTGGGTGCGGTCACCGGCGCGCAGAAGGGAGCGGGTCGCGGTGCGGCCCTCGGTGCGGTGAAGGGCGCCTTCTCGAAAGTCGCGCAGAACGTCAAGGAGAAGCTGGGCAACGCGCTGGGTGGGGGCGGCCGCGGTGGCGGCGGCAAAGGCGGCAAGCTGAAGGTGACCAACATCGTCGAGGAGATCGACGTGGGTGTGCCTGTGGATCTCGCCTACGACCAGTGGACCCGGTTCACCGACTTCCCCGGCTTCATGAAGAAGGTCGAGAACGTCGAACAGATCAGCGAGGAGAAGGTGGCCTGGAAGGCGCAGGTCTTCTGGTCGCACCGCACCTGGGAGTCCACGATTCTCGAGCAGGTACCCAGCGAGCGGATCGTGTGGCGCTCCAAGGGCGCCAAGGGCCACGTCGACGGCGCCGTCACCTTCCACGAGCTGACGCCCGACCTGACACGGATCCTGGTCGTCCTCGAGTACCACCCGCAGGGCCTGTTCGAGCGGACCGGAAACCTGTGGCGTGCGCAAGGCCGCCGGGCCCGGCTGGAGCTCAAGCACTTCCGCCGGCACGTGATGACCCACGGCCTGCTGCATCAGGACGAGATCGAGGGCTGGCGCGGAGAGATCCACGACGGCGAGGTCGTCGAGCCGGAGCAGGACGAGGCCGAGGACCGGGACGAGGACCGGGACGACGCCGAGGACCGGGACGGTCAGGAACCCGTCGACGAGGAGCAGGACGAGGAGCAGGACGAGGAGCCTGCCGACGACGAAGAGGTCGACGAGGAACCGGCCGACGACGAGGCCGACGACGAGGCCGACGACGAGGCCGACGAAGAGGTCGACGAGGAACCGGACCGCGAGGAGCAACCCGCCCGAGGCCGCCGCCGCAGGGCTACCGCAGGCAGAAAGTGAGGATCGAAACCCATGACAACAGCCGTGCAGCCAGCCGGTGGAGGCGGCGGTGGTAGTTGGAACCGCCCCTCCTCCTCCGGCCTCGCCGATGTGATCGACACGATCCTGGACAAAGGCCTCGTCATCGACGCCTACGTGCGGGTGTCACTGGTCGGCATCGAGTTGCTGACGATCGACGCGCGCATCGTCGTGGCCAGTGTGGACACCTACCTGCGTTTCGCCGAGGCCGTCAACCGGCTGGACATTTCCGGCGTGGACCAGAAGGGATTGCCCGACCTGGTCGAGGGCGCGGTGTCGGGCGGTTCCAAGGCGAAGACGAAGGGTGCGCTCGAAGCGGCCGGCGACAAGCTGCGCGACTTCCTCGGCGAGGAACAACCAACCGAGCGGGCAGGACGCCGCCGGAAGGAGGACTGAGATGACTGAATCCGACCGTGCGATCTACGTGTACGGAATCGTGCCCGCCGACGTGGAGACCGAGCCGGACGCACGCGGCGTCGGCGACCCGCCGGGCGAGGTGACCACCGTCAAGCACGGTGACATCGCCGCGCTCGTCAGCGCGGTGCCGACGAACATCGCACTCGGCCGCCCCGAGGAGCTCGCCGCACACGCCGCCCTGCTCGACGGCGCCGCCGCCGCGGCCCCGGTCCTGCCCATGAAGTTCGGTGCCGTGCTCGACACCGAGGACCACGTGGTCGACGAACTGCTCGCGGCCCACCACGACGAGTTCGCCGCGGCACTGGACGAGCTGGAAGGAAAGGCGGAGTACGTCATCAAGGGCCGGTACCAGGAGGACGCGATCCTCAACGAGGTCCTGGCCGAGAACCAGGAGTTCCGCAGCCTGCGCGAGGCGATCCGCGACAAGCCGGCGGATGCCACCCGCAACGAGCGGATCTCGCTCGGTGAGGGAATCAACAACGCGATCGCGGCCAAGCGGGAGGCCGACACCCGGGTGGTCCTGGCCGCGCTGACCGACCTGGGACTCACCGTCGCCGAGCGGGAGGCCACACACGAGCGGGACGCGGTGCACGTGGTGTGCCTCGCGGAGACCGCGAAGCAGTCCGAACTCGAGGACGTACTCGGCCGGCTGGCCGACGAATGGGACGAGCGGGTCGATCTCCGGCTGCTCGGTCCGCTCGCCGCGTACGACTTCGTCGTCAGCAGAACCCCGGAGTAACCAGATGGGACTTTTTTCGTTTGTCAGTGCACCGGTCCGTGGAGTCATGCGGCTCGGCGAACTGATCCAGCGGCAGGCCGAGCAGGATATGCACGACCCGGCCGCCATCCGGCGTGAGCTGGAGGAGATCGACGACCGGCGGGCGAGCGGAGAGCTCTCCGCTCGCGAGGAGGCCGAGGCACAGCAACAGGTGCTGGACCGCATGGCCGCTCGGCCGCAGACGCCAGAGACGAAGGAGAGGTGATTGCCACGTGGCCACCACGAACTCCGCCAACAGGAACAGCGGCAAGTCCGCGAGATCGTCCGCACCGGGCATCGCGGCCAAGGCGCAGGAACACATCGGCGCGCTCACCGCGAAGGACATCGAGGGTGTGACGTCGGTCGAGCCGATCGAGACCGGCTGGCTCGTCGAGGTCGAGGTGGTCGAGGACCGGCGGGTTCCGTCCGCATCGGACATCCTCGCGGTGTACGAGGCCGAGCTCGACGAAAACGGCGACCTGCAGGCCTACCGTCGGACCAAGCGTTACTCGCGCGGCCGGGGTCAGTTGGGAACGGACTGAGATGGCGACGACTGCACAGCCCTTGTCCGTGCCCCAGAGCACCACTCCGAGCACCGCACCAAGCCGTGAACCCAGCAACCTCGGCGACATCCTCGAGCGCGTGCTGGACAAGGGCCTGGTCATCGCCGGTGACATCCGGGTGAACCTGCTCGACATCGAGCTGCTGACGATCAAGCTCCGGCTCGTGGTCGCCTCGTTGGAGACCGCGAAGGAGGTCGGCATCGACTGGTGGGAGCACGATCCCTGGCTGGCCGGCGGTGATCGCCGGCTGGAGCTGGAGAACGAGCAGCTGCGCAACCGAGTCGCCGAGCTCGAGGCGGGACACGACGACGTCCCCGAACTCGAGGAGACCGCCGAACAGGCGCCCAAGCCGCGACGCAAGAGCTCGTGACCGAACAGGGCAGTTGGGTGTACGCGGTCGCCGGGGAGCTCGAGCCGGGCCTGCCCGGCGACCTCACGGGAGTCGCCGGTGAGCAACTGCGCCTGATCCGCGAGGGCGCGCTGACCGCGGTGGCCGGCACGGTGCCGCTGGACACGTTCGGCGAGGAGGCGCTGCGGCGCAACCTCGAGGACCTCGACTGGCTCGCCGGGGTGGCCCGGGTCCACGACGCGATCGTGGCGGCCGTGGCGCGAGCCGGTCCCACGGTGCCGTTCCGGCTCGCCACGGTCTACTTCGACGACGACCGGGTCCGGTTGCTGCTCCGGGAGCAGGCGGACGGGTTCCGCGACGCGCTCGCCCGGGTCACCGGCCGGTCGGAGTGGGGGGTCAAGGCATTGCTGGACGTCGGCCGGCTGCGGGCGGCGGCCGGCGCCGCCCCCGCGGCCGGCGGCGCGGGCGCGGCGTACCTGCGCCGCAAGCGCGAGGAGCACGTGGCCCGCGAGCGGGTGGAGGAGCTCGCCGCGACACAGGCCGACGAGATCCACCACGCGCTCGCGGGGCTCGCCGTCGCCGCCCACCGCCACCGGCCGCACTCCCCGGCCCTGGCCGACCGGAGCCGGCCCATGATCCTCAACGGGGCCTACCTCGTCGACGACGGCGCCGCCGAGGACTTCGCCCGCGCGGTGCGTGGCGAGGACGAACGCCATCCGGACGTCGCGCTCGAGCTCACCGGGCCGTGGCCCGCCTACTCATTCGTCTCGATCGGACAAACGCCATGACCGAACCGGTACCCACCTTCGAACGCCGTGTCGCGCTGGTGGACCTGCTGGACCGCGTGCTCGCCGGCGGCGTGGTGATCAGCGGTGACATCCGGTTGTCCATCGCCGACGTGGACCTCGTGCACATCTCCCTGCGCGCGTTCCTGACGTCGATCACCGTATTGGAGCCGCCACGATGACAGACCAACCGGGTCTGCACATCAACGCCGATCCCGAAACGGCCCAGCAGAGCCTCGCCGGGCTGGTCCTCACTGTCGTGGAGCTGCTGCGACAGCTGATGGAGCGGCAGGCGATCCGCCGGGTCGAGCACGGCGACCTCGACGACGAGCAGATCGAGAAGCTGGGTCTGACCCTGATGCGGTTGGAGCAGGGCATGGACGAGCTGTGCACGCACTTCGACCTGGAGCGCGAGGACCTCAACCTCGACCTCGGCCCGCTCGGCACCCTGCTCCCGCGCGACTAGCGAGGGAGCCGTCATGCCGGCCCGGCCGCCCAGTGCCATCTCGGCGCTGACCGCGGGCGGCTTCGCCGTGCTGCTCGTGCTGACCGTCGTCTCCGTCGTGCTGGGCTGGGCGCCCGCGTACGTCCTCATCGCCTCGGCCGCCTTCGCGGTGGGGATCGTGTTCAACCTCTGGGCGGCACGTGGTTCACGTCGGTGAAGCCCGCCGCGCCCCGGTGGTGCACAATCGGCGGGCGATGACCTCACCCCGGCTGGACGGCCTCTCAGACCTCGTCGAAGTAGGACGAGGGGCCTACGGGTTGACGTACCGGGCGCGCCACCAGGCACTCCGCCGCAACGTCGCGGTCAAGGTGCTCAACCCGGCGCAGCCGGACACGCCACAAGAACAGCTCGAACGCGAGTGCCGCCTCATCGCCAAGCTGGCCCGGCACCCGAACATCGTGCGGATCTACACGGTCGGCACGACGAGCGACGGACATCTGTACCTGGTCATGCCGTTTTTCAGACGCGGCTCGCTCGCGGAGCGGACATGGCGGCGCGGCCCCATGTCCTGGCAGGCGGCGGTCCGCGTGGGGGTGCAGCTGGCCGGCGGGTTGCAGACCGCGCACGACGCGCGCGTCCTGCACCGGGACGTCAAGCCGGGGAACGTGCTGGTCAGCTCGCGCGGCGCACCGCAGCTGACGGACTTCGGCCAGGCCGGCCAGGTGAGCACGCTGCAGAGCGGCGCCGGTCCGACGGTGGCCAGCCCCGCGTACGCGGCGCCCGAGGTGCTGCGCGGCACGCCGCCGAGCATGTCGGCGGACGTCTACTCGCTCGCCGCCACCCTGGTCGCTCTCATCCACGGCCGCGCGCCGCACTCGCGCCATGTCGGCGAGAACATCGTCGCCGTGATGAACCGGGTGCTCAACGACGCGCCGGTGGACCTTCGCCAGACTGGCGTGCCGGACGAGGTCTGCGAGGTCCTCGAGTGGGCCCTGGAGAAGGAACCCCGGCGGCGGCCACCGACCGCGGCCGTGTTCGGCAAGGCCCTGCAGGGCGCCCAGCGACGCCTCCGCATCCCGGCGACCGAGCTGCCGGTCGAAACGGAGGCGAACGGCTGAGCGCCCGCGGCTCAGTCGCGTGCCGCCGCGTCGATGACGTCGTCGAGGACATCGCGGGAGTTGGTCAGCTCCGTGATCATCCGGTCGATCCGCTGCCGCTCGGCGGCGAGGTCGGCGACCAGTTGCGGGGTGGCGATCTCCGACGGACCGCCGTCGGCGTCGCGCATGCACGGCAGCAGCCGGGCGATCTTCTTGCTGTGCAGCCCGGCGGCGAAGAGCTCCTGTATGCGGATGACCCGGTCGACCGCGCGCTCGGGATAGTCGCGGTGCCCACCCGGCGTGCGGTCGGGCGTGAGCAGGCCCTGCTGCTCGTAGTACCGCAGCGACCGTTCGCTCACCCCGGTTCGCCGCGCGAGCTCGCCGATGCGCATCACACCTCCGCGCCGTGAAAGGACTTGAACCTGACAGTGATGTTAGCTTCTACCGTCGTGGCATGAGCGACACTCTCTTCGACTACAGCCCCATCACGGAACGGCCGCCGATCTCCTGGCCCGGCGGCGCCAAAGTCGCCGTCTACATCGGACTCAACGTCGAACACTTCCTCCCCGGCAGGCCGTCCACCAGCATCTGGCCCGGCACCGCCGACCTCGTCCCGGACCCGCTCAACCACGGCTGGCGCGACTACGGCGTCCGGGTCGGCATCTGGCGCACCATGGACATCCTGGACCGGCACGGCGTCCGGGCCAGCGTGCTGCTGAACTCCGACGTCGCCGACCACTACCCGCAGATCATCAAGGCCGGTCTGGACCGCGACTGGGCCTGGCTCGCGCACGGCAGGACGAACTCGATCCTGCACACGGCGATGTCCGTCGACGACGAGCGCCGGTTCCTCACCGGCGTCGTGGACACGATCACCGGCGCCACCGGCCGGCGACCCCGCGGCTGGCTCGGCCCCGGCCTGACCGAGACGTCCGACACGCCCGCCCTGCTCGCCGAGCTCGGCCTGACGTACCTGCTGGACTGGACGAACGACGACCAGCCCTACCGGCTGAACGTGCCGGGCATGATCAGCGTCCCGTACTCGGTCGAGCTCAACGACCTCGGCCTGTTCGGCAAGGGCACCACCGGGCCGGAGTTCGTGCGGGTCGTGCGGGACCAGTACGAGCAGCTACGCGCCGACTCCGAACACGGCGGCCGGGTTCTCGCCCTTGCCCTGCACCCGTTCGTGATCGGCCAGCCGTTCCGGGCCAGGTACCTCGACGAGGCGCTGCGGTTCCTGGCCGCCCAGCCGGACGCGTGGCTCACCACCAGCGACGACATCGCCGCG
This sequence comes from Actinophytocola sp., assembly GCF_036555685.1. Classification (GTDB taxonomy): domain Bacteria; phylum Actinomycetota; class Actinomycetes; order Mycobacteriales; family Pseudonocardiaceae; genus Actinophytocola. The sequence continues at coordinate 7,563 of NZ_DATBKY010000092.1, read as the reverse complement.
CACTACGTGAGCTAGCCGGCGCCCGCGCAGGACACGACATGTGCCGGGGGCGTCGTGTTGTCGAGGGTCCTGACGAACGCGCCGCCGCCGGCCTGGTCCTTCTTGGCGCAGGCTTCGGTCTGGCTGGTGTACGGGCCGTAGTAGGCGGCATAGATCTCGGTGCCATCGTCGTAGACCTTGCGCAGCGAGCCGCAGCCGGTACTGACCGCGTGCAGGTACTTCGCCCCGGGGTTTTCGTCCAGGAACCGCTGGACGTCCTCGGGGTAGCGGTCCTTGTCGACCGCCGAGCCGACGATCACGATGTACCGGCCGTCGCACGCGGGTGCGCTGATCGGCGTGCTGAGGTTCAGGTCCGCGGGCGGGGCGTCCGGCGGGGTGTCCGGCCGGGTGGTGGACGTCGGCGCACCCGTGCCCGGCTGGCCCGGGAACACGTCGTCCTTGAACAGCAGGAAGCCGGCCAGCCCGAGCAGCACCACGAGCCCGGCCGCGGCGAGCCACCAGCGGCCGGCGCCGCGCTGCTTCGGCCGTGCCGGCTGCGATGACGGCTGCGGTGCCGGCGGTGACTGCGGCGGTGACTGCGGCGGTGGCTGTGACGGTGGCTGTGACGGCGGGTGGATCAGTGGCGGCGGTGCGGGCATCCGGCGCGTCTGAGACCTGCCGAAGGCTTCCTTGGCGGCCCGCGCCAGCTCCCCCGCGCTCGCGAAGCGCCGCGCGGGGTCCTTGGCCATGCCGGTCGTCACGACGTGATCGAACCTGGCGAGCGCGGGGTCGACGTCGCCGGGCCGCGGCGGTTCGTTGTTGACGTGCGCGTACATCACCGCGAGCGGGTTCTCCGGCTGGAACGGCTTGCCGCCGGTCAGGCACTGGAACAGGACACAGGCGAGCGAGTACACGTCCACCCGGTGGTCGACGGGCCCCGGGCCGAACCGTTCGGGCGCCATGTAGTGCAGGGTGCCGACGACGTCGCCGGTCGAGGTCAGGTCGGCGTGCGGGCTGATCGTGCGCGCGATCCCGAAGTCGACGAGGTAGGCGAAGCCGCGCGGGCTGATGAGCACGTTCGACGGCTTGACGTCGCGGTGCACGAGCTCTTCGGCGTGCGCGGCGTCGAGGGCGCTCGCGATCTGCCCGACCACGTCGACGGCGTCGGCCGCGGACAGCCGGCCCCGCTCGCGGAGGACGGCGTCCAGGTCGCGGCCGTCGACCAGGCGCATGTCGAGGTAGAGCCGGCCGTCGATCTCGCCGTAGGCATGGATGGGGACGACGTGCGGCTCCCGGAGCCGCGCCGCGGCCCTGGCCTCCCGCTTGAACCGCTCGCGGAAGTCGTGATCGCCGGCCAGGTCCTGGTTGAGCAGCTTCACGGCCACGACCCGGTCGTGCCGGACGTCGTGCGCGCGGTGCACCTCGCCCATGCCACCCCGCGCGATCAGCTGCTCCATCCGATACGGACCGAATGACCACACCACGCGTTCCGCTCCCCGTGCTCGGACACCTGAGCTGCGGATTCTAGCCAGCCGGCCGCCACCACACGCCCGAAGTGAAGGAATTGCCAACGGCACTCCACAATGGACAAATGCTGTCTCTCGAACGTCTGGTAACACTTGGCTTTGTACGTCGACATACGGACGGGCGTGGCGTGCGCCCGGCTCGGGCGAATGCGGGTGTCGGAATGCAGCGGAAGCCACCGGACGAGGCGATGAGCGAGGCCGACACGGAGTTGGTCCTCGCTATGGTCGACGAGGCCGGGCAGGCCGTCGCCCCGGACGAGCACCGCGACCTGTTCGCCGACTACGCGCAGCTGCTCCGGTCCACCCGGGTACTCCCGGCCGCGCGCGTGAACGCCACCGACGACGCGAGCCTCCCCGAGGGAACGCTCGTGTTCGGCGTCGGCCTGACCCTGCTGGGGCAGCTCGCCGCCCGCCTGCTGGCGATCGCGAACGCCAGGGCGTCCGAGGAACACCTGCCCGACGCCGCGACGTTCGTCTCCGCGCTGCTCCGGCGCCGCGACCACGAAGGCGTCGAGGCACTCGCCGAACAGACGCTGGCCGCGACGGACACCCCGCGGGCCGCCGACTGGGCCGTCCTCATGCACGTGCTGCTGATCCAGATCAACGTCCTGGGCGCGACGCAGGCGGCGGGCTCGGACGAGGAGTAGCAGGGTCAGTCGCAGGGCATCGTCGGGAACCAGCCGACGCCGAAGCTCGCCGGTACGCGGTGCGTGCTGTTGCGCCCGGCGGCTCGGACCACCGGACCACGAGCGCGCGTGGGTTACGGTCGAAGGCGTGTCCGCCGCCACCGCCTGGCCGCCGGCGCCGGTCCCGGCCGGTGAGCTCGAGCGTGCCCTGCGCCCGTTCGGCGAGTCGACCATGCTGCCGGCGCGGGCCTACACCTCCCCGGACGTGCTGGTTTGGGAGACGCGGCATGTCTTCGCCGGTACGTGGAGCTGCCTCGGGCGGCTCGACGAGCTGTTCGACGGCGGCGCCACCCAGCGGGGCGCGCTCGCCGGGGACATCCCGGTCCTGCTGACCCGGACGGGCTCGACGGTCACGGCGCTGGCCAACACCTGCCGGCACCGGGGCCACGAGCTGCTAGCCGAGGGCGACGCGTCGACGCGGCCCGTCGTCGTGTGCCCTTACCACGCGTGGACCTACGGGCTGGACGGCGCGCTGCGCACCGCGCCGCGCTACCCCGGCCTGCCGAAGGGCGACCACGCCCTCGTGCCGCTGCCCGTCGAGGTCTGGCACGGCTGGGTGTTCGTCAACGGCACCGGCGACGCCGCGCCGTTCGCGCGGCACCTCGGCGCGCTGCCCGGGCTGGTCGCCCCGTACGCGCCGCAGGACCTGCGGACGGCCGCCCGCCACGACTACGTCGTGCACGCCAACTGGAAGGTGATCGTCGAGAACTACCACGAGTGCTACCACTGCCCGCACATCCATCCCGAGCTGTGCGCGGTGTCCCCGCCGAACAGCGGCGACAACTACGACCTGCCCGGCGCGTGGGTCGGTGGCGCCATGGACCTGCGTGACGGAGCCGAGACCATGTCGCTCGACGGTCGCTCGAACGGCTCCTTCCTGCCCGATGTGGACAGACGGCGGGTGCTGTACCTCGCGCTGTTTCCCGACCTGCTCCTGTCCCTGCACCCGGACTACGTGATGACGCACCGGTTGCGCCCGGTCGCCCCCGGCGCCACGCAGGTCGAATGCACCTGGCTCGCACCACAAGGTGCGAGCGTCGCGCATGCCGAGGCGTTCTGGGACCGCACCAACCGGCAGGACTGGGCCGCGTGCGAGTCCGTGCAGCGCGGGCTCGCGTCCCCCCACTTCCGGCCGGGCCCGTTCGCGCCCAACGAGGACGCCGTCCACCGCTGGGTGACGATGATCGGCGAGGCGTATCGGGGCAGGCCACCCTGGGGATGACGGCTCGATGATCGACATGTGCGTGGCCGGGATGTTTGACTAGAGCCATGACTCACGTCGGGGACGCGGGCGCGGAGACATGAGCTTCGGCGAGTATCTCTCCCGCCGCTGGGAGGACATCACGCTGCTCGCGATCGGCCACCTGCAGGTCGTGCTGATCGCGGTCGGCATCGCGGCGGTGCTCGCCATCCCGCTCGGCGCGCTGGTCGCCGGCCGGACGGCGGCGAGCCGGCCGGTGCTCGCGCTCACCGGCACCATGCTCACCATCCCGTCATTCGCGCTGTTCGGGCTGCTCATCCCGCTCTTCGGGCTCGGCGCCGCACCGGCGATCACCGCGCTCGTGCTGTACGCGCTCTTCCCGATCGTGCGCAACACGGTCACCGGCCTGGAGTCGGTGCCACCGGAGGTCCTGGACGCCGCTCAGGGCATGGGGCTGTCCCCGCTGCGCCGGCTGGTTATGGTCCGCCTGCCGCTGGCCTGGCCGGTCATCCTCACCGGTGTCCGGCTGGCCACGCTCATGTGCGTCGGCATCGCCGCGATCGCCGCCGCGGTGGCCGGCCCGGGGCTCGGCCAGCTGATCTTCGACGGCCTGGCCAGGATCGGCGGCGCCAACGCGCTCAACGACACCCTGGCCGGCGTGCTCGGGGTGGCGGTGCTCGCACTGGTACTCGATCTGCTGTTCCTTCTGCTCGCGCGGTTGACGACGTCACGGGGGTTGCGATGAACGACCCGATGATCCAGCTGGACCGGGTGAGCAAGCATTATCCCGGCGCGAACACCTACGCGGTCGAGGACCTGTCGCTGGAGATCGCGGCCGGCGAGACGGTGATCCTGGTCGGTCCGTCCGGCTGCGGCAAGACCACGACCATGCGGCTGATCAACCGGCTGATCGAGCCGACCGCCGGCCAGATCTTCGTCGACGGCAAGGACGTCAGCACGGTCGACGCCGACGAGCTGCGCCGCCACATCGGCTACGTGATCCAGCAGATCGGCCTGTTCCCGCACCTGACGGTGGCGGCGAACATCGGCATGGTGCCGCGCGCGCTGGGATGGTCCAAGCAGAAGATCGCCGCGCGCGTGGACGAGCTGCTCACGCTGGTCGGCCTGGACCCCGCCACGTTCCGGCGGCGCTACCCGAAGCAGCTTTCCGGCGGCCAGCAGCAGCGCGTCGGCGTGGCCCGCGCGCTCGCCGCGGATCCGCCGGTGCTGCTCATGGACGAGCCGTTCGGCGCCATCGACCCGATCACCCGCGAGCGGCTGCACGACGAGTTCGTCGCACTGCAGGCGAACATCCGCAAGACCGTCGTGATCGTCACGCACGACATCACCGAGGCGATCAAGCTCGGCGACCGGATCGCGATCTTCGCCGAGGGTGGCCGGGTGGCGCAGTTCGACACCCCGGCGCGGATCCTCGCCGAGCCGGCCGACGAGTTCGTGGCCTCGTTCGTCGGCGACGACGCGGCCGTGCGCGGCCTGACCCTGCGCCGGGTCGACGAGCTGCCGCTGGCGCCGGACTCCGGCACACCGGGCCGCGCGACGGTGCGCGCCGACCAGAGTCTGCACGAGGCGCTGAACGCGATGCTGCACGCGCGTGCCGAGGTCGCGGCGGTGCGGGACGACGGCCGGGTGGTGGGCGAGCTGAGCTGGTCCACCGTGGTGCGCACGCCGCCGGAGGACGAGCCGTGACCGCCACGACCGAGCTCCCGGCCAGGCGGACGACGACGCTCGGGGTACTGATCACGCCGGTGGTGCTCGCCGCCGCGCTGGCCGCGCTGTTCTGGTACCTCGAGCAACAGCAGCTCGACGACATCGAGCTGCGCTCGATCAACCGGACCACGATCCTCACGCACCTGCGCGAACACGTCGCGCTGGTGGCCGTGTCGAGCGTGCTGGTCATCGTGATCGCCGTACCGCTCGGCGTGCTGCTCACGAGGCCCGGCCTGCGGTTCGTCACCGCGCCGCTGCTCGGGGTCGCCAACATCGGGCAGGCCATCCCGTCGATCGGCGTCCTGGTGCTGCTCGCGGTCACCGTGGGCATCGGCTTCGACATGGCGGTGCTCGCCCTGGTGCTCGTCGCCGTGCTGCCGGTGCTGCGCAACACGATGGTGGGTCTGTCCACTGTGGACAGCGCGCTGATCGACGCGGCTCGCGGGATGGGCCTGAGCCGTACCACGGTGCTGTTCCGGGTGGAGCTGCCGCTCGCGGTCCCGATCATTCTGGCGGGCATCCGGATCGCCCTGATCCTCAACGTGAGCAGCGCGACGCTGGCGACGTTCACCAACGCCGGCGGCCTGGGCACCCTGATCGCCACCGGCGTCACGCTGAACCGGTTGCCGATCCTGATCACCGGCAGCGTGCTCACCGCGGTGCTCGCGCTCGCCGTCGACTGGCTCGCCGGCATCGCCGAACGCGTGCTGCGGCCCCGTGGCATCTGACCCGACGGCATTGATCCGCTGACAGGAAGGAACGATCGTGCGTACGTTTCCCCGGCTCCTGACGGTCCTGATGGCGGCGGCGATGTGTGCCACCGGCTGCTCCATCGCCCAGCCGGACTCCGATGTGGCGGCCGGCAGCCTCGCCGACATCGCGTCGCTCAAAGGCAAGTCGTTCACCGTGGGCGGCAAGGAGTTCACCGAGCAGCTGATCCTCTGTCAGATCACCATCCAGGCGCTGCGGTCCGTCGAGGCCGAGGTGACGGAGAACTGCGGGCTGACCGGCAGCGACACGACCCGGGCGGCGCTGACGTCCGGCAGCATCGACATGTACTGGGAGTACACGGGTACCGCGTGGATCAGCTACATGAAGCAGACCGACCCGATTCCCGACGCGAAGCAGCAGTACCAGGCCGTCGCCGACAAGGACCTGAAGAACAACATCGTCTGGCTGGACCCCGCGCCGTACAACAGCACGTACACGATCGTCGCGAAGACCGACGTCGCGGAGCAGCATGACGTCAAGTCCATCTCGGACTACGCGAAGCTCGCGAAGTCCGACCCGGCGACCGCGAAGATGTGTGCCGCCACGGAGTTCCTCGCCCGCAACGACGGCTGGCCCGGGCTGCAGAAGACGTACGGCTTCACGCTGCCCAAGGAGAACCTCGCGACCGTCGCCGAGGGCACGCTGTACGACAACGCCGCGAAGGGCAGCGCGTGCAACTTCGCCGAGGGCGTGACCACGGACGGCCGGATCCAGGCGCTCAAGCTCACGATCCTGGAGGACGACAAGGCGTTCTTCCCCGTCTACAACCCGGCGCCGACCGTCCGCAAGTCCGTCGTCGACGACAACCCGGACCTGGCCAAGATCCTCAAGCCGATCGCCGACGCGCTCGACCTGACGACCATCCAGAAGCTCAGCAGCGAGGTCGACATCAAGGGCGAGCAGCCGGCCGATGTGGCCAAGAAGTGGCTGGAGGACAAGAAGTTCGTCGGCTGAGCGGCCCGGTCAGCCGGTGGCACCGCCGGGACCGCCCGCGCCGGGCTCCGGGGCGAAGTGCTGCACGCCGAAGGCGACGGCGGCGGCGATGTCGTCGTCGCTGGTGCCCCAGGCTTGCTGGATGACGGCGCCCCAGGCGTGGCAGCTGCGCTTGGCGTACTCCCTGACCTCCGGCTCGTCCTCCCAGGTCGCGGGATCGAGCGGCGCGCCGCGCAGGTACCGGTCGAGGCCGAGCAGCGCGAGGTCCCAGCCGCCGCCGATGCCGATCGTGCCGCCGGGGCCGTAGGCGCGCACCATCTCGTCGACGATCCCGGCCGGTGAGGCGTGCTCCAGCTCGAAGACGGTCCGGTCGTCGCCGTCGGCCGCCAGGCGGACCTCGACCTCGGTGCTCATGCCCTCGCCGAGGACCCAGGTCACCTTGAGCAGGTGCGGCTCCTCGCAGCGCAGGATCTCGCCGCCGGCGTTGTCCTTGAGCTGGTAGGTGCCGCCCAGCCGCAGGTCCCCCTCGACGGGGCCCAGCCAGCGGCTGATCCGCTCGGGGTCGGTGCAGGCGCTCCACATGTCCGCGACGGAGGTGTCGTAGACGCGGCGGAGCAGCAGCGATCGCCCTTCTCCGGAGGCGACCGCCCGGTTGCCGATCTCCCGGTGCGTGGCGTTGAGCTGGTCGATGTCGATCACTTGTCCTGGCTCCCCTCACTCGGTCGCGGAGAGAATATCG
>NZ_DATBKY010000091.1:0-36145 GCF_036555685.1 Actinophytocola sp. | reverse complement strand
CGATGCGGCTGCTGGGGGTTGCCGCATCGCATCTTCGGTTCATGGCTCGTCAGGCTTCCCGGCGGGTTTCCCGTTTCCTGTTTCGGGAGGCGGTGGGCAATTCCTGTTCCGTGGCCCGTCGTTGCCGAAAACTGGGAACCGGTCGATTTCCGGGGAGGTAAATGATGGGTGTCCTGGTTTCCATGTCGACGCTGCTGCGAATGGTGGCGCTCGGGTTCGCACTCGGCATCATCGTCGGGTTGTACTTCGGGCTGGGCGGTTCGTCGGACGACGACTCGGTGTCGTGCGCGGACCGGCCTTCGGTCGAGCACTGCGTGCCGGCACCGCAGCCGCCGGCCAAGGCGGTCAACTCGAACGCCGCGCCCTAGCGGCCGCCTTCGCGAGCTGGCGCCGCCGGCGGCCGAACCGCCTCGTCAACGCCAGCAGCACGATGACGCCCGCGCCGACGAGGCGGGTCGCGTCGAGGGCCGGCTGCCAGCGGACCTCGCCGTTCTCGATGATGAACGCGCCGGCCGGGCGGGCCATGAGGCCGAAGCCGGCGCCCTCGCCCTGCTGCGCGTCCTTGTCCTGGCCCCTGCCGCCACCCCCGCCACCGAGGACCACGGCGGCGGGGATGATCGTCATGCCGTCCTTCTCCACCGGCTCGGCGTAGACCACCTTGGCCTGCAGCGAGTCGCGCATTCTGCTGATCAGTTCGTCGATCGTCATGCGGCTAGCTTGCCCGACCGAACCACTTCCGGAGCGCGTCGGCCGAGACGGACCGGTGATCGTTTCGCTCGTCGACGAAAGTCTTGTCGCGCCGGCGGGTGCGCGGGAGGTTGGGTCCATGGAGGAAATGGATCCGCGCCTGTACGGGGCGCGCTGGGCGGAGCACTACGACGAGTGGCACGCGGGGCTGATGGACGACGAGGGCTCCGTCGCCAAGCTGGCCGAGCTGGCGGACGGTGGGCCGCTGCTCGAGTTCGGCGTCGGCACGGGGCGGCTGGCCGTGCCGCTCGCGGAGCAGGGGCTCGAGGTCGTCGGGGTGGACGTCAGCGAGGACATGCTCGCGCAGCTGAAGCGGAAGTCCGACAAGGTCACGACGATCGTCGGCGACATGACCACGGTGCGCGTGGACCAGCAGTTCGCGGTCGCGTTCATCGCGTTCAACTCGATCTTCGTGCTGCCGACGCAGGAGGCGCAGGTACAGCTGTTCCGCAACGCCGCGGCGCACCTGCGACCGGGCGGCCGGTTCGTCCTGGAGACGATGGTCGTGAGCGGGGCGCGGCCGGGGGACAAGGGCACGTTCCGGGTCGCGCGGATCGAGCACGACAAGCTGACGATCGTGGCGGGCATGGCCGACCCGGCGACGCAGTTCCACAACGGCGTGTGGGTGATCTTCGAGCCGGACGGCACGAAGTTCTACCCGATCCAGGGCCGCAACGTGACCCACCACGAGATGGACCTGATGGCACAGCTGGCCGGCCTGGAGCTGGAGCACCGATGGGCCGACTGGAAGGAGGGCACGTTCGACGGCAACTCCACGATGCACGTCTCCGTCTACCGCAAACCCTGACAACAGGGAGATCGCGCCCGCGAGCGTCCGGGCCGCCAAGCTCGCTCGCGCGCGTGCAGAACCCAAGAAACGTAAGCCCCCACCCTCTCCGGGGGCACCCCTCGTGACCGTCAGTTTACCGGGAGGCACCGACAAAAGGCGGTGAGCGTGCTCGGCTGTGGACAACTCGCCCGCCTGTGGACAGTCGGGGGCAGCGCCTAGTCTCGGGCGGGTGCTGACCACGCTCGCGGTCGAGAACTACCGGTCGCTGCGGCACCTCGTGCTGCCGCTGGCCCGGTTGACGCTCGTGACGGGGGCGAACGGGAGCGGCAAGTCCAGCCTCTACCGCGCGCTGCGGCTGCTCGCCGACGCCTCCCGCAACGGCGCCGTCGCCGCGCTCGCGCGGGAGGGCGGGCTGCAGTCGACGCTGTGGGCCGGCCCGGAGAGCGGCAGGGGCACCCAGGGCACGGTGCGCACCCAGCCGGTCGGGCTGCGCCTCGGGTTCGCGGGCGACGAGTTCGGCTACGCGCTCGACCTCGGCCTGCCGGTCCCCACGACGACCGCGTTCAACCTCGACCCCGAGTTCAAGCGCGAGGCACTCTGGGCCGGGCCGGTGCTCAAGCCGTCCACGCTGCTCGCCGACCGGCACAACGGCACCCTGCGTGCTCGCGGTGACGACGGCGCCTGGGGCGAGCCGCGCCCGATCCGGCTGACCGACAGCATGCTGATCGAGTCCGCGTCGCCCGAGGTGCTGGTGCTCCGCGAGCGGATCCGGTCGTGGCGGTTCTACGACCAGTTCCGCACCGACGCCGACGCCCCCGCCCGCGCGAGCCGCATCGGCACGCGCACGCCGGTCCTCGACCACGACGGCGCCGACCTGGCCGCCGCGCTGCAGACGATCCGCGAGACCGGCGACGCCGCGGCCCTCGACGGCGCGGTCGACGGCGCGTTCCCCGGCGCGTCGGTCGAGATCGCCAACCACGACACCCGCTTCGGCCTGCGGTTCCGCCAGGCCGGCCTGCTCCGCCCGCTCGACGCCGCCGAGCTGTCCGACGGCACGCTGCGCTACCTGCTCTGGGTCGCCGCGCTGCTCACCCCGCGACCACCCGAGCTACTCGTCCTCAACGAGCCGGAGACGAGCCTGCACCCGGACCTGCTCGTCCCGCTCGCCGCGCTGATCGTCAAGGCCGCGGAGCGCACGCAGCTGATCGTCGTCACCCACGCGCTGCCGCTGATCCGGGCCATCGAGGCGATCGCCGGGGAGCGGGCGAGTACGTTGACGCTCGTCAAGGAGCTGAGCCGGACCACCCTCGATGGCCAGGGCCGCCTTGATGAACCATCCTGGCACTGGCCGAAACGATGAGACGCGAGGAGCGCATGGGTCCCCGACGGATACGGCTGATCGGGTTGGTGCTGGCAGTGGCGACGGTCGCCGTGATCGCCCTGCTCGGGTCGCGGACCACGACGTCCGGGCACCCGGTGGCCGAGCGGTCAGCGAGCACGCCGCCGACCACCACGACGAGCACCACGACGACCATCACGTCGGAGCCGTCGAGATCCGCCGAGCCGGTCTCGGACTGCGCCGAGGTCATCGACGGACTGTCCACCCGCCAGCGGCTCGCGCAGCTGCTCATGGTCGGTGTCGACCCGAGCTCCGCGGACTCCGCCACGAAGGTCGCCGGCGAGGAGGGCATCGGCGGGATCTTCCTCGGCGGGAACGACACGACGCTGCTCACCGGTGACCGGCTCGCCGGCGTGCGCAAGGCCGCGAAGGTGCCGCTCGCGGTGAGCGTCGACGAGGAGGGCGGCCGCGTGCAGCGCGTCGACGACCTCGACGGCGACGTGCCGAGCGCCCGCGTCATGGCCAGGTCGATGACGGTGGCGCAGGTGCACAAGCTCGCCCGCGACCGCGGCACGGCCCTGCACAAGCGCGGCGTCACGGTCGACTTCGCGCCGGTCGTCGACGTCACGAGCCAGCCGGACGACGACGTGATCGGCGACCGCTCCTTCAGCGCCGACCCGCAGGTCGTCAGCAAGTACGCCGGTGCGTTCGCCCAGGGGCTGGCGGAGTCCGGCGTGCTGCCGGTGATCAAGCACTTCCCCGGCCACGGCCACGCCGACGGCGACTCGCACCAGGCCGCGGTGACCACGCCCAGGCTCGCCGACCTCCAGAAGGTCGACCTCGTGCCGTACCGCCGGCTGCTGCGCACCACCCGCGTCGCCGTGATGGTCGGCCACATGGCGGTGCCGGGCCTCACGAACGGCGTCCCGGCGACCCTCAGCCCCGCGACGTACAAGCTGCTGCGCTCGGAGTTCGGCTTCGACGACCTCGCGATCACCGACGACCTGGGCGGCATGCAGGCGATCTCCGGCCGCTACCCGCTGCCGAAGGCGGTGCTGACGTCACTCGCCGCGGGCGCCGACATCGCGTTCTGGTCCTCGGGCGAGCAGTTCGTCCCGGAGGTCCTGGACACGCTCGAGTCCGCGGCCGAGGACGGCACGCTTCCGGCCCCCCGGATCACCGACGCGCTCACCCGCGTACTGCGCGCCAAGGGAGCCTGCGGCAGCTAGCCGTGGGCACGTTCGTCGCTGCGGACGCCGTGGGACAGCTGGGTCCAGCTGTGCAGGTTGGCCGGCGGGTACCAGGCCGGCAGGGTCATCGCCAGGCGGCGGTGTACCGACAGGGCCTGGCCGCAGTGCGCCAGCCAACCGTCCACTGCGGACGCCGCGGAGCGCACCGTCGACCACAGCGTCAGCTGCGCGGACAGCGAGTGCCGGAACGCGGACACCTCCGGCCGCTGCGCGCGCTCCAGCTCGGTGAGCGTCCGGCCGGCGCACTCGTGGCAGTCGCACGGCCAGTACGGGGCCAGCCGGCTCATCGCGTCCAGCGGGTGGTGGCCCAGCAGCGGCGGCACGAACGCCCGCAGCGAGGGGAAGCCCACCACGCCCCGCCCGGCCCGCGGCGGGATCCGGCGCAGCCGCTGCGTCGTGCCGATGGCCGCCGCGTGCGTGCCGTGCGCCAGCGCGCCGATCGCCGACACGTCCGACCGCAGCAGCAGCACCGGCACCCGCACGGCAAGCAGCGCCAGGAACCCGCGCGCCACGTACCGCACGCCGAACGGGTCCTTCGCGTGCTCGATCGCGATCGCCACCGGTACGCCGTAGTGGTCGATCTCCTCCGCGAGCCCGTCGACGGACTGCTCGAACCAGCGAGCCGACAGCGGCAGCATCGCCACGACCGGGCCCGGCTGGCGCGCGGCCTCGGCGAGGATGCGGCGCAGCCCCTGCCAGTCCTGCGGCCCGAGGTAGCCCGAGTCGGTCAGCGCGACCAGCCCCAGGTCGTGCTGCTCGGCCGTCCACGCGTCGCGCACGCCCAGCGCGGCCGTCGCGCGGCGGCGGCCCGAGTAGCGGTTGGCGTCGCAGAGGATCGGCCCCGTGAACCCGTGGGCGCGCAGCGCCTCCACGGTCGGCCGCGGCATGCGGCCCGTCAGTACCAGTCCAGTGCCGTGCGCGCTCGCCACGCGCGCCGCGTTCTTGGCCTGCCCCGGCCGGCACTGCACCAGCAGCCGACCCGATAAGTCACCCAGTGTGTCCCCGACCATGGTCATAACCGTGCAGCCTGGTGTTTCCCGCTGTCACGGGGTCTCAGCCGATTGCCGAGCGGCACCGACCAGATGGTTGAGAAACCCGTCGCCCTGTGCATTCATAGCCTGCTCCACGGGGTCAATCGTACACGGTAAGCGTGCGAGCAACTACGCTTTGTGTTCAGGCCGCGAGCGGCGCACTACCGTGAGGTGATGACTCCGAGTCTGCGGTGCGCCGTCGTGGGGACCGGCGGGATCGCCGGGTTCCACGCCGCGAGCCTCCACCGGCTCGGCCGCGCGCGGATCGTCGCGGCTACGGACATCGACGCGGACCGGCTCGCGGCGTTCGGCGAGAAGTGGTCGGTGCCGCGGCTGTACCCGGACCTCGACGCGCTGCTGGCCGCCGAGTCGCCGGACCTGGTGCACGTGTGCACGCCGCCCGGGCTGCACGCGGCGCAGGCGATCGCGGCGCTGCGGAGCGGCGCGTCGGTGCTGTGCGAGAAGCCCCCGGTGCTGAGCCTGGCCGAGCTGGACGCCGTGGCCGGCGCGGCGGCGGATGGCGCGCACTTCGCGACGGTGTTCCAGCACCGGTTCGGCAGCGGGGCCACGACCCTGCGCGAGCTGGTGGGCGACCCGCGGCTCGGCCGGCCGACCGCGGCGGTGTGTCACACGCTGTGGTTCCGGGCGGACTCGTACTTCGCGGTGCCGTGGCGCGGCCGGTTCGACGTCGAGGGCGGCGGGCCGACGATGGGCCACGGCATCCACCAGTTCGACCTGCTGCTGTCGATCATGGGGGACTGGGACTCGGTGGTCGCGGTCGCCGCCCGGCAGGTGAAGCCGACCGACACCGAGGACCTGTCCGCGGCGATCGTGACGTTCGCCAACGGCGTGGTGGCGACCGTGGTGAACAGCGTGGTGTCGCCGCGGGAGTCGAGCTACCTGCGGTTCGACTTCGAGCACGCGACGGTCGAGCTGGACCACGTGTACGGCTACGGCGACGACGACTGGACGGTCACCGCCGCGCCGGGCCACGAGGCGGCGGTGGCCGACGCCTGGGCGGCCGGGGCGACGGGCGTGCGCAGCGGGCACGACGCGCAGCTCGCGGCCGTGCTGGACGCGGTGGCCGCGGGCACGCCGCCGCCGGTGACGCTCACCGACGCGCGGCGGACGGTGGAGCTGGTCGCGGCGATCTACGCGTCGGCGTTCACCGGCCGGCGGATCGCGCGCGGCGAGCTGGGGCCGGACTCGCCGTTCTACCACCGGATGGACGGGACGGGGGCGCCATGGACCTGACGACCGGCACCGCGTGGCTGCGGTTCAGCCACGACGGGACCGAGCTGGCGCGCTACGTGTTCGAGCCGTGGGACGTCCAGCTGGAGTCGCCGCGGCCGTACTTCCATCCACTTCGGACACTCGCGGGCGACGTGGTCTCGCTGTACCGGCCACACGACCACGTGTGGCACAAGGGCATCGCGTGGTCGCTGCCGCACGTGGGTCCCGCGAACTTCTGGGGCGGGCCGACGTTTCGCCGCGGCCGGGGCTACGAGCAGCTGCCGAACAACGGCACGACGCGGCACCTGTCGTTCGGCTCGGTGTCCGGCTCGTCGGTGCGCGAAGAGCTGGCGTGGGACACCGAGCAGGGGGAGCGCTGGTTCACCGAGTCGCGGGCGCTGACCTTCGCGGTCGCGGACGGGTCGTGGACGCTCGGCTTCGCGACGACGTTCACCAACGTGTGGGACGCCGAGATCGTGCTGGGCAGCCCGACCACGAACGGCCGGGCGAACGCCGGCTACGGCGGCCTGTTCTGGCGCGGCCCGCGCTCGTTCACCGGCGGCGAGGTCACCGTGCCGGGGCGGACGGGCGGCGACGAGCTGATGGGCGTCCGCGCGCCGTGGCTGGCGTTCCGCGGCCAGCACGACGGCAGCGGCCGGTTCTCGACGCTGGTGTTCGAGGCGGAGTCGGCGGAGTCGGACGTGCGGTGGTTCGTCCGCTCGACGCCGTTCGCCGCGGTCTGCCCGGCCCCGTTCTTCGACACGGAGGCTCCCGTCGCCCCGGGCGAGTCGCTGTCCTACCGGTACCGGATCGTCATCGCGAACGGCTCCCCGGATCCGGCGGAGCTGGTCGGTCGCGGGTGAGGCCACCGGCCGACGGGCGCGCTTGTCACATCTCGTCGAGAATCTCGCGCGCGATGGCGAAAGCCGAGTTGGCGGCCGGGACGCCCGCGTAGACCGACGTGTGCAGGAGGATCTCCGAGATCTCCGCCGGGGTGAGGCCGTTGCGGATCGCGGCCCGGACGTGCAGGGCGAGCTCGTCGAAGCACTTCAGGGACACGAGTGCGGTCAAGGTGATCACGCTGCGGGTGCGGCGGTCCAGGCCCGGCCGTGTCCACACCGAACCCCACGCGGTCTCGGTGATGTGGTGCTGGAACGGGCGGGTGAAGTCCGTCGTGCCGGCGACCGCGCGATCGACGTGCTCGTCGCCCAGGACCGCGCGGCGCACCTCCATCCCGGCCGCGTACCGGGTGCGCAGGTGGTTCACGATCAGCGCGGTGAACTCGGCCGGCCGCTCGACGTTGCCGAGATGCGCCGCGCCCTCGACGATCTCCAGCCGCGCGCCGGGGATCGCGTCCGCGATGCGGCGGGCGTGATCCGGCGGCGTGGCCTGGTCCTCCGCGCCGGCGATCACCAGCGTGGGCGCGTGGACCTTCGCCAACTCGTCCACTATGGACATCGTCTGGATGGCCGTGCAGCACGACGCGTAGCCCTCCGCGTCCTGGCCGGTGAACATCTCCCGCAGCCAGGCCGACAGCGCCGGGTTCGCCGCGCGCCCGGCGTGCGTCAGCCACCGCCCGACGCCGGCGTCGGCCAGGTCGTCCAAACCGGACTCGCGGGCCACCTTCGCCCGCTCGACCCACATCGACTCCGGGCCCAGCTCCGCGGACGTGCAGCACAGCACCAGCCGGTCCAGCCGCGCCGGGTGGTGCCGGCCGAGCCACATGCCGGTCATGCCGCCCAGCGACAAGCCGACCAGCGACACCCGCGCCAGCTCCAGCCGGTCCAGCAGCGCCACGAGGTCCTCGCCGAGCTCGGCCAGCGTGTACGGCCCCGCCGGCGCCGGCGAGCGTCCGTGCCCGCGCTGGTCGTAGCGCACGACCCGGAAACCCGCTTCGACCAGCGGTTCCACCTGCGGCTCCCACATCCGCAGGTCGCTGCCGAGCGACCCGGCCAGCACGACCACCGGCCCGTCCTCGGGCCCGGTCACCTCGTGGTGCACCTCGACGGTCATCGCCGCTCCTTCTCCGCGTCGTACCGCGCCAGCGCCCGGTCGACGAACTCGCCGGCCGCGCCCAGGTAGCCCGCCGGGTCCAGCAGCTCGGCCGCCCGCTCCCGATCGAGCCCGAGCGCGGGGTGCCCGGCCAGCGCGGACGCCAGGTCGCCTCCGGCGCGCACGCACTCGGCCACCGCGTCGTGCGCGGTCAGCCGGCCGACGGCCGGCGCCAGCGCCGTGGTCACCCGCTCGGCCAGCAGCGCGCCACCCGCCAGGTCCACATTGGCGCGCATCCGGTCGGCGTGCACGACGAGCCGGGCGAGGCTCGTGCGCAACCACCACATGGCCGACCCCGTGGCGCACAACAGCTCCCGCTGCGGGCGCCACTCGGCGTGCCACGCGCCGGCCGCCCGCTGGTGCTCGTGCGCCATGGCCGTGAGCAGCGTCGAGACCATGCCCGGCGCCTGGAGAGCGGCGGCCCGCGCGGAGATCGCCGCCACCGGGTTCTGCTTGTGCGGCATCGTGGACGACCCGCCGGCGCCCTCGGCCGACTCGCTGACCTCGCCGACCTCCGTCTGCGCGAGCAGCACGAGATCCCCGGCGATCTTGGCCACGCTCCCGCACACCCGGCCGAGCGCGTCCGCCAGCGCGGCGACCGGCCCGCGGTCGGTGTGCCACGGCAGGTCAGGCTCGGCCAGCCCGAGCCGCCGGGCGTACGCCGACGCCACGGCGGGCCCGTCCGCGCCCAGCGACGCCAGCGTGCCGACCGCGCCGCCGAGCTGAGCCGGCAGCACCACCGACCGCAGTGCCGAACCGGCCGCCGACAAAGACGCCAGCCAGCCGGCCGCCACCAGCCCGAACGACGTCGGCAGCGCCTGCTGCAGCAGCGTCCGTCCCGCTTGGACGGTCCGCCGGTGCGCCCCGGCCAGCCCGGCGAGCGCGTCGCAGCACGCGTCCAGGTCCGCCAGCACCGCCGTGCGCGCGGCGCGTGCGACGAGCATCGCGGCCGTGTCCACGATGTCCTGGCTGGTCGCTCCCAAGTGGACGTACCGGGCGGCCTCGCCACCGACCTCGGCCGTCAGCGCCCGGACCAGGGGTGCCGCCGGGTTGCCGGAGTCCGCGGCCGCGCGCCCCAGCTCAGCCGGGTCGTAGCGGGCCGCCGCGCACGCCGCGGCGATCTTGTCGGCGGCGTCCCGCGGCACCAGGCCGGTGTCGGCGCAGGCGCCGGCCAGCGCGGCCTCCGCGTCGAGCATCGCCCGCAGCCAGGCGGAGTCCGACACGAGCTCCCGCACCGGGCCGGCGGCGAGCACGCCGTCGAAGAGCATTACGCGAACAGGTCGGACTCGGCGATCCCGGGCGGGGCGCCGACGTGGATGAACCATTCCGTGCCGAACGCCCGCGCGAACGGCTCGTCCGGCAGCGCCAGGAAGAACGACTCCTCGCTGATCTGGCTCGCGTGCGCGCGCATGGCCTGCCGCTTGTACGTGACGTACCGGGATACGTCCACCGCGGTCGTGAGGTCCGCCTCGGCCGTCCCGAAGTCCTCGCCGAGGTCCGGAACGTCGGCGTCCTCGCTCGGCTGCTCGCCGGCCTGCCGCATGGCTTCCTCGCGGCCGCGCCGCACGTGGTCGCGGTTGATCGTGGCCTGGAAGACCCGCGGCGTGCCGGCCAGCTCGGCCGCCCGCATGCCGACCCGGTGCACCTGGATGTGGTCCGGGTGGCCGTAGGTGCCGTGGTCGTCGTACACGGTCAGCACCTCGGCGTTCTCCTCGCGCAGGATCGCCGCGAGCCGCCCGGCGGCCTCCTCGACGTCCGCGGTCCAGAACGTGCCGGGCGCGTCGTTGGTCGGCTCGCCCATCATTCCCGAATCGACATAACCGAGGAACTCCACGCGCGCCGCGCCCAGGATGTCCGCCGCGGCATGGGTTTCCTTGACCCGGCGCTCCCACAGCTCCTCGTCGTCGGCGAGGAAGCCGTCCGGCACCTCGCCGACCTCGCCGCGGGTCGCCACCACCAGCACCACCCGGTGGCCCTCCTCGTAGGCCTTGCGCATCACGCCGCCGCAGGCGATGCACTCGTCGTCGGGGTGGGCGTGGAACGTCACCATCGTCGCCATGTCCGCGAACCTACGCGAGCCACGAGCGGGGTGCGCCTGTCAGGATGCGTCCGTGACCGTCGAGATCGTGTACTGCGCGGGCTGGGACCCGGTGCGCAGGTCGATCGTGGACGCGCTGCCGGAGGCGGTCGCGCGCGAGCGGGACGCGGTCGGCGACCAGTACGCGTTCGTGCTCACGGGCGAGCGGCCGTTGGTGCTCGTCGAGGTCTGCTGGGCGGCCCACCACGCGTCGGTGTGGTACTTCGACGAGCAGGACCGCCGCCATCGCCAGCTCGAGTTCCGGCGCTGGCCGGACGAGCGGCTCCTGCTGCTGAACGCGCGGCAGTGGGCGTACGAGCCGGCGAACCTCGAGTTCAACAAGGACGAACCGGAGTGGCGCCGGTCGTCCTGGCGCGCGAGGTACGCGCCGGACGGGTCGCGGACGATCTCCGGGCACTGGGCGGGGCCGGACCTGGAGGTGGCGACGGACCACCCGGTGCCGGAGTTCGGCGAGTGGGCGGCGGTCGTCGGGGACCTCGGCCCGCTGACCGTGCGCGCGGACCCGCCGGCCGCCGACCCGGCCGCCGAGCCGCCGTGGCGTCCGCCGATGCCGCTGCGCCCCCGGCAGCTGGACGAGACCTTCGAGGGCGGCGCCAGGTTCGAGCTCGACGACGGCGCCGACGTCACGGTCGAGCTGGTCTCGGGCGGCCGGCTGCGGTTGCCGAGCGGGCGGCTGATCGTCGCCGACCCGGACCCGTGGCTGCACGAGGTGGTGCCGTTCGAGGAGACCGTGGTGCCCGGCGAGTACCCGCTGCAGCTCTCGGTCGTGCGGTTCGCGGACTCGCCGGAGCACACGCGGGTCGCGGCGTGCGCGTTGTGGGTGTCGGACCGGCCGACGGCGACGTGGAACAACGCGTGGCGCGACGGGGAGCACCCGCTGCTGCTCGGCGACGGCGAGTTCTTCGGCGTCGGCGTGGACGCGGGCCGGGTCGCGCTGGTCGACGTGGCCGTGGCCGCCGACTTCGCGAAGACGATCGAGGACGCCTACGACGACATGGACGGCTGGGCGCACGAGCTGACCGGCTCCTTCGCGAACCTGATCACGGTCAGCTCCGGATGGGGCGACGGCGCCTACCCGGTGTGGGTCGGCCGCGACGAGGGCGGCGCGCTCACCTGCTTCGTGGTGGACTTTCTGGTGCTGGCTGCGGCGAGGCGGCTGGCGTGACCTCGGTGCCGAGCACCTCCGCGGGCGTCGGGTGCGCGGTCTTGCCGGTCCGGCCCGGCAGCGTCTCCGGTGCGGGCAGCCAGACGAGCGCGGCGACCAGGGCCAGCACACCGGTCATGGCGAAGGCGGCCGCGTAGGACAGGTGGTCGGCGAGGACACCCGCGGCGATCGGGCCGATGACCGCGCCGATGTCGGCGGCCATCTGGAACGCGGCGAGCACGGGTCCGCCGCGGCCCTTCGAGCCGATGACGTCGGCGACCGCCGCCTGCTGCGCGGGGGTGAGCATGCCGGAGCCGATGCCGGCCACGGCGCTCGCGACGAGGAACAGCAGGACGGTGTCGGTGAAGCCGAGCCACACGGTGCCACCGCCCGCCACGAGCAGGCCGAGGATGACCATGGGCTTGCGGCCGATCGTGTCCGCGAGCCGGCCGGAGACGAGCAGCGTGACGACGTTGCCCGCGGCGAACACGGCGAGCGCGGTCCCCGCGAACGCGCCGTCGCGGTGCAGGACCTCCTCGACGAACAGGGGAACGAGCGAGACCCGAACGCCGAACACGGCCCAGCCGTTGGCGAAGCTGGAGGCGAGCGTGGCGAGGTAGGAGCGGTGGCCCAGCGCGGTACGCAGCGTGATCTTGGGCGCGTCGTCGGTGACCGGCGCGGCCAGCGGTGAGTGGCGCAGGAACCACCAGACGATCCCGACGGCGACGAACAGCATGCCGGCGTAGACGAGGAACGGGGCGCGCAGGGAGATCGTGAGCAGCCCGCCGCCGAGCAGCGGACCGGTGACGTTGCCGAGGAGGAAGCCGGTGCCCCACAGGCCCGAGGCGCGGCCGCGCAGTGGCACCGGCGTGACGCGGATGAGCAGGGCGATCGCGGAGACGGTGAACATCGTGGAGCCGATGCCGCCGACGGAGCGGAAGATCAGCAGCTGCCAGTAGTTGGCCGCGAACGCGCACGAGCCGGTGGTGAGCGCGACGATCGAGATGCCGGTGAGGTAGACGCGCCGCTCGCCCAGCACATTGATCAACCGGCCGCTGGCCGGCGCGAAGACGAGACGCGCGACGGCGAACGCACTGATCACGACCGACGCGGCGGTCACGCTGACGTCGAAGCTGCGGGCAAAGGTTGGCAGCGCGGGCGCGACCAGCCCGAACCCGGCCGCGATGACGAAGTTCGCGGCGACGAGGACCCACACCTCACCGGGTAACCGGGTCCGCTCGTGGATGGCTTCCGTCTCGTCGGCCACCCGCGATCACCGTCCCCACACGTCGTCGTACCGGTCCGTTCGGCCACAACCCCACGCCGGGCCCAGGCATTCCACGACCAGCACCCGCCAACCTCGCACGCCCCACTGGTACCCCGGTAAAAGGCGACTCGTGCCACCGACGTGAATGCCACAAAGGCCGCGCGCAGGCGTACGCAGAGTGCCCCGACGGGTCGCGCGCACGCGCGTGCAGAACGCAAGAAACGTAGCCCCCGCCCTCTCCGGGGGCACCCCTCGTGACCGTCAGTTTACCGGGGGACCCTGACAAAAGGGGAGGTCAGCCGTGTGCTGTGGACAAGTAAGCCGGCTGTGGACAACGTGGCGGCGCCCCCACCAAAGGAGGCGCCGCCACGACCGAACCCCGGTCAGCCGATGTCTCGCCGCCGGAAGGCCGACAGGCCGATCGCCAGCAGCGCCACCGCGACGGCCGTAAGGATGATCAGCGGCGCCGCCGACAGCTCGCCGCCGGGCAGCTTCGGTGAGTGGGTGAACGGCGACAGGTCCATCACCCACTGCGGCAGCCGCAGCACCGAGCCGAGCGTGCCCAGCACCAGGAACACGACCAGCGCGCCCCAGCCGGCCATGATCCATCCAGGAACCAGCCCGAACGCCGCCACGGTGATCCCGGTCAGCACCCACACCGCCGGCAGCTGCGCCAGCGCGGCGCCGACCAGCCGGCCGATCTGCCCGTAGTCGTCCGTCGCGGCACCGTGTGCGAAGCCGGCGAACACCCCGACGACGACCAGCAGCAGCGCCGTGCCCACG
This sequence comes from Actinophytocola sp., assembly GCF_036555685.1. Lineage (GTDB taxonomy): Bacteria > Actinomycetota > Actinomycetes > Mycobacteriales > Pseudonocardiaceae > Actinophytocola. The sequence goes on along the minus strand of NZ_DATBKY010000091.1, from coordinate 22,411 downwards.
AGCGCGACCGTCATGTGCGAGGCCGCCCAGCGCACCCGGCCGACGCGGGTCGCGAGGATCGGCTCCGCCCGGCCGGCGGCCTCCTCGGACCGCAGCCGCAGCGCCGCGGAGATCCCGTACGCGGAGACGATCACCCCGAGGAAACCCATCTCCGTGGACAGGAACGCGTCGGTCAGCCCGCGCTCGCCACCCAGCTTCATGATCATGTCGCGGGCCTGCGGCGTGTCGAGGAAGTCGCCGACCTGCGAGGCGATGCTGCCCAGCACGAGACCGCCGAGCGCGACGCCGACCAGCCAGCCGATGAACGCACCGCGGTGCAACCGCACGGCGAGCGCGAGCGGCGTCGACAGGCGGGTGGCCGCGGTGGCCCGGCCAGGGCGTGCCGCCAGCAGGCCCGCGCCGTGGTCGCGGCGCGCCACGAGCGCGTACGCCGCCAGCGTCACGAGCACCGCGAAGACGAGCAGGTAGGTGAGCACCCACCACCGGTCACCGGCGAACGGGCGTACCTGCTGGGCCCAGCCGATGGGGGACAGCCACGACAGCCACGTCGAGGTGTCCACCCCGGTCGCGTCGCCGGCCGCGCGCAGCAGGTACGCGGCGGCGAGCACCGCGGCACCGATCCCGTTCGCGGCCCGCGCGCTCTCGGTGACCTGCGCGGCGACGCCGGCGACCGCCGCGAACGCGATGCCCGCGCCCGCCCAGTGCAGCCCGAAGGCGAACGCCCCGCTCGCGGGCAGGCCGGTGCCGGCCAACGTGAGCGCGGTCAGCAACGAGAGCACCAGCACGGTGCCCGTCGCCATCAGCAGCGCCGCGGTGAGCGCCGCGTACCGGCCGACCACGGTCGCGCCGATCAGCTCGAGCCGGCCGGACTCCTCCTCGGCGCGGGTGTGCCGGGTGACCAGGAAGATCGCGAGCAGGGCCACGAGCGCGGCCCCCATCGCGCCGACCTTGAACATCGACACCGCGCCCAGCGAGGTCGGGTCGAAGACCCGGCCGTACAGCGCGAGCGTGGCCGGCGTGCCGTTGACCCCGGCCGCGGCCGACACCCGCGACTCGACCGTGGTGAACACGCTCTGCGAAGCCGACGCCGAGCTGGCCGCCAGCACGACGAACAGCACCACCCACACCGACGCGAAGATCCGGTCCCGGCGTATCGCCAGGCGCAGCAGCGCACCGGTGCCGGTGAACGCGTCCCACCCGCCGGATGCCGCGGCCCGGGTGGGGCGTTCGAGGGTCGCGGTGGTCATTTCGCCACCGCCGCGTGCCGGCCGGCCTCGGCGGCGAGGTCGGACTCGTAGTGCCGCAGGAACAGCTCCTCGAGCGTCGGCGGCTGGCTCGTCAGGCTGCGCACGCCGACCTTCGTCAGCTCGCGCAGCACGGCGTCGAGCTCCTTCGTGTCCACGTCGAACTTCACGTGCGAGCCGTCGACCTGCAGGTCGTGCACGCCCGGGTGCTGGGCGAGGCCGTTCGGCGGGCCGCCGAGCTCCGCGGAGATCGACGTGCGCGTCAGGTGCCGCAGCTCGGCGAGCGTGCCGGTCTCGACCGTGCGGCCGAGCCGGATGATGCTGACGCGGTCACAGAGGCTCTCGACCTCGGCGAGGATGTGGCTCGACAGCAGGACCGTGCGGCCGCGCTCGCGCTCTTCGTTGATGCAGTCCTGGAACACCGCTTCCATCAGCGGGTCGAGGCCGGAGGTCGGCTCGTCCAGGACGAGCAGCTCGACGTCCGACGAGAGCGCCGCGACGAGGGCGACCTTCTGCCGGTTGCCCTTCGAGTACGAGCGGCCCTTCTTCGTCGGGTCCAGGTCGAAACGCTCGAGGAGGTCGGCCCGCCGCTTCGGGTCCAGGCCGCCACGCAGCCGTCCGAGCAGGTCGATCACCTCGCCCCCGGAGAGGTTCGGCCACAGCGAGACGTCACCGGGCACGTAGGCCAGCCGTCGGTGCAGGCTGGTGGCGTCGGTCCACGGGTCGCCCCCCAGGAGCGTGGCCTGCCCGGCGTCGGCACGCAGCAGGCCCAGCAGGACGCGGATGGTCGTCGACTTTCCCGCGCCGTTCGGGCCGAGGAAGCCGTGCACCTCGCCGGTGCGCACCGTCAGGTCCAGTCCATCCAGCGCGCGTGTCTGGCCGAAGGTCTTGACCAGGCCGGACACGGAGATTGCGGTTGTCATGCTGCTGAAAGTACAGTGATTTCACAAAGTTGTGAAGTTAAGAAAACATATAAAACTGATCGAGACCACATGGCCGGAGTGGAAGATGCGGAACGTGACGGACGGTGCGAGGGGCCCAGCGGAGGATGCCGCCGATCCTGCGGAGCTGGCGCGGTTCGTCGAACGCTTCGCCCTGCTCCTCGTCGACTCCGGGATCCCGCGGATGCCGGCGCGGGTGTTCGGCTCGCTGCTGATCGCCGAGGACGGCAAGCGGACCGCGGGCGAGCTGGCCGGGTCGCTGCAGGTGAGCCCGGCCGCGATCTCCGGCGCGGTGCGGTACCTGGCGCAGGTCGGGCTGGTCGTGCGCGCCCGCGACCCCGGCGAGCGGCGTGATCACTACGAGGTGAGCGACGACCTCTGGTACGAGGCGTATGCCAACCGGGACAAGCAGCTCGAGCAGTGGTCGGTACTGATGGGCGAGGGCGCCAAGGTCCTCGGCGTGCACACCAATGCGGGCACGCGCCTGGACCAGAGCCGGCAGTTCTTCGACTTCCTGCGCGAGGAGCTCCCCACGCTCATGCGGCGGTGGCGCGAGTACCAGCGTTCGCACGACGGTGAGTCCGGCGGGAGTGTCGGCCGTTCTGGGTAACGTGGCGGCGTGACCACCGCGAACCCCGTGCACCAGCTGGCAGACGAGCTCCTCGAGCTTTCCTTCACGTCCGATCCCGTGATGGGGACGATCCTCGGCGTCCCCGGCCACGACGACACGTTGAGCGACCGCTCGGAAGGAGCCCAGGAGGCGATCCGCAAGGCCGCGCTCGACATCGCCGCCCGCGCGGACGCCCTCGACCCGTCCGGGCTCGCCGCCGACGACGCCGTGACGCGGGCCGCGGTCGCGCACCACGCCCGCCAGATGGTCACCGAGGTCGACGTGCGGATGGTCGAGTACACGATCTCCGACCTGTTCATCGGCCCGGCCGCCGAGCTGCTGTCGATCCTGCCGATGATCGTGCTGAACAACGCCACGGAGGCGGGCTCGTACCTCAACCGGCTGCGCGCGGTGCCGGCGTTCCTCGAGGCGGTCGCGCAGCGGCACCGGGCCGGGGTCGCGGCCGGCCGCGTGCCGGTCGCCCACCTGGTCCGCGCGGCCGCCGACCACATCGACCGCTACCTCGCCGCGGACGAGGACGTGCTGGCCCGGCCGACCTTCGACGACGCGGCGTTCGGCGACGAGCGTGCCCAGGTGCTGACCGAGGTCGTCCGCCCGGCGTTCGCGCGCTACCGGGACATGCTGCGCGACGAGATCCTGGCGCACGGCCGCGACGAGGAGCACGTCGGCCTGTGCTGGCTGCCCGGCGGCGACGAGATGTACGCGGGCCTCGCGCGCATCCACACCACGACCGACCGCACGCCCGACGAGCTGCACCAGACCGGGCTCGACGTGATCGCGCGGCTCGCGGAGGAGTACGCCGAGGTAGGCGAGCGCGTGTTCGGCACCCGCGACCAGGCGGAGATCTTCCGGCGCATGACGAGTGACCCGGCGTTGCGCTGGCACGACGGCGACGAGCTGCTGGACTCCGCGCGGGCCGCCGTGTCCCGGGCCGAGGCCGCGGTGTCCGGTTGGTTCGGCCGGCTCGCGAGCTCGCAGTGCAAGGTCGAGCCGGTGCCGGAGGCCGACGCACCGGGCGCGCCCGCGGCGTTCTACATGTGGCCGTCGATGGACGGCCGGCGGCCGGGCATCTACTTCGCCAACACCCACCGCGCGGAGGAGCGCGACCGGTTCGTGTCCGAGGTGATGGCCTTCCACGAGGCGGTGCCGGGCCACCACTTCCAGATCGCGCTGGCCCAGGAGCTCACGCACCTGCCGATGTTCCGCCGGGTGGTCACGCCGAACGCGTACGCGGAGGGCTGGGGCCTCTACACCGAGCGGCTGGCGGACGAGATGGGCCTCTACACGTCGGAGGTCGACCGCCTCGGCATGCTCGCGATGGACTCGATGCGCGCCGGCCGGCTCGTGGTCGACACCGGCATGCACGCGAAGGGCTGGACCCGCGAGCAGGCCGTTTCGTTCCTACGGGACAACACGCCGATGTCGGACCTGGAGATCGGTAACGAGATCGACCGGTACATCGCCTACCCGGGCCAGGCGCTGGCGTACATGGTGGGCCGGCTGGAGATCCAGCGAATGCGCGCGGAGGCACAGGAAAGGCTCGGCGAGCGCTTCGACATCCGCGCCTTCCACGACGTGGTCCTCACCAACGGCGCACTCCCGCTGGCGGTCCTCGACGAGGTGGTACGCGCCTGGCAACCGTGACATCGACGGTGATTCGCGGCGGGAGGCTGAATCAAGCGCGACGACGCACCTGACGGTTCGGTCCTTCATCGACTCGCGGAGCGTTACGGGAGTGGTGCGCGCCGGCGTCCAACCCGGACTGAGTGCGGCGCTCAGCCCAGGCGGGCGGACGCCAGGATGTCCTGTGCCACGTCGGTCGGGAGCGGCTTCGGATCATCGGGTCCGCCCTCGACGTCGCTCACCACGACGAGCATCGCGACGCCCGACGGCTGGCCGTTCTCCTCCAGCAGCACGCCGATGATGGCGATCTCGCCCTTGGCCGCCTCGCACTCGGGTGTGGTCACCTTCGGCGTGACCGGCGCGGTGACGATCGCCGCCTTCTTGCCGCTGACCTCGGTCTCCTTCGGCGTGCCGAGGTCGACCTTCGCGGTGTCCTTGAAGTAGCCGGTGCCGAACGACTTCGCGAAGTCGCTGACCGTCTTGTTCAGGTCGAGGTCCGAGCCGCTCTTGCTCTGCACGTCGCCGCTCGTCGCGAAGCTGCGGACGTACTCCGCGCCCTTGCACTGGTAGGTGCCGTACTCGGCGGTGCCGGTGAAGTCGACGTTGAGCCCGCTCGGCCGCGGCACTCCGGTCACCTTCCAGTCCGGCGGCACCTGGTAGGTCAGGCCGGAGTCGGCGACGTTGTCGACCGACCGCCAGCCCTCGTGGCCACCCGGCGCACCGGACTCCGACGACGGCGGCTGCTCCTGCGAGCTCTTGCCCGGCGGGGGAGCGGGCTGCGCATTGGACGTCTCCGGGCTCGCGGTCTGGTTGTCCCCGTTGCGGTTCACCAGCACGATGGCGACGACCGCGCCGACGATGATCACGATGGCGAGCACGCCGAGGATCATCGGCAGCTTCGAGCGCTTCGGTGGTGGCGGGCCGAAGTCCTGCGCCGGAAAGCCGCCGGTCTGGTACGGGTTGTACTGCCCGTACTGATCTTGCGTGTAGGGGTACTGGTCGTAGCCGCTCTGCGCCGGAAAACCGCCCGTCTGGTAGGGGTTCGCGCCCTCGCCCGGGCCGTACGGATAGGGAGCCGTGCCCTGCGGTCCGGCGCCGTACGGGTCCGGGTACGGCTGCTGCTGGTAGGGACCGCCCTGGTTGTCCGGTGGCGGTTGCCACCCGCCCTGCCCCTCGTTGCCCTGCCATCCGGTCACACGCAGGACGATAGCCCGCCCACCCGACGGTCGCGGACATTCGCACGAGTAACGGTGTGCTATCTGGCGCCACACACGAGTTGGGCGTCCACCAACAACGACCCCCTGTCGTGACTCTGTGACTGCTCTGAGTATTCTCCGCTCCGCCTGATCGCTCACCTGTCACCCAGATAGGCAGAGGCTTTCAAGCGCTTCCAGGGGCATTTGGGGCACAACTGGGGCAAGGAGGGTCATGTCCAGCAGGTTCAAGTTCGCCCGTGCGGGTGCGGGCATCACCGGCGCCGCGGCGCTGCTGCTGATGGCGGCGGCCGTGCCGGCGTCTGCGGATCCGGCGACGGGGGTCGTCGACGGCGGCACCGAGGGCTACCACGTGAACGTCGGCAATGGCGGGTTGGGCAACCTCGCCACCAGCCTGATCGGTTTCCGGCTCACCGACGGCACGAAGCTCGGCATGTACTGCGTCGAGATCCACACGAACATCGACCGCGACCACGAGATGGTCGAGCAGCCGTGGGAGGAGTACCCGAACCCGGAGTCGCCGTTCAACGACAACCGGGACAAGATCAACTGGGTGCTGCACAACGGTTTCCCGGTCAAGAGCACCGACGACCTGGCCGCGAAGCTCACCGACGGCGGCGCGTCGCTGAACGACGGGCTGTCCGAGAAGGAGGCCATCGCCGGCACGCAGGCCGCGGTGTGGCACTTCAGCGACGCGACGGACCTCAACCGGGAGAACCCGCTGCCGCGTGACGGTGACGAGGCCGCCGCGAAGGACGTCGTGGCGCTCTACGACTTCCTGACCGGCGACGCGAACGGCGGCATCGGCGACCAGCCGACCCCGGCGCTGCAGGTCAGCCCGACCGAGCTGTCCGGCAAGGCGGGCGAGCGCATCGGGCCGTTCACCGTGAACACCACCGGCACGATCGACGAGCTCAAGGCGAACCTGCCCGAGGGCGTCAAGATCACCGACGTGGACGGTGTCGAGCTGGACGCGAGCAAGATCAAGAACGGCTCGCAGCTGTTCCTGGACGTGCCGGCGGACGCCGCCGAGGGCGAGGCGAACTTCGAGCTGAGCGCGTCGGCGAAGGTCGACACCGGCCGGCTGTTCGTGGGCAAGGACTACAACGAGCACCACAAGACGCAGTCGCTGATCGTGGCGAAGGCCGAGGAAAGCAAGATCACCGTGACGGCGGGCGGCAACTGGGCCGCGACCCCGCCGCCCACCTCGCCGCCGTCGAGCACGTCGGAGACCGCCCCGCCGACGACCACCACGACGACTGAGGCGCCGCCGGCGCCGCAGCCGAAGAACACCGGTGGCCTCGCGGAGACCGGTGCGTCGATCATGGCCCCGGTCATCATCGGCGTCGTGCTCCTCGGCGCGGGCGTCGGCACGCTGCTGTTCCTGCGGCGTCGCCGCGCCTGATCGAAAGGTCACTCGATGATGGCCCCCGCCCCGGATCGCCGGGCGGGGGCCATCATCGTTCGTAGTAGGTTTGGTGCGGCCACCGTGATCGTTCGGTGAGGAGGCGGCATGGGCATCGACTTCGATGACCTGAGGAACAAGGCGCAGGATCTCGTCGAGAAGCACGGCGACAAGCTCGAGGACGGCGTCGAGAAGGCCGGCGAGTTCGCCAAGGAGCGGTTCGGCCACGGCGCGCAGGTCGACCAGGTCGTGGACAAGCTCCAGGACGCGATCCCGGACCGGCCTGCCGACAAGTGAGCAGCCCGTCGAGCAAGCACATCATGATGACGTGGCAGGGCGTCGCCGCGCCGCGTCTGGAGTCCGTCCGCCTACTCGTCTCGGATGGCCGCCTGCGCGCGTCCGGCCGGGTCGTCGCGGCGGCGAGCCCGACCACGGAGGCGTACAGCGCGTCGTTCGAGTTCTCGGTGGCGCGCACCGGTGACGTCGGCAAGGGCCTGCTGCGCACCACGACGGTGGACACGGAGCGGCAGATCTCGGTGGGCCGCACCGAAGACGGCGTCTGGCTGATCGATCGCGGCGAGGGCACGTCCCGCAAGGAGTTCGACGGCGCCGCGGACGTGGACGTGGCCGGCATGGTGACCTTCACGGCCCTGCCCATCCGCCGCTTGGCCCTGCACCGCAAGCCGGCCACGCACGAGCTGCCGGTCGTGTACGTGTCGATGCCGGACCTGACCGTCACCCTGACCAAGCAGACCTACCGAACGGTCGAGGTGACCGCCGAGGGCGCGGTCATCAACTACTCGGTCCCCGACTTCACCGCGGACCTGACCGTGGACCGCAACGGCATGGTCATCGACTACCCGGGCATTGCCAAGCGCGTGTAGTTGTCCACAACCCACGGAGTTGTCCACAACGGACTCCGCAAACCCCTGTTTGTCAGCCCTCCCCGGTAAACTGACGGTCACGAGGGGTGCCCCCGGAGAGGGTGGGGGCTTACGTTTCTTGAGTTCTGCACGCGCGTGCGCGCGGGGGTAGTCAGCCAGGTAGGTCGCCCACCACGACGTCTTCCTCGAAGCGCAACACTCGTCCGCCGCCCGCGCCCAGCGAGCGCAGGTCGTCGAACGCCTCCGGGTCCGTAAGGTCGATGCGGACCTCCTCCCGGCCCTCATCGGACCGCACCGCGAGAAGCTCCGCCCGACCCGCGTGACCCGCGCGCACCGTCGCCGCCAGTCCGCCGGTGGACGCCAGTGCCCCACGCGCCGCGCCCAGCCGGCCCAGCGCGTCGTCGACCGCGTCCAGCAGCGGGCCGCGGTTCCCCTCGCACATCGCCAGCACCGAGTCCACCGGCGTGCCCGCCACCCGCGTCCCGTCCGTGAACGAGCCGGCCGCGAGCGACAGCGCCAGCGGCCCGCCGCCCGCGCCCGTCGCCGCCAGCACCGCCGCCAGCACGTGCGGCAGGTGCGAAACCCGCGCCACCGCCGCGTCGTGCTCGCTCGCCGTCGTCGGCACCACGTGCGCGCCGCAGTCCAGCGCCAGCGCCGCCGCCTCCCGCCACGCCTCGAGCGCCGTCTCCTCGTCGGCCACCGCCACCCACGGCGCGCCGTCGAACAGCGACTCCGACCCCGACTCCCAGCCCGACACCGACCGCCCCGCCATCGGGTGCCCGCCGGCGTACCGCGCGGTCGGCACCACCCGCGCCACCAGGTCCGCCACCGGCTGCTTCACGCTCACCACGTCGGTCAGCAGGCACGACGGTGCGACGGCAGCCACCGTCCGCAGCGCCCTCTCGACCGCCGGCAACGGCACGGCGAGGACCACCAAAGCGTCCTCGTCGACCGCACGCATCACCGCCTCGTCCACAGTGGACGACACGTCGTAGCCTGCCGCGAGAGCCGCCGAAGCGTCCGAAGCGGACACCGTCGCGCCCCACGCCGGCCGCCCCGACCGCACCGCCGCGCGCAACACCGATCCCCCGATCAGGCCAAGCCCGACCACACACACCGCTCGCACGTGATCATCCTTCCCGATCGGCTCAACGCAGCGCGTCGAGTGCGAAGGCCGCGTACGTCGCCACCCCGTGCGCGAACGCGGACTCGTCGAAGTGCACGCGGTTCGAGTGGTTCGGGGGCGCCTTGTCCGGCTCGATCCCCGGCGGGCACGCGCCGAGGAACGCGAGCGCGCCCGGCACCTTCTGCAGCACGAACGAGAAGTCCTCGGCAGCCATCAACGGGTCGGCCATCGTCGGCCCGAACCGCGGGCCGAGCACCGCCGACGCCAGCTCCAGCAACCGCGTGACCACGTCCGGGTCGTTGCGCGTCGGCGGGTACCCGGTCACGACATCGAAAGACGTCGAGCACCCGTGCGCCGCCGCGATGTGCTGACACACCTTCGGAATCTCCTCGAGCACCTGCTTGCGCACCGTGTCCGACATCGTCCGCACGGTCCCCTCGAGCTCGGCGGTCTCCGGGATCACGTTGGACGTCGTGCCCGCGGTGATCCGCCCAACCGTCAGCACGGCGGGATCGAAGACGCTGAACCGCCTGGTCACCATCGTCTGCAGCGCGCCGACCATGGCCGCGGCCGCGGGGACCGGGTCCACCGCGTGGAACGGCATCGCGCCGTGCCCACCACGACCGGTGACCTTGACCGTCCACGCGTCCGCGCTCGCCATGATCGGGCCTGGCCGGCTCGTGATCACGCCGGACGTCGCCGTGGCCGTGATGTGCAGCGCGAGCGCCCGCTCGACCGGCCGGCCGCCCGCGTCGAGCACTCCCTCCTCGATCATGTGCCGGGCGCCCGCGTGGCCCTCTTCACCCGGTTGGAACATGAAGATCACCCGTCCGGACAGTGCCTCGCGCCGCGAATGCAGCAGCCGCGCGGCCGACACGAGCATCGCGGTATGGGTGTCGTGCCCGCACGCGTGCATCGTGCCGGGCTCTTCCGAGGCGAACGCGAGCCCGCTGTCCTCCGGCATCGCCAGCGCGTCCATGTCCCCGCGCAGGAGCACGCTCGGCCCAGGCCGCGCGCCGTTGAGCACCGCGATCACCGAGTCGCAGGACTCGCCCTTCGTGACGTGCAGGTCCAGGCCCTCGAGCGCATGCAGCACCGCCGCCTGCGACCGGGGCAGCCGCAATCCCAGCTCGGGGTGCTTGTGCAGCTGCCTGCGAAGGGCGACCGTGCGCGGTTGCAACGCGCGGGCCGCGTCGAGGAGCCCACTGAACCGGGGGTCGTCGGTCAGGGGCGTGGCGGTGTCGGCGGGAGTCATGAGTTGATGATGACACCGGTGGGTCGTAGGAATACCGTGTCAGCATGTCCGAGCAGGATGCGGTGCCCGGCTTCGCGATCGCGTGCGTTCGCGAAGAAGGCAGGTGGCGGTGCACCGCGATGGACTCGTCGGTCCTGAGTGAGCTCGACGCGGCGATCACCGCGCTGCGCAAGGTGCGGTCCCCAGGCGCGGTCATCGGCCTGCTCGGCGTCGACGACCAGTTCTTCCTGCTCCTGCGCCCCTCGCCGAGCGGCCTGTCGCTGCTGCTGTCCGACGCCGCCGCGGCGCTGGACTACGACATCGCCGCGGACGCGCTGGACCTGCTGCGTGTCGAGCCGCCGACCGAGGACGACGACGAGGTGTGGCCGGAGGGTGCGTTGGACATCCTCGAGGACATCGGCCTGCCGGCGGCTGAGCTGCAGGTCATCGTCGGCGAGGTCGACCTGTACCCGGACGAGCAGCTGCAGATGGTGGCGCAGCGCTGCGGCTTCGCCGACGAGTTCAACAAGCTCCTCGACACGATCCCGCAGTGACCGTCCGTTCCGACGAGGACCTGATGCGCGCGGCCATCGTGACCGCCCGGCGAGCGAGCGCCAGCGAGGACGTGCCCATCGGCGCGATCGTGCTCGATCCGTCCGGCGAGGAGCTGGCGAGCGAGTGCAACGCCCGCGAGGCGCTGGGCGATCCGACCGCGCACGCCGAGATGCTGGCGCTGCGCGCCGCGGCCTCCCGATTGGACGGCTGGCGACTGACCGGCTGCACGCTCGTGGTGACGGTCGAACCGTGCACGATGTGCGCCGGCGCGCTGGTGCTGGCCCGCATCGCGCGGGTCGTGTTCGGCGCGTGGGAGCCGCGGACCGGCGCGGTCGGCTCCCTGTGGGACGTCGTGCGCGACCGCCGGCTGACCCACCGTCCGGAGGTCGTCCCCGGCGTGCTCGCCGACGAGTGCTCGGCCCTGCTGGACGAGTTCTTCGCCTCGCACCGGTGACCTATCGACCCATCCGGTACAGGAGCCGTTTCTGCGCGGTCGGCCCGGCGGTGCCAGTGGGCGCCTTGAAGAACCGATGCGTCGTGTCGGCCGACACCGGTGTCTCCGCGAGTCCGGCGTAGATCACGTCGAACTCGGCGTCGATCCATGCGACCAGGTCGGGATCGAGCCGCTCGTCCCCGCCGATCGCCCGCGCGAGATCCCACGTGTGCACGACGGTGTCGGTCGTGCGGACCGCAAGCGCTTGCGCCCCACGAATCCTCCCGAGCGGATAGTCGAGCATGAGGTCCGACACACCATCGAACGCGTCGGCGCATTCGTCTGCCGACCGCTCGAAGGCCGCGGCCGGATCACCGCCCAGCGCGTCGACGTCCCGCATCCGCAGAAAGTCCGCCGCACCGGCCCCGCGCACGAGCGCCGCGTAGTTGAAGTTGCCCCGAGTGACGTGGTTGACGAGCTGCCGCACGTTCCACTCGGTACACGGCGTCGCCCGCTCCCAGTCGCCGGCCTGAACGTCCGCCAGCCGCGCCGCGAACCCGCCACTCGCAACCCGAAAGCGCCGGATGATGTCGTCCACGAGCTCCAGCGTGCCGCGTCTGCCGCGCCATGAGCTGGCAACTATCGGACGTCGTGCACGGGCCATTCGCCTGCCGACCGCGGAATGCCCGGCCACCACAGTGGTGACCGGGCATTCTCCTGCGCGTCAGTTCCGGCGAAGCGGGCTCTCGTCGCCGAAGTCGTCGTCCTCGTCCGGCGCGGCGTCGGCGGCCGGGCCGGGCTCGGCCTGGCCGCGCAGCTCGGCGAACTGCTGCTCGCCCATCGCGGCCAGCGCCTCGCGCTCGGCTTCGGACAGCTCCTGGTAGCGCCGGGCGCCCTCGTCGACCTTGTCCGCGATGCCGCGGTTGAACACCTCGCTGGTCGCGGCGTCGCGCAGGCTGCGGCGGCCCGCGAGGATGTCGTCGACCATGGTGTGAAAGCGCTCGTCGCCGCTGGTATCACGCAACCTGGTCAGCGCGGCACGAAGGAACCGCGAGCGGGCCGGGTCGCCGCGGGCGATGTCGAGCATCGGTTCTTTGTCCGGGCTGCTCATGTCCTCACGCACCGGGGTGATCGTAGGCGCCGGCGGGCAGCGGGTGGTCCTTGAGCCCGTGCAGCGCGCCGAGCAGGCCGGCGATCGTGCCGGTCAGGCCGATGGCGATGTTGTAGGCCATGTCGTGTGCCTCGATCGCCTGCTTCCAGATCGTGACGGCCTCCTTGATCTCCCACGCCGCGGCCGCCCCGCCGACGATCCCGCCGATGATCGTCTCGCTCGTCGCGGCTGCCGCCGCGAGCGCGATGCCGGCGCCGATCAACGCGTCCAGCAGGCTTTCCAGCAGGCTGTCGAGAGTCTTGGCCACACCCCAGATGCCGAAGGCCACGGTCTGGATCTCCGTGCCCAGAGTGTCCAAAGGCGACTGCTGAGCGGCCACCGCCGAGCCGAAGTCGGTGAAGTAGGTGTTCGCCTTGTCGGCGGCGTGGCCCTTCCAGCCGCCGAACATCGCGTCCTTGCCCTCGGTGATGTTCTGGGCGTAGGCCGCGTCGAACTCGCCGACGTGCTTGATCGCGTCGCCGGCCTTGGAGAAGGCCTCCCAGTCGCCGGTGAACTGGTCGACGGCCCACTGGCCGGGGTTGAGCCCGCCGGTGACGAGCTCGATCGCCTTCATCACCCAGTGGCTGAGGTTGAGCCAGTCACCGATCGACAGCACTTCGTCGATCGGCCCCGGGATGGTCTGCCCTGCCTGCGGCTCGACCAGCTTGTCCGCTGGACGGTCTGCCATCGTTCCCCCTGATCAGTACGTGTTGTCCAGCTGTTCGGCGTGCTTGCGGTCGGTATTGCGATACATGGTCGCCGAGCGCGCCAGCTCGGTGGCCGAGCCGTTGGAGAGCTCGGTCAGCCGGTCCATGTTGGCGTCGATCGCGTCCTTGGCATCACCCATCCGGCTGATCGCCTGAGCCCAGATCCCCTGGCCGATCAACCCCTTCTCCCACATCGAGAGGTTCACGGCGTTGCCGAGATAGGTCTTCGCCTGCCCCGTCTGACCGGCGAGATCGGTCAGCAGGTTGTGGTAGGTGTCGATCTTCTCGGGATGAACTTCGAATGACATGCACTTCTCCCCAGCCGGACCACGTGGTCGGTTATTTGCAGGCCCCTAGACTTCGTCGGGACGCTATCAACCACCTCTGACGGTCGCCCGTGGAACCGTGACAAAGGCCAGGAATGCCCGAATTGAACGAAAACAGCGGATCGACCCGTCGCGAACAGGCACTGCGTCGTGCCGCCGAAACAGGTACGTGGCGGTACCGGAACTTCGTCCTGCAGGCCGCGGTTATGTGCACGGCGCTGGGCCTGGCCGCCGCGGTGAGTGCCGTGATCTCGGGCCTGTGGTTCGCCTGGCCGGCTGCCGCGTGCTGGGTCGCCCTGGGCGTCCTGGCCGGCCGGCACTGGCGCGCCCTACGCACCACCGGCGGTGAGATCTCGGCCCAACTCCGGGCCAGGCGAGCCCTCTCCGGTCTGGCCCTGTTCCTGGCCGGCGCGGCGTTCATGGTCATCGGCGCGCTACTGAGCTGAGCCGCCGAACACCTGGGGTTCGCCCTGGTGACGAGGAGGCGTCGCGCGTTCGTCCGTCAAGCCGGCCCCTGCCGTCGGATCGAGATGGGGCGTTCCTGGGCCGGTCGGTGTGGGTCGTCGTCGGGGTGAGCAGCTCGCTCGTGGCCGTCGGGCTTGGTGCCGTCCCGTTCCAGGCCCAGGGCGGATCAGCGCAAGAGGAGCCCGTCTCAGTTGACTGAAGACCAGCTAGGAAACGCCGGGCGAATCATGGCGAAGTTCCCGGCGTTCTCGCCGCTGAGAGCGGTAGCGGTGGGATTTGAACCCGACGGACGGCGTGAACCCTCACGCGCTTTCGAGGTCTGCGCGTAGCTGTTCCTCATCGCTATCCGGGCGTGTTTCCGGTCGAGTTCCTGCTGATCGGGGCGTCGGCAAGTGCCGGGTGAAGGCGAACGACGAGGAACGAGACTGAATTTGAGACTATGGCCAGAAGTCGGATCACAGCCACGGGCGCCAGGCGTCGCGAACCCAAAATCTCGGCGGGTATCGGCGTACCGCCCAAGGTTCCCCACGCCTTTATCAGACGCCGGATAGGGCGTCATAGGCACGGTCCGCGTGCGAGCAGGCAACAGCCGTTGTTCAGTGATCTACGTCATACTTCAGCGAGAAACAATCACTCGGATAGCCGCTTGCGGCGGCCATCTGGCGTATGCGTGCACCGCTGTCTGGTCTAACCTGAGATCAACTCGGAACCCGAGTCAGCAGCTACTATCACGGTTCGGCAACGAATTCTTTTTCGCAGCGGGAACGTCTGGACCGGAAGCTCTGCCGCGGCTGCTTTTGACTTTTCGCGTGGTCGACGGAATTCTTGGCGAACCTCCCCGGGGAGACATGTTCTCCAACATTCACTCACGTCCAGAATTGGAGCGGACATTGCGTCGTCCTCGTAGATTCGCCGTCGCGTGTGGACTGGCTGGTTTGGCCACCGTGGCATTTGTGACCACGGCCTCGCCGGCCGTTGCCGACGAGCACCCCCTCGGCTCGGCCTATGCGCTGTCCGTGCGGACGACCCTGCTCAACAAGCCATTGGTGAAGGTCGACCCGCTCCCGGCCGCCGCCTACCCGAAGGGTGGCGACGAGTCCGTGGTCGAGGTCGGGCCGAACCTGGGTGGCCGAGTCAGCGCGAAGGTTCTCAGCGCCTCCTCCTCACGCAAGAAGGGCGTGCTCGCCAGCAACGCCAGCATCGCCGAAGTCGCCGTGCGCGACATCCTCAGCGCGAAGGTGGTCACCGCCGAGTGCAAGGCCGGGCGCGAGGGCATCACCGGCAAGTCCAGCGTCGCCGAGTTGACCGTGCTGGGCCAGAAGATCGACGTGCGGACCACGACAGACGTCAACGTCCTCGGAGTAGCTCGCGTGCGCATCAACGAGCAGGCCCGCCATGGTGACACGCTCACCGTGAACGCAGTGCACGTGACCATCGGCGGGCTGGTCCGGGGTGTGACGAGCGCGGACATCGTGCTGTCCCAGGCCAAGTGCTCCGCCCGCGGAG
This sequence comes from Actinophytocola sp., assembly GCF_036555685.1. Lineage (GTDB taxonomy): Bacteria > Actinomycetota > Actinomycetes > Mycobacteriales > Pseudonocardiaceae > Actinophytocola. The sequence continues at coordinate 6,967 of NZ_DATBKY010000091.1, read as the reverse complement.
CGGACGAGCCGGAGTCACCGCCGACCACGTCCACCACGCCGACCGACACCAGCGCGCCCGAGGAGCCCAGCCCGACCACGAGCATCAGCGAGCCGACCGTGCCCGAGACGACGAGCAGCGAGGCCGGAGGACAGGCTGACATCTCGCCCGCCGCGGACAACGGTGACCTCGCGGAGACAGGCGTGAGCGCGATCGTCCCGATCTCGATCGGCGGCCTGGTGTTCCTTCTGGCCGGTGCTGGGACCGTCCTCTACGCCCGTCGCGGGCGTGCTGGGGCGAACGCCTCACACGACTGACCGGGGACGCGTGGCGGGCGTGACCGTGCCCGCCACGCACCCGTGCGGCTGACCGCACGCCGCATCTGGCGTCGTGGTGGATGCGGTGCCCGACTTCGAGCAGGTGCTTGCCGATCAGATGCGGGTGCTGGGTGCGGACCACCCGCTCACGGCCGCGCCATCCTGGCATTCCTGCCGTGCAAGGGCGGTCATGAGGACTGCCGCAAGGTAGCTGACCTCTGAGTCGCCTGCTCGTCGAGCAGGTTGGAAGCATGTTGCTGTGCCTCAAGACCTATCCCGGTGAGTTCCGTAAGATGCGATCTGCGGTTGTGTGAACCGCGGGCCAGGTGTGATCTGGTTCTAGTCTAGGCCGGCGATGATCATGGTGATGTCGTGACTGGTGACCGGTCACTGGGTTTCGGCTGCGCCCAATCGTTGTCGGACAGAGCGAGTGTGCGGATACCCAACCGACCGAAGACGATGGCGATCAGGGTTAGTGCGGTGAGCGTGATCACCGGTGGCTGCCCGTCGGGCAATACTGTGTGTGCGACGACGACCGCGGTCACGATCGCCGGTCCCCACCAGCCGATCAGACCAGCGCGCCAGGCGGCGAAGGCCAGCAGCGTGGTGCCGATCCCGAAGCTGGTCAGCAGGACGAACGGAATCGCCAGCGCGGGGTCGGCGTTGAGCCGCTCTTCGAAGGCTCGCATCTGCGCCGGATCGCCGCCGGCGAGGGATCGGGTGATCAGACCAATTGAGGCCAGTCCCATGTGTCCCATTGCGCCGAGCAACGTGAACAGCGCGCCGAGATGGGCCAGCATCGCGCCGCAGTCGCGGGCCTGGTGCAGGATCCCGCAGATGGCGGGCACGGTCAGGAGGGCCGAAACGAGCAATGCGAGGGCGGAGACACCTAGCAGTTCCGGACTGCTCATCGCGGCGTCGTAGAAGGTGTTGCCGGCGGGGTCGAGCAGATCTTGCGGCACCAGCACCGCACAGAACCCCAGGAGCCCGATTCCAGCGGTGACCCGGCGGATCCGTCGAGTGTGGGACATGGCGTCCTCCCATCTTCCGGACCGGCAGCGCGCCGGTCGTCTGGAGCACCGTCCCTCTGCGGCGTCGTCCGCGTCGTCGGCACCGGGACGGAGTGCGCATCAGCCGGGTTGATGACGACCGGGGTCGCCCAAGTCGCCCGCAGGGCTGAGTCCTTCCAGTCCCTGCGGCTCTACCATTCGTGCATGGACCGGTTGCGGCCGTACGGTCGCTGGTTCGATGCGCTGATCGCGGCGTCGCTCGCCGTCTTCGGCCAGGTAGAGGCGTGGACCGGGCCGTGGGGAGCACCTCGTCTTCTCGTCGCGGTGACGATGATGATCGGCCCGCTGGCGCTGGTGTTTCGCCGCCGAGCGCCGATGACAGTGGTGGTCGTGGTATTCGGCTCCTTCGTCGTTATGAGCCTCCTTGAGATGGACCTCAGCGAAGCATTCGCGCCAGTCCTCGCCGGACTGGTGGCCATCGGCTCGGCCGGCTACTACGCGCGTCACTCGGTTGCCGCGCTCGTCGTGGCGATCGGCTTAGTGTGGTCGACGGTGATCATCATCGACGGGCTCGCGATCGCCGATCTCCTCTGGCAGGCCCTACTCATCGGGCTCGGCTGGTCGGTGGGCCGCGGTGCCGCGGTCGGTGCGCTGCGCGCACAACTGTCGGAGCAGCGCGCCGCCGCTGCGGTCGCCGAAGAACGTGTGCGGATCGCCCGCGAACTGCACGACATCGTCGCGCACAGCATCAGCGTGATGACTTTGCACGCCGGCGGGGTACGGCGGCTGCTCCACCCCGACCAGCGCGACGAACGCGACAGCCTCCAGGTCATCGAGCAGAGTGGGCGGCAGGCGACGGCCGACCTGCAGCGCGTGCTCGACGTGCTCCGCTCCCCGACCGACCAGCCGCCAGAACCGAATCTGGGCCTGGCAGGCATCGAAGAACTCCTCCACACGGCCCGGGCAGCTGGCCTGACCACCCGATTGCGGGTCGCGGGCTCACCCCGGCCGCTACCGGCCGGCCTCGACCTGTCGGCCTACCGCATCATGCAGGAGGCACTCACCAACGTGCTCAAACACGCCGACGCCACCCGGGTCGAGGCGACCGTCTGCTATACCGACACCGCGATCCGCCTCGACCTGGTCGACGACGGCGCACGCCGGAACCCGGTGCACGTCGGCGGTCACGGCCTGATCGGAATGCGCGAGCGCACCGCCCTCTACGGCGGCACACTCGACGCCGGTCCGCTACCCGACCACGGCTTCCGGGTCGCCGCCGTGATCCCGGTGCCCGAGGCGCCCTCATGACGATCCGCGTCCTACTGGCCGACGACCAACACCTCGTCCGCGCCGGGATCCGCCTGATCCTCTCCGCCGAACCAGACATTGAGATAACCGCCGAAGCGACCGACGGCATCGAGGTCGTCGCTGCGGCGAAAAGACTGCGGCCCGACGTGACCCTGATGGACATCCGGATGCCGAAACTCGACGGCATCACCGCCACCCGTCGGCTGCTCGAACACGAACCACCCCCGACCCGAGTAGTCGTACTGACCACCTTCGACATCGACTCCTATGTCTACGACGCCCTGCGCGCCGGCGCCAGCGGATTCCTCCTCAAGAACGCTCCCCCGGAACAACTGGTACACGCGATACGCGTCGTCGCCGCCGGCGACGCCCTGCTCGACCCGGTCGTCACACGCCGGGTCATCGAGGAGTTCGCCCACACACCCGCCCGCACCAAGACGCCCCAAGCCGTCGCCACCCTCACCAACCGCGAACGAGAAGTCCTTCTACTCGTCGCTCAAGGCGGCTCCAACGCCGAGATCGCCAGCCGGCTCTACATCAGCGAGGCAACCGTCAAGACTCACGTAGCCCGCATGCTCACCAAACTCGGAGTCCGCGACCGGGTACACATCGTCATCTATGCCTACCAACACGGACTGACCCAACCAACTTGACCAAATTGGCGGATCCTGTCCAACGCGACCAGGGGTCGTACGCGCATTCGTGCACCTGATGCGGCTGCACCCGCTGCGTGGCTAGCCACGCGGTCGCCTTTCCCCGCCAACGGCCAACCCAGGCGCTCAGCCGGACCTGTCAGCACTCAGGCGGTCGCCTGAAACCCTGTGGGCGGCCGCGTCCGCGGTGCACGGCGTTCTGCCATCGGTCAGGTCAGGAGCAGGTCGGCCTGCTGCTCCACCGTTCCGCCCCACGAGCAAGGGTCGTCGGGGACGAGCCGACTGACGGCTTACCTTGGGTTGCCCTCGAGCAGTTGTTCGCCCTTTGTTCCTTGTGACTCGGTGAGCGTCCCCGAGGTGGACTTGGTCCGCCAACGTGGCCTGTTCCTTCAAGGTCTCGCTGAGGTGGACCGAGTGCTGACACACGGCGACGACGATGATCCTGTTCCGGACGAGTACTGGGATTGGCTACGCGCATTTCTGCCGTGCACCTACTCGCAACGCACCGGGGACTACGCCACCGTCGTCCGATGGTCGGACTTCTACACGCAAACCGAATTACGCAACCAGCCGTTGTACGCCGAGTTCATGGTGCACGAAGGCACCACACATGCCTTGCACGCGTCGTTACCGGCAATGCCCGGCCGTTATCGCAAGGTCTCTTTCTGGCGGACGAGCGGTTCTGAGTTCACCGAACGGGATCGGCTTGTCGTCCAACTGCTCCGACCGCACCTGTGGGAGCTCTTCCTGGAGTCACAGCGACGCCTGCACCGTGTGCCCGACCTGACGCCCCGCGAGTGGGACGTGCTGCGGCTCGCGCACGAGGGATACAGCAACCGCGACGTCGCACGGGAGCTGTTCATCTCCATCGATACCGTGCGCAAACACCTGGAGCACATCTTCGACCGCACCGGCGCTCGTACCAGGACCGCTGCCGCAGCACTGATGATGCCTCACCAACCCGCCGCGGCGCGCGCGGAACGGAGGTAGCACCCAGGCAGAAGATCACTGGCTTCTTGTCTGAGGGCCCGCAGCCTGTTCGCCGCGCAGCAACGCGAGTCAAGTGACGTGCCACAGCAACTCGACGTCTAGTCTCATTTCAGCGGAGACTAGACACGAGGGGCCGGGCGAGTCATGGTCAACTCACCCGGCGTTCTCGCTGGTCAGAGCGGTAGCGGTGGGATTTGAACCCACGGAGGGCGTGAACCCTCACGCGCTTTCGAGGCGCGCTCCTTCGGCCGCTCGGACACGCTACCGCCGAGAACGATACCGGAACCCGGTTCGGCCGCCGTGGGGCGGTTGTGCGTGTGCGTCTGCGCAGAGTGTTGTCCGGTGGTCTTCTCTCGTTCACCCAATCGGGGCATCATGCGGTGTCCCCCATAAGGGGGTTGGGTTAACGGGAGGGTCGACGCGGTGCGGAAGAGGCAACGGCAAGCAGTGGTGTTGCTCGGTATGGCGGCCTTAGGCCTGGGTGTCGTGATCCCAGCCAGCGCCGCCGACAGCGACACGCGGATCCACGACATCCAGGGCAGCACTCGATTGTCCCCAATGGATGGTCAGCAGGTCACCGACGTGCCGGGCGTCGTGACCGCGATCCGGGCGTTCGGGTCCGCGCGTGGGTTCTGGATGCAGGACCCGACACCTGACTCGGACCCGGCGACCAGCGAGGGCGTCCTGGTGTTCACCGGATCGAGTACGCCGAACGTCAAGGTCGGTGACTCCGTGCTCGTGACCGGCACCGTCGACGAGTTCTACCCCGATGCTCCGCCGGACGAGTCCGTGCAGCAGTCGTCCACCGAGCTCACCCGCGCCACCTGGACCGTCCAGTCCAGCGGGAACGCGATCCCCGACGCCGAGACGATCGGCTCACGGACGGTGCCCAAGGAGATGGCGCCCGACGCCGACGGCGGCAACGTCGAGGCGCTCCCGCTGCGCCCGTCGAAGTTCGCCATCGACTACTGGGAGTCCCGCGAGGGCATGCGGGTCCGCGTGGACGACGCCCGCGTCGTGGGTCCGACGACCGAGTTCAACGAGGTCTGGATCACGACCAAGCCGCGGCAGAACCCGTCGGAGAACGGCGGCACGCTCTACACCGGCTACAACGACTCGAACACCGGCCGGGTCAAGGTCGAGTCGCTGATCCCGTTCGCCCAGCACCCGTTCCCGCAGGTCAACGTGAACGACACGCTGACTGGCGAGACCTCCGGCCCGGTCGACTACGACCAGTTCGGCGGCTACAACATCCAGGCCACCGCGCTCGGCGACCTCGCCTCCGGCGGCTTGCAGCCCGAGCAGACGCGCCCGCAGAAGTCCCGCGAGCTCGCGGTCGCCACCTACAACGTCGAGAACCTCTCGCCGCGCGACCCGCAGGCGAAGTTCGACACGCTCGCGCACGGCATCACCACCGCGCTGGCGAACCCGGACATCGTGTCGCTGGAGGAGATCCAGGACAACAACGGCACGACCAACGACGCGGTCGTCGCCGCGGACGTCACGCTGCAGAAGTTCGTCGACGCGATCGTCGCGGCCGGCGGGCCGCGCTACGAGTGGCGCGAGATCGACCCGGTCGACGACCAGGACGGGGGCGCGCCGGGCGGCAACATCCGGGTGGCATTCCTGTTCAACCCCGCTCGCGTGTCCTTTGTGGACCGCCCCGGTGGCGACTCGACCACGGCCGTCGCGGTGACCGGCACGAAGGAGCCGGCGCTGTCGGTGTCGCCGGGCCGGATCAACCCGGGCAGCGAGGCGTGGACGGACAGCCGCAAGCCACTCGCGGGCGAGTTCGTCTTCCGCGGCAAGACGGTGTTCGTGGTAGCCAACCACTTCAACTCCAAGGGCGGCGACCAGCCGATGTACGGCCGCTTCCAGCCGCCGACGCGCAGCAGCGAGACCCAGCGGGTGGCGCAGGCGACCGAGGTCAACAACTTCGTCAAGCAGATCCAGGACGTCGACCGCCGGGCCGACGTCGTCGTGCTCGGCGACCTGAACGACTTCCAGTTCTCGCCCGCGCTGCACACGCTGACCAGCGGTCACCGGCTGCTCGACCTGATGAACGTGCTGCCCCGCGACGAGCGGTACAGCTACGTCTTCGAGGGCAACTCGCAGGCGCTGGACCATGCGCTGGTCACCGGCCTGATGGTGCCGGACTACGACGTCGTGCACATCAACGCGGAGTTCGCCGACCAGGCGAGCGACCACGATCCGCAGGTGGTCAGGCTGACCGTCCTCGGGTAAGGGATACTGCCCGAACGATCAGCTGACGTGGGAGACGAGGAGGACGTCATGCAAGCTGACCGGGAGGAACGGGGGAGCGCGGTGGAGGGCGAGCCGAAGGGGCGCCACTCGGCGCCCGACGGCGCGGACCGGCACCCGCTGATCGACCTCGACCGCGACCCGAACCCCGGCGTGGCCGACCACGCCAAGCCGGACGAGGACTGAAGCCAGAGACCACGAGCGCCGGCCGCGATCCCGCGGCCGGCGCTCGTGTGCGCGGAGCGGGCGTTTTGAGCGGTCGCCGCGCCCTCCGGTAGGCTCCCCGGCGGAGGATTCGCATAGTGGCCTAGTGCGCACGATTGGAAATCGTGTTGGGTGTGATAGCCCTCGCGGGTTCAAATCCCGCATCCTCCGCGCTCTGAACAGGCAGAACGCCCGTCGTTCGTGATCTTGAACGGCGGGCGTTCTGTCGTCCATGTGCTGAAGG